>PWJM01000027.1 GCA_003560915.1 Syntrophomonadaceae bacterium
GTACACGAATAGTAAGGTAAGACTTTTAGCCATCCATGTTAAAAAGTAAAATATCAGGAAGGAGTACTGGAAGATGAAAAGTGACAAAAAGGGTCAGCGGGTTCAATCCGTGGAAAGGGCCTTATATCTCCTGGAAATACTCTCTGAAGTAGGGAGGCCTATGACCTTAAGTGATATAAGTGAAAAGGCTGATTTAAATATCAGCACAGTCCATCGTCTCCTGCACACGTTAATATCTCATCAGTTTGTGCAGCAGGACCTGAACAGCGGAAGATATCGTTTGGGCTTGAGAATATTTGAAATAGGAAGCAAGGCCTTATACAGCCTGGACATTCGACAGGTGGCCAGGCCTGACCTTCAAGAGCTGGTGGACAGGTGTAATGAAACGGTAAACATGGCTATTATCGACCAGGGGGAAGTAGTTTATATCGAACAGGTGGAATCCTCTAACATGATTAAAATGTTCGCCCGGGTAGGAAGCCGTGGGCCGGCTCATTGTACCGGTGCAGGGAAAGTCCTGCTGGCTTATTTGGACGAAGCGGAATTAGCGAAGGTGTTAAAAAAAGAGCTGACTCGTTTTACCTCAAAGACCATAACAGATCCTAATAAATTAATGGAGGAACTTACAATCATCCGGGAACAGGGATACTCCCTGGATGTGGAGGAGATGGAAGAAGGGGTTAAGTGCATTGCTTCTCCCATCAGGAACCATGAAGGAAAAGTAATCGCTGCAGTCAGCATTTCCGGTCCTGTGGCTCGCATGACGGAAAAGCGGTTGAAGGATATAATCACAAAAAATTTAAAGGATACCACACAAAAAATATCCATCAACCTGGGATATCAAGATTTTCCTTCGCAGCAGGCGGTTGACCTGCCGGTAGGTTAGAGGCATAATTGACGGAATGAGTAATATGTTTATTATAGATATAATATTTTACTGGGGTGTGTGATTTGCATTTCTTAATAGGATACCTGATCGTTTTTGTAGCCAGGTGTCTGGATATTTCTCTGGCAACCATTCGAATATTGATGATTTTACACGGACAGAGGTTTTACGCTGCAGTTATAGGGTTTTTTGAGTCCCTTATTTTTATTTCGGTTTTAACTTATATTCTTCAGGGGTTGAACGATATACCCAGCTTATTTTTTTACGCCCTGGGTTTTGCCACGGGAAACTATCTTGGAATTTTTGTAGAAGAAAAAGTAGCCATTGGTTGTGCAAATATACAGGTAATTTCCAAAACAAACCCGGAGCGGCTAATTGATGAAATACGGCAAAAAGGTTTTGGTGTAACCGTAGTTGACGGGCACGGCCGGGAGGGCACCATTAGAAAAATCATTCATGTGCTGATCAAGAGAAAGGACATGAAGGTCCTGATGGACTTGATTGAGCAAATTGATGACCATGCCTTTGTTACCGTGCTGGACACCAAAAAAATAGTTGGTGGCTATTTTTCTAAAAAAAAGGTAAAATAACTTACTTATTATGGAGAGGGAAAAATGGAAGCTTTGAAATCAATTGCTCTTTTGGATTCAGGGGTTGGAGGGCTAACGGTAGTAAAAGAAATTTTCAAACAGCTGCCGGATGAAAGGATTGTATACTTTGGTGATACCGCCAGAATGCCCTACGGTCCAAGGCCTCAGGAGGAAGTACAGAAATTTTCAATGCAGATTATTGACTTTTTACAGACTCAATATGTTAAGATGGTCATTGTAGCCTGTAATTCTGCCAGTGCAGCAGGGCTGCCCTATTACCAGGGAAATGTCAAATATCCGGTAATTGGTGTAATTGAGCCGGGAGTAAGAGCTGCGCTTTCCTATACCTCTACTAAAAAAATTGGAGTAATCGGTACAGCCGGAACTATAAACAGCCGGGCCTATGAAGAGTGTATCCGAGGGTTGGATCCTGCGGTAGAAATCGTCAGCCTGGCCTGTCCCCTTTTTGTATTAATTGTTGAAAACAATCTGATTGGAGCCAAAGAAACAAAAAAAGTGGCTGAAGAATACTTAAGGCCTCTAAAAGAAGCAGGCATAGATGTTTTAATCCTGGGATGCACTCATTATCCATTGATGGCTGAGGTTATTCAGGAGGTAATGGGGCCGGAGGTAAGGCTGATCAGCTCCGCAGAAGAGACCGCCCGGGAGGCACAGGAGATATTGAATGAAAAGAACTTATTAAACCCCAGCGGTAATAATTCCTGTCATCACAGGTTTTTTGTAAGCGCTTCCCCTGAAAATTTTGTAGAGATTGGCGAAAAGTTAATTAATATGAAGGTAAAAGCCTATCAGGTAATTCTGCCGGCCATATAAAATTTGAGTTTCCCCCGAAGAGGGGTTTTTTTTATGGTTATTTTGGAATTATTTTCATGTCTGTTGTATATATATTGTAATAAATAAATTATACAGCGGAGGTGTTATACGATGGTTGCAAAATATTTTAAGGTAATAGTCTTATTACTGGTTGTGGTTTTTCTAGTGGTAGGCTGTTCCCCGGGAGGGTTTTTTGAAGAAGAAGAAACCGAAACTGATGACTTTCAGGAGGAGGCGCAGCCGGAAGAAGAAAACTTAAGGGAAACAACATTTTACTATCTGTACCAGGGAGCTTACTTGGTACCGGTGGAGAGGAGCATTCCCTGGGAAGAAGGAATTGCCAGGGCTGCCGTCAGCCGTTTGGCAAGCAGTCAGCAGGTGGACAGTTTTTTGAATGGTACGGGTCTTAATGCACCCTTACCTGCGGGCACAGATATTATCGGTTTAACCATAAGGGATGGCCTGGCCCTGATTGACTTCAACGAAAACTTTTTAGAGGTTCAGGAAGGACAGGAAAGAGTTGTTCTGGATGCGGTGGTGTACACTTTGACCGAATTCGGGACTGTTGACCAGGTAGAAATTCAGGTAGAAGGCAAAAAATTAGAGGAGTTTCCCAAGGGGGTAATTATTGAGCAGCCTCTGGACCGGGAGAGAGGCATTAACCTGGAAGTTGCCGATGAGGTAGAAAATTTAAGTAATACTTCAAAGGTTTTTGTTTATTTCTGCGGCATGGGAGAGGAAACGGTAACCTATATCGTACCGGTCACCCGCGTAATCCCTGAGACTGCCAATTTAATGGAAGCTGCTTTAGAGGAACTTATAAAAGGCCCCAGGCCCGGAAGCCAGCTTTTTTCTGAACTTGACTCCAGGGTTAAAATCAACAGTATTCAGGTGGAAGATGGGTTAGCTGTCATAGATTTTTCACAGGAGTTCCTGGCATTTCAAGGTGGAGCTACCTCCGAAGAAAACATTATGAGGCAGATTGCCTTGACCCTTGTACAATTTCCTGAAATTAATGCATTGTCTATTCTGGTGGAGGGTGAAGAACCGGAACTTACCAGAAGTATGCCCATTCAAATTCGTGAAGAGTAGTTGTTTTGTCAGCAGCGTATTTGAGACATCCTCTCCAGGTCAATAGACCCCGAGGATCCTCCCGGTTTTTCTAATACTGCCTGCTGTAAAAATGATACTTAAAGGAAGGCCCAACAGGCCTTCCTTTATTCTGTAATGGGTGACCTCCTGCTGGATTGTAAACCTCCTCCGGGCTTGTATTGGAGACTTCACTATAATATTTGTGGGATTATTTTTAACAGTATGGTAAAATATATAAACATAGTAGTGAGGTTCTAAAAAACGGAGGGATTTTATGAGGAAAGACGGCAGAGAGTCCGATGAAATAAGAGAAGTAAAAATTACCCGGTCATTTACTAAACACCCCGAAGGTTCGGTACTTATTGAAATAGGGGACACAAAAGTGATCTGTAACGCTACCGTGGAACAAAAAGTTCCTTATTTTATGAAGGGTGAAAGCAAAGGATGGATTACCGCGGAATATTCTATGCTTCCCCGGGCCACACAAATACGCAATATAAGAGAGTCTGCCAAGGGAAGGTTGGGGGGACGTACCCATGAAATTCAGAGGTTAATCGGCAGGTCCCTTCGTTCAGTAATTGATTTGAAAGCGCTGGGAGAGAAAACTATCTGGATAGACTGTGATGTGATTCAAGCGGATGGTGGTACCCGAACCGCTTCCATAACCGGAGCATATATCGCCCTGGTGGATGCCCTGTATAAATTGTTAAAAGAAAATCAGTTAGCCCGTTTTCCGATAAAGGATTTTCTGGCAGCGGTTAGTGTGGGGATTGTTGATGATAAGGAACTCTTAGATTTGAATTTTGAAGAAGATTTTAAAGCCCAGGTGGATATGAACCTGGTGATGACCGGGAACGGAAGCCTGGTAGAGATACAGGGGACTGCGGAAGGGGATCCTTTTTCCCAGGACCTGATGCTTAATCTTTTAATCCTGGCACAGAAGGGGACGGCCGAACTTATTCAATACCAAAAGGATATATTGGGCCCGGCGGGATCCCTGATCGGGGGTCAGTAAAGGATGATCCCCTTAGTCATAGCTACCAAAAACAAGGGTAAAATAAAAGAGTTTAAAGAAATACTTCAGGGGCTGCCCTTTGAGGTCTTATCTCTCGTGGACTTTCCCCAGTGTCCGGAAATTATTGAAACCGGTACTACTTTTCAGGAGAATGCCATGATTAAAGCGGAAGCCCTCAGGGATTATACGGCACATACTGTCCTGGCTGATGATTCTGGCCTGGAGGTGGATTACCTGGAGGGTAAACCCGGGGTCTATTCCGCTCGATTTGCCAGGGAAGGTGCCTCTGATGAGGAAAACAACCAAAAATTGCTGGGCCTGTTAAAAGATGTCCCGTGGGAACAAAGGGGGGCACAGTTCACCTGTGTGATTGCAATATCCCGCCCTCACAAAGAGACGGTGGTAGTGCAGGGCAGCTGCCGGGGGATCATTACCCGTGAACCCCGGGGGAACCTGGGGTTTGGCTATGATCCACTATTTTTAGTGCCGGAATATGAAAAAACCTTTTCCCAGTTAGGGCCAGAGATTAAAAATAATATCAGCCATAGGGGAAACGCCATGAAAGAAGCTGCAGGAGTTTTAAAAGGATTTGTTTGACAGGCACCGATTCTCAAAATATTATTTAAGGCCAAAGAGGGGGTATCAATTTGAGGATAGTTGTTTTCAGCGATACCCATGGCAATGTGATTATCATGGAAAAAACCATAAAAACTATGGGTTCTGTAGATTTGCTGATTCATGCAGGAGACTTTTATCGGGATGCAGTTAAAATTTCTCAACAACTTTCCCTGAAGATGGAGGCAGTGGTGGGGAACTGCGATTATCCCAGTGTAGAACCCCAGGAACTGTTCCTGGATTTAGAGGGGGTTAAGGTTTACGTAACCCACGGGCACCAGCTGGATCCAGGGGATTTTTACAATTCTTTGATCCATAAAGGGAGAGAGGTTAAAGCGGACCTGGTGATTTTTGGCCATACCCATTTAGCCAGCCGGTTTGAGCGGGATGAAATGATTTTTTTTAACCCGGGCAGCATAAGCAGCCCCCGGATGGGCAGCGGCCCCACGTATGGCCTCATCGAACTAAATGGTGGAACAATAACGGCGGAAATAAGGGAAGTCACAGGCAGCCAAGGAACTCCTTGACGTATCCTCAAGACTGCTTTATAATATACGTGATTGAGCTTTAATTTAATTTTGGAAAGAAACTATATTGGTTCCAAAGGTTTCTTCTTGCATTATATATGCCTGTAGTGTATAATATATTTCTGCGGGGCGTAGCGCAGTTTGGTAGCGCACTTGGTTTGGGACCAAGGGGTCGGGGGTTCGAATCCCTTCGCCCCGACCAGATGCGGGTGTAGCTCAATGGTAGAGCCCTGGCCTTCCAAGCCAGTCGCGTGGGTTCGATTCCCACTACCCGCTCCATTCTGTAATAAAAATTAGGAGTTTACGCTTCTAATTTTTTATTTATGTTTTCCACATATCCCTTGACTCTATGGGATGGGTATTGTAGAATGAAAAGGCAAAAATTCATTATGTATCATTGATTTTGTAAAAACAGGGATACTATTAAGTAAGGGTTAAATAGATTTAGTTCAGGGATGAAAAAAATATGCGCCTGTAGCTCAGGGGATAGAGCAACGGACTTCTAATCCGTGGGTCGGAGGTTCGATTCCTCCCAGGCGTACCATTTAAATTTTATAAATATTTTTGTGGTGAGTGTAGCTCAGGTGGTTAGAGCACCAGATTGTGGCTCTGGGGGCCGTGGGTTCAAGTCCCATCACTCACCCCATTTTATTTTGAAGCATACTTTTCGTGCGCCCGTAGCTCAGTTGGACAGAGTGACAGACTTCGAATCTGGGAGTCGCAGGTTCGAATCCTGCCGGGCGTACCAATAGATATTTTATAAATTTAAGTTTGGGGTGTAGCCAAGCGGTAAGGCACGGGACTTTGGATCCTGCACCCGGAGGTTCGAATCCTCCCACCCCAGCCAAGCATTTATGAGCCATTAGCTCAGTTGGAAGAGCACCTGACTTTTAATCAGGGTGTCGAAGGTTCGAGCCCTTCATGGCTCACCATTTTATTTGCGAGGATGGCGGAATTGGCAGACGCGCTAGACTTAGGATCTAGTGCCTTTCGGTGTGGGGGTTCAAGTCCCCCTCCTCGCACCATAAGTTATATATGGTGACTTCATGGATATGAATCTCAACGCCTCAAGCTTAAGGATGGCGTTTTTTTTAAAAGTAAATTTTGTGATTTAAAAATATTATGTTATGATAAAAGGTATATAGCTACCGCTAGTTACCGAATACTACTGATTACAGGAGGAGGCATATTTGATGACCAAGTGGGAAAAGATAGACAACAATAAAGTCAGCATGGAAGTAGAAGTAGAGGCAGAAAAATTAGAAGAAGCATTGGGCCAAGCTTACCGCAAAGTGGTAGGGAAAATACATGTACCCGGTTTCCGGAAGGGGAAAGTACCCCGCCGTATATTGGAAGCCCGTTTCGGGCCCGAGATTCTTTATGAAGAGGCGTTGGAGGTGTTGGTTCCCCAGGCCTATGAAAAGGCATTGGAAGAAGTAGATTTTGAACCCATTGACCAGCCCGAATTAAGCATAAAGCAAATAGAACAGGGAAAGCCTCTAATTTTTGAAGCAAAAGTAGATGTTAAACCTGAGGTTGAACTGGGTCAATATACAGGGGTAGAAGTAGATTCTGAGGAGCCTGAAGTAACAGAGGAGCAAGTTGATGAGTACTTAGCTGACCTGCAGGAGAAGCACATGCGTCTGGTAGTAGTAGAAGAAGGCGAAGTGGAAGAGGGCAATATTACCATGATTGATTTTGTTGGTTACCTGGAGGGAGAACCCTTTGAAGGGGGAAAAGCAGAAAACTATTCCCTGGAAATCGGTTCAGCCACCTTTATTCCTGGTTTTGAAGAACAGCTGATCGGAAGCAAACTGGAAGAGGAAAAAGAGATTCAGGTAAAATTCCCGGAAGACTACCAGAAAGAAGACCTGGCGGGAAAAGATGTAACTTTTAAAGTAACCATTAAAGGGATTAAACGTAAAGAAAAGCCAACTATGGATGATGATTTTGCCAAGGAAGTCAGTGACTTTGATACGTTAGAAGAATTCAGACAAGATGTATTGAATAAACTAAAAACAGATGCAGAGAAAAAAGCCCGAACAGACCTGGAAGAAAAAATTATTGAAATCGTTACGGAGAACTCCAAGGTAGATGCTCCGGAAATCTTAATAGAACGGGAACTGGACCGGGTAATCAGTGATTTTTCTCAACAACTAAAAATGCAGGGATTATCTCTGGAACAGTATTGTCAGCTGACGGAAAATACCGAGGAAACCATTAAAGAAGATAACCGTACAGAGGCTGAAAAAAGAGTAAGGGCCAACCTGGTGCTGGAGGCCATCATGAAAAAGGAAGATTTCACGGCTTCTCCGGAGGATATGGATGAAAAGTTTAAGAAAATGGCTCAAAGCTACCAGCAGGAGCCTGAGAACATCAAAGAATATTTTGAAAAAAGTGGACAATTGGATATAATAAAGAAAGAGGTAGCTTTTAGAAAAGCGGTTGACTTTTTAGTGAGTGAAGCAAAAGTCAATAAAGTGGCCCCAACACCAGAAAAAGTAGATCTGCTTGAGAATTTAACCACTGAAGCTGAGAATGATATGACTGAAACCGAAGATAAAGTGACACAAACAGAAGAATAATCGGAATAAAGCATGAGTAATTGGAATACATTATTTTACCATATGGAGGGAGATAAATAATGAACTTAGTGCCAATGGTCGTAGAACAGACCAACAGAGGGGAACGGGCTTATGACATTTATTCGCGCCTGCTAAAGGACCGTATTATTTTTATTGGCAGCCCCATTGACGATATGGTTGCCAATCTGGTAATCGCCCAGCTTCTTTTTTTGGAATCCGAAGACCCGGATAAAGATATCAGTCTTTACATCAACTCTCCGGGAGGCAGCGTTGATTCAGGGCTCGGCATATATGATACCATGCAGTATATTAAATCAGATGTATCTACTATTTGTGTAGGTATGGCTGCCAGTATGGCTGCTGTGCTGCTGGCCGCCGGGGCAAAAGGGAAGAGGTTTGCTCTGCCCCACTCTAGAATTATGGTTCACCAGCCCGCCGGTGGAACCCAGGGACAGGCGGTAGACATTGAAATTCATGCCAAAGAAATACTACGCCTGAGGGAATCTTTAAACCAGATCCTCTCCAAGCACACGAATCAGACGGTGGATAAAATTTTAAAAGATACAGATAGGGATTATTTTATGTCAGTTGAGCAGGCTTTGGAATATGGTATAATTGATAATGTACTGGAGAAGAAAGAAGGTTAATCTTTAACCGACTAAAAAGAGGTGATAACTTGTTTAAGTTTAACGACGATAAGGGGCAGTTGAAATGTTCATTTTGTGGTAAGACACAGGAACAGGTTAGGAAACTGGTAGCAGGTCCCGGTGTATATATTTGCGACGAATGTATAGAGCTGTGTAATGAAATTATTGAAGAAGAATTAAATGAAGACCTGGATTTGGACCTGGTTTCACTGCCGAAGCCCAGAGAGATAAAGGATACTTTGGACCAATATGTGATTGGACAGTATGAAGCCAAAAAATCTCTGTCAGTGGCAGTATATAACCATTATAAAAGAATTAACTCCGAGCAGAAGCTGGAGGAAGTGGAGATTCAAAAAAGTAATATTGTGCTCATAGGGCCCACTGGTGTAGGAAAAACACTGCTGGCTCAAACCCTGGCACGAATCTTGAATGTCCCCTTTGCCATTGCTGATGCCACTTCCCTGACGGAAGCGGGATATGTGGGAGAAGACGTGGAAAATATCCTCTTAAAGCTGATTCAGGCCTCAGATTATGATCTGGAGAAGGCAGAAAAAGGGATTGTTTATATTGATGAGATAGATAAAATTGCTCGCAAGACAGATAATCCTTCCATTACCCGGGATGTCTCCGGGGAGGGAGTTCAGCAGGCTCTTCTGAAAATTCTGGAGGGCACCATAGCCAGCGTTCCCCCCCAGGGTGGACGAAAGCACCCTCACCAGGAATTTATGCAGATCGACACCACTAATATTCTGTTTATCTGTGGGGGAGCCTTTGATGGCCTGGAAAAACTCATTCAAAGCCGGGTCGGAAGCAAAGGCATAGGCTTTGGAGCCAATATACGGAGCAAGGCGGATACCGACATCAGTGAAATTCTGAAAAATGTTCTTCCACAGGACCTGCTGAAGTATGGTCTAATTCCTGAATTTGTAGGAAGGATTCCAGTCATTGCCACACTGGAGGCCCTGGATAAGGAAGCCCTGATCAGGATTCTTACAGAGCCTAAAAATGCCCTGGCGTAGCAGTATCAAAAACTGTTTGAAATGGACGGGATTACCCTGGAATTTAAAGATGGTACCCTGGACTACATTGCTGAGGAAGCCATCAAAAGGAATACGGGTGCCCGTGGGCTCAGGGCTATTTTAGAAAAGGCCCTGCTGCATATCATGTATGATATGCCCACCCGGGGTGATGTAAGCAAATGTATTATTACCCGGGAGGTTATCCAAAAAAATGAGGAGCCCATTCTGGTAACCATTGACCAACGGAAAAAGAAGAAAGAAGAGTCCGCGTAATAAAGCTCTAAAAAATAAATAAAAATTACCCAATAAATCAAAGGAAAATTAACTAAAAAAACACACAAAAACACGGCAGCTGAGCTGCCGTGTTTTCTATTGAATTACCAAATTATACCTGAAATATTTTTTCTCTGGATATTTCAGCTTATACAGGGGAATAATAAGGTTGTTTCTTAACATTCTCAAAAAGTGGGAAGGAGAGGATAACCTTTGCTTCAATTTGCAGGTATTATCGGGATTATCCAGATATTTTTTGCTATCGTTATCGGCTTATACTTTTGGAATCTGCTGCGATCTCAGCAGACCAGCAAGGTAGCCGTGGTTAAAGTTTCCAGAAAAGAAATGGATAAGTTAAATCACATGAAGTCTATTTCCTTGAGTGAACCCCTATCTGAAAGGACCCGGCCCGCATGTTTTACGGAGATTATTGGTCAGGAGGATGGAATGAAAGCCCTTAAAGCAGCCCTCTGCGGCCCTAATCCACAGCATGTGATTATATACGGCCCCCCTGGGGTAGGGAAAACAGCTGTAGCCCGTTTAATTCTAGAGGAAGCCAAAAAAAATACGGATTCACCCTTCGGGCCCTTTTCAAAATTCATTGAACTGGATGCCACCATCGCCCGTTTTGATGAAAGAGGTATAGCCGACCCCTTAATTGGTTCCGTTCATGACCCTATTTATCAAGGTGCCGGGCCTATGGGGGTAGCAGGAATCCCTCAACCCAAACCAGGGGCTGTGACCAAGGCTCATGGAGGGGTTCTCTTTATTGATGAAATTGGAGAACTTCACTCTATCCAGATGAATAAGCTTTTGAAAGTTTTGGAAGATCGGAAAGTGATTTTGGAAAGCGCTTACTACAGTACTGAAGATACCAACATACCCGACCATATCCATGAAATATTTCAGCAGGGCCTGCCCGCGGATTTCCGCCTGGTGGGGGCAACCACCAAGACACCGGAGCACATCCCCCCTGCCCTGCGCTCTCGCTGTATGGAAATATTCTTTCGGGGGCTGCTTCCCGATGAAATTGCCACCATTGCCAGAAATGCTTCAGAAAAAGTAGATTTTGTAATGGGCGAGAGGTCGGTAGAAATCATCAGCAGCTATGCCCAGAATGGTAGAGAAGCGGTGAATATAGTCCAGATTTCTGCCGGCGTTGCCTTGGGAGAAGGGATGAGGGAAATAACCCCGGAACATGTTGAATGGGTGGTCAACAGCAGTCATATTTCCCCACGGCCTGAAAAGAAAGTATCTCCTTTCCCCCAGGTGGGGTTTGTCAACGGGTTGGCTGTGTACGGCCCAAACATGGGGACCTTAATCGACATTGAAGTGGCTACCATACCTTCGGTGAAGGGCCAGGGTAAAATCAACATAACGGGAATCGTAGAGGAAGAAGAGATGGGGGATTCCCAAAGAATCATACGCCGAAAGGGAATGGCTAAAGGGTCGGTGGAAAATGTGCTGACCATCCTGAGAAAATACCTGGAGGTGGATCCCCGCAATTATGATATTCACATTAATTTTCCCGGCGGAGTACCCATTGACGGCCCATCGGCGGGGGTAGCCATCGCTGCTGCCATTTACTCCTCCATTAAGAACGTACCGATAGATAATCTCGTGGCCATGACCGGAGAGGTTTCTATCCGGGGCCTGGTTAAACCCGTGGGAGGAATACCCACAAAAATTCAAGCGGCTAAGCTGGCAGGAGCCAACAAAGTCATTATTCCCAAGGAAAACTGGCAGAACTTACACGATCAACAAAAAGAAATTGAGATAATTCCGGTGGAAAATCTGGAAGAAGTATTGATTCACGCTCTGCTGGAAGATAAACAGGAAATAATGTTCAAAACGGTGGGTTAAACATATATAAGACAGCAGAAAATCACTGCTTCAATTCTAAAGATCAACCAAAATAAAATAAACATGAATATAAGAGGCTGTCCCAAAAGCGACAATAGAATCAATCGGGCGGCCTTTTTTGTGTACGGTGGTCATCCACCGGTCATTTCTCGGATTTTATAATTCCATTTGCTGTGGAGGCTGAAGGTCCGGGTTTTTTGTGGGCATAAAAAGGAAAGTTTAAAAAAAAGGAAAAGGAAGGGGGAACGAGAATAATAAAACAAGTAGGCCTTATCAGTGTTTATACAAATTATATATTATCTGATATAATATAAGTATACTATGGGAGGTGGAGAAGAAATGGACGAAGAAAAAAAAGTATTACCATTGCTGCCCTTACGAGGAATCCTGGTCTTTCCCAACATGGTTATCCACCTGGATGTAGGTCGTGAGCGTTCGATTAATGCTCTGGAACAGGCCATGGTAGAGGATAATAAGATTCTGCTGGTCTCACAAAAGGATGCTAAAGTTGAAGAGCCGACTCCCGATGAAATGTACGTTCTGGGAACCATTGCATTGGTTAAACAGCTTATTAAGCTTCCCGGGGGGACCATCAGGGTTCTGGTGGAAGGATTATACCGGGCCAGCATTGAGAAATTTGTGGCCATGGAGCCTTATTTTCAGGTAGAAGTTAACGAGCTGGAGGACAACGAGGAGAAAAATTCGGAGATAGAGGCTCTGATGAGGAGTGTGCTTTATCAGTTTGAACAGTATATCAAAGTAGGGAAAAAAGTGCCTCCGGAAACCCTGGTCAATGTTTCATCCATCGAAGACCCGGGCAAACTGGCGGATATCGTGGATTCTCATCTAACTCTGAAGATGCAGCAGAAGCAGGAAATTTTGGAGGCCATTAGCCCCCAAAAGCGCCTGGAAAAGCTGGGGGAAATTCTGGGTAAAGAAATGGAGATTGTGGAACTGGAGAAAAAGATTAATCAAAGGGTCCGCAAACAGATGGAGCAGACACAAAAGGAATACTATCTCCGGGAGCAGATGAAAGCGATTCAAAAGGAATTAGGAGAAAGAGACGAAAAAATGGCCGAGGCCGATGAATATCGGCAAAAGATCGAGGCCATTGAGCTTCCTGAGGAAGTGGAAGAAAAAGCTTTAAAAGAATTGGACAGGCTGGAGAAAATGCCCCCGGCAGCAGCAGAAAGTGTAGTAATCCGGAATTACTTGGACTGGCTGCTGGCCCTGCCTTGGGATAAGCAGACGGAGGACCGCCTGGATATTGAACGGGCGGAGGAGATTTTAGACGAAGACCATTACGGCTTAAAAAAGGTGAAGGAAAGAATCATTGAATTTCTGGCGGTACGTCAGCTGGCGGAAAAATTGAAAGGCCCCATTCTCTGCCTGGTGGGCCCTCCTGGAGTGGGGAAAACCTCCCTGGCCCGTTCTGTGGCAAGAGCCCTGGAAAGGAATTTTGTGAGGATTTCTCTGGGTGGAGTCCGGGATGAAGCAGAAATCAGGGGACACCGAAGGACCTATGTAGGAGCCATGCCCGGCAGGATTATTCAGGCCATGAGGGACGCAAAGTCCAAAAATCCGGTGTTCCTGTTGGATGAGATTGACAAAATGTCCACAGATTTCCGAGGTGACCCCTCAGCGGCCATGCTGGAGGTCCTGGACCCTGAACAAAACAACAAGTTTAGCGACCACTATATAGAGGTTCCTTTTGACCTGTCCAACGTGCTGTTTATTACCACGGCCAACTCCTATTATAATATTCCCAGGCCGTTGTTGGACAGAATGGAGACCATCTATATCCCCGGTTATACCGAGGAGGAAAAGCTGAAAATTGCGGAACATTACCTGGTACCCAAGCAGCTGTTAGAAAATGGATTGAAAGAGGAGAACCTGGTGTTTTCGGAAAACGCACTGCGCAAAGTAATCCAGGAGTATACCCGAGAAGCAGGGGTTCGGAACCTGGAAAGGCAGATTGCCGGCATATGCCGGAAGACTGCCCGGGAAGTGGTGCAGGATTCCAGTAAAAAAATTACGGTAAATGTCCAGACGGTTTACAAATTCCTGGGAGTGCCCGTCTATCGCTACGGCGCTGCTGAAAGGGCGGATGAAGTTGGGGTGGCCACAGGAGTTGCCTGGACGGAAGCCGGTGGGGATGTGCTGAGCATTGAGGTTACCCTGATGAAGGGTAAGGGCAAGCTTATCCTGACTGGAAAACTGGGGGATGTAATGCAGGAATCCGCCCAGGCGGGCTTAAGTTATATCCGTTCCCGGGCTAAGGCCCTGAATATTCCGGAGGATTTTTATGAAAATACGGATATTCATATTCACATTCCCGAGGGGGCTATTCCTAAAGATGGCCCGTCGGCAGGGATTACCATGGCTGCAGCCATGATTTCAGCCTTGAGCAATACTCCGGTTCGGAAGGATGTGGCCATGACCGGTGAGATTACCCTGAGGGGTAGAGTCCTACCGGTGGGAGGCATCAAGGAAAAGGTGCTGGCTGCCCACAGGGTAGGCATAAAAAATATTATTCTTTCAAAGGATAATAAGAAGGATGTTTCAGAAATACCTTCCAACGTGAAGCGTAAGCATAATTTTATCCTGGTGGACAATATGGATGAAGTGCTGACTCATGCACTGGTGAAAAAAGAAGGAGAAAATACAGAACATGCAGGTAAAATCAGTAGAGTTTGTTAATAAAGCAGCAGACCAAGGGCAGTTCCCCCCGGGGGAACTGCCCGAGGTTGCTTTTTGCGGCCGCTCCAATGTAGGCAAATCTTCTTTAATCAATACCCTCTTGGGCCGTAAGAGGCTGGCTCCTACCAGCTCTCAACCGGGAAAAACCAGGACTATTGATTTTTATGTGATCAATGGCCGTTTTTTTCTGGTGGACCTGCCTGGTTACGGTTTTGCCAAAGTATCCAAGCAGATGAAGAAGAAATGGAGAGAGTTGATAGAGGGCTATCTGGAAAAAAGAGAACAGTTGAAGGTGGTGGTAATGCTGGTAGATATCCGGCATGACCCCACGGAAGATGACCAGCTAATGTACCAGTGGCTGAAATTTAACAGGATTCCCACTATTATTGCTGCTACCAAGAGCGATAAGCTGTCTCGGGGACGGTCCTTGACAAATATTAAAAAGGTTAAAGAAGTATTGAACCTGAAGGAAGAGGGAGGAGATATTTTGATTTCCTTTTCTGCCAAGACCCGGGAGGGCCGGGCTGCCATCTGGAAAAAAATTGCTGAGCTTTTAGAAAAGCGCTGATGGCGGTTTTTCAATGAAGACTGTTATTTTTTTTTGTAAAGTGCTGCAAAGTCCAAAGCCATAGTGCTTGACAGTGGGATTATTCAGGGTATAATATTAATTAAATTTGATAAAATAGATGAATAATAAAATGCCCTGACGGGGAGAGTAAGGTGGCAGTGGTTTCATCAGAGAGGGAAAGATGCTGGAAATTTCCCGAGACCCGCCGGTCTGAAGGTCACCCCTGAGCAGCTTAGCTGAAAAGTGAACACTAGGTTAAGCCGGCTTATGCCGTTATGATTAAGTAAGTGTCCGGTTGTTCCGGAAATTGAGGTGGTACCACGGGAGAGTGCTTCTTTCGTCCTTAAAAGGATGAAAGAAGCTTTTATTGTTTTGTCCAAAATAAATAAGACAAGAGAACCGTCCCCTTGTCTTCCCTTGTCTTATGTTCTTAAGGATAAAAGAAGTTTATTTTTTCTGATATATAAAGGAGGCAGTCAGCCAAGATGGAAACCAGCATACCCAAAGTATATGAACCACAAAAAGTAGAAGATCCCCGTTATGATTTCTGGATTAAGGGAGAATATTTCCGGGCAAAAGGGGAGCCCTCCCGGGAAACCTTTACGATTGTAATTCCCCCTCCCAATGTTACCGGTACCCTGCACATGGGGCATGCCCTGGACAATACCCTGCAGGACATTTTAATCCGCTGGAAGCGCATGCAGGGCTTTGACACCCTCTGGGTTCCGGGGACGGACCATGCAGGAATTGCTACCCAGATAAAGGTGGAAGAACACCTGGCAGAGGAAGGCCTTAACCGGTATGATCTGGGGCGGGAAAAATTCCTGGAAAGGGTTTGGGAATGGAAAGAAGAATATCATGAACGGATTACCAACCAGTTAAAAAAGCTGGGAGTTTCCTGTGACTGGTCCAGAGAGAGGTTTACCATGGATGAAGGATGTTCCAGGGCCGTCCGGGAGGTTTTCGTCAGCCTCTATGAAAGAGGTTTAATCTACCGGGGGAATTACATTATTAACTGGTGCCCCCGCTGTCATACCGCCCTTTCGGATATTGAGGTGGAGCACGAGGATGAGAAGGGTTCGCTGACCTATATGAAATATCCCTATGCCCAGGGGGAAGGATATGTTATGGTGGCCACTACCCGGCCGGAAACCATGTTGGGAGATACAGCGGTGGCGGTACATCCCGGGGACGAAAGGTATCGGGGCCTGGTGGGTAAAAAAGTGGTTCTGCCTTTGATGAACCGGGAAATTCCGGTGATTGGCGACGAGTTTGTGGACCCCCAATTTGGGAGCGGAGCGGTGAAGGTGACACCGGCCCATGACCCCAACGACTTTATGATTGGGCTCCGGCACGAACTGGAGCAGGTAGTGGTAATAGGGGATGACGGAAAAATGACTGCAGCGGCGGGGAAATACCGGGATATGGACCGCTATCACTGCCGCCGGGAAGTGGTTAAGGACCTGGAGTCCTTAGGGTTAATCATGAAAGTAGATGACCATGAACACGCCGTAGGGCACTGCCAGCGATGCAGCACGGTGATTGAACCGCTGCTGTCAAAACAGTGGTTTGTCCAGATGAAGCCCCTGGCGGACCCGGCCATTAAGGCGGTTAAGGAAAAGAGAACTGAATTTGTCCCGCCCAGATTTACCAAGACCTATCTCAACTGGGTGGAGAATATCAGGGACTGGTGTATCTCCAGACAAATCTGGTGGGGCCACCGGGTCCCTGCCTGGTACTGTCCCTGTGGGAAAACCATTGTGTCCCGAACGGAGCCGGAAACCTGCCCCGGCTGCGGAGGCGGGGAATTAAAACAGGACCCGGATGTACTGGATACCTGGTTCAGTTCGGCCCTTTGGCCCTTTTCAACTCTGGGCTGGCCGGAGGAGACCTTTGACTTGAAACACTTTTTCCCCACCAGTGTACTGGTTACCGGTTACGATATCATTTATTTCTGGGTAGCCCGGATGATTTTTATGTCCCTGGAATTTATGAATGATGTGCCCTTCCAAGAGGTTTATATCCATGGCCTGGTCAGAGATGCCCTGGGTCGGAAAATGAGCAAATCCTTAGGCAACGGGGTAGACCCCCTGGAGGTAATCCAGGAGTATGGTGCAGATACCCTGCGTTTTACCCTGATTACCGGCCAGGCCCCGGGGAACGACCAGCGCTGGCGCCAGGAAAATGTGGAGGCCAGCCGGAACTTTGCCAATAAAATCTGGAACGCCTCCCGCTTTGTGCTCATGAATCTGGGGGACCTGACAGAAAAGGACCTTCCGGAGCAGGGGAATCCTCCGACGGGCCCCTTCAGCCTGGCGGACCGTTGGATTTTACACCGCTACAACCAGACCGTGAGGGAGACCACCCGTTTGATGGAACAGTATGCCCTGGGAGATGCGGCCCGGGAACTCTATGAATTTATTTGGGGTGATTTTTGCGACTGGTATATAGAGATGAGCAAAATTGACCTCTACGGAGGCCAGGAAGAGGACCAAAAGAGGTCCAGGTCCGTGCTGTGTTTTGTGCTGGACGGCACCCTTCGGCTGCTTCATCCCTTCATGCCCTTTCTTTCCGAGGAGATTTGGCAGCATCTTCCCCACAAGGGCGAGGCTTTAATTGTAGCTTCCTGGCCCGAACAAGATCCCGCCCTGGAATTTACCGAAGAGGATCAGGATATGTCTCTCTTGATGGAGGTTATCAAGTCCATTAGGAATTTAAGGAGTGAAGTAAACATTCATCCCAGAAAACGCTGTAACGTGGTGTTGAAGCCCACGGAGGCAGCCGCTACCAGAGTGCTGCTGCAGGGGAAAACCTACATCCATCATCTGGCCTCTACAGAGGAACTGGAAATTGATCCGGACCTTAAGGAACAGCCCGGGCAGGCTTTGACTTCTGTGGCCAGGGGTGTGGAGGTTTACCTGCCCCTGGCAGGACTGGTGGACCTGGATAAAGAAATTGCACGATTAGGCAAGGAAGTAACCCGTTTGAAAAAAGAAGCAGCCCGGGCCTCAGGGAAATTAAATAACCAGGGCTTTATAAGTAAGGCCCCGCCGGAAGTAGTAGAAAAAGAAAAGAACAAGTTGGAGGAATACCAGGAGACCCTGGAAACTGTGCAGTCCCGTTTAGAAGAACTGCAGAAAGCCAGGATGGCGTAACCGCTAAACAGTCTTAATACTCTTTCGGCAGCAGATTTTGTGCAAAAGCCAGGGAATTATTCCAGGAATTTTGACCTGGTTAAAGTTGAGATGGTTTATTTTAAACCATCTGATAGATGGAGATAGGAGGATTGTCATTGGAACTATTCCAGGTTGAAGATTATTTAGCTAAATTTATTTTAGATAAGAAGTTTAAAAGCTCGGAAATCACTGCACTATCTTCTGTTACCCACAGGGAACAAATCACCATTGATGGAATAGATATCTCCTATTTTATTAATGAATACTGGACATCTAAACAGAGGCAGGCTTCCTCTCTTCAGGAGGTATCCTACAGGGCCTGCTTTAAACCCCAGCTTCCCGGTTTTTTTATTAACCTGTTTACCCGAGAGGAGGACCTGGTTTATGATCCTTTCATGGGCAGGGGGACCACGGTTATCGAGGCAGTTCTAAAGGGCCGTAATGCTGCCGGGAATGATATCAATCCTCTCAGCAGAATTTTGACAGGGCCTCGAATTAATCTTCCCCGGGGGGAAGAAATTCAAGAGAGGTTGTCAGAGATAGAATTTCAGACAGGGCTTAAGGCGGATATCGAACTGTCCATGTTCTATCATCCGGACACAGAGGCGGAGCTGGTTTCCCTGCGTCAATATCTGGCAGAAAAAAACAGCCAGGGCCGGGAGGACAAGGTAGACCGGTGGATCAGGATGGTGGCCACCAATCGGCTGACAGGTCATTCTCCCGGGTTTTTCTCCGTGTACACCCTTCCCCCTAACCAGGCAGCCAGTGGAGAAAGACAAAAAAAAATTAACATCCAGAGGGGGCAAACACCACAGTACAAAGATGTTAAAAAATTAATCATGAAAAAATCAAAAGCACTGCTGAAAGATATTACCCCAGAAGTCCGCAAGGGAATCAATGAGAGGGGAAAA
>PWJM01000087.1 GCA_003560915.1 Syntrophomonadaceae bacterium
CTTATTCTCAGGGGATTACTCCCTTGTCTTTAAAAGGGTTGAGCAGATATGTCCTTTTCATTTAGAGTGAAAAATGAGTTGGCTAGAATAGAATTTAAGGGGAAATGCTGTCAAAAGGCCGAGCTAACGGCCTTAATTTATATGACCGGCAGCCTGCAGATTACCCGGAACGAGATGGCTTTAAATATTCATACGGAAAACCCTGCCGCAGCCAGGCGGATATTTCTTCTATTGAAAAATTTGTACGGGGTGAACAGCCATCTCCTGGTCAGAAAGAAAACCCGGTTGAAAAAAAACAATACCTACCTGGTGAAGGTTTCAGAAACAGAAAGAGTACAGGAAATACTGCTTCATCTGAAAATAATTAATCGTGAAGAAGTCCTGAGCGGATTTAACAAAAAGATTTCCGGGGAAATAATTGTAAAAAAATGCTGTCGAAGGGCATATCTCCGAGGGGCTTTCCTGGCCAGGGGTTCCATAAGTAATCCGGACACCTCCTACCATCTGGAACTGGGAGCGGAATATGAAGAACAAGCCAGTGAAATTGTATCTTTACTAAAATCTTTTGAAATTGGGGGGAAAATGATTCCCCGAAAAAATAGTTTTCTAGTCTATTTAAAAGACGGGCAGCAGATCATGGAACTTTTGAATGTGATCGGTGCTCACCAGGCTATGTTTTATTATGAAAACGTTCGTATTCTTAAAGAAATGCGCAATAATATCAATCGATTGGTCAACTGCGATGAAGCCAATTTGAATAAAACAGTGATTGCGGCTATGAATCAGCTGGAAAGCATTAAAACCATTAGCCTGAATATGGGGCTGAAAAATTTACCGGATTCCCTGCGCCAGGCTGCAGAAATCAGAATTCAATACCCCGAAGCTACCATAAAGGAGCTTGGGGAAATGTTTGACCCGCCTTTAAGTAAATCCGGAGTAAATCACCGCTTAAGAAAATTGCAGAAAATAGCCAGGCAAATGTTAAAAAATAAAAATCATTAAGAAAATATTAACAGGCAGGAATTTTTAAGAAAGAATAGAATTTACATTTAAATAGAATATCACAATTAAATAATAGTGATGTACTAATAGATATATTAGCTGTTCTAAAACAAGCTGTCCAGGGGATACAATGGTTATTAGGGAAGGTATTATTTATTAGGGAGGTTAAATTTAACATGGTGAGAGTTGGCGTAAATGGATTTGGCCGAATAGGCCGTGGATGTATCAGGGCTGCTTTTGAAAACTACAAGGATATTGAGATTGCTGCAATTAATAGTACCCGGGATCCAAAAATTTTGGCCCACCTGCTGAAGTACGATTCTGTCTATAGAACATTTCCCCTGGAGGTTCAGGCCGGGAAAGATAGTCTGATTATTGACGGTAAAGAAGTAAAAATACTGGCAGATCGGGATCCCTCAAAATTGCCCTGGGGAGAACACGGAATTGATGTCGTGCTGGAAGCTACCGGTGCTTTCAACAACAAGGAAGATGCGGAGAAGCATCTGAACAACGGTGCCACCAGGGTGATTATTACGGCCCCTGCGAAAAATGAGGACCTTACGGTGGTGATGGGAGTGAACCATCACAAATATATACCTGAACATAAAGTGATTTCCAATGCTTCCTGTACCACTAACTGCCTGGCTCCCGCTGCCAAAGTGCTTCATGATAAATTTACGATAAAAAGAGGTTTAATGACCACAATACATGCGTACACTAATGACCAGCAGTTACTTGATTTACCTCATTCTGATTTGCGGCGTGCCAGGGCAGCAGCACTTTCCATCATTCCTACATCAACCGGTGCCGCCAGGGCTTTAGGGCTGGTTATGCCGGAGCTTAAAGGGAAAATGGATGGTTATGCATTAAGGGTGCCTACACCCACTGTATCTGTGGTGGACCTGGTAGCGGAACTGGGCACCGGCACCACCGTGGATGAAGTTAATGAAGCTTTCCGTGAAGCGGAAAAAGGGAACCTGCAGGGAATTTTGGCAGTATCCGATGAGCCCCTGGTTTCCGTTGATTATGTAAAAAATCCATACTCCTGTATTATTGACAGCCTTTCTACCATGGTAATGGAGGAAAATATGGTAAAAATAGTTGCCTGGTATGATAACGAATGGGGCTACTGCAACAGGGTGTTAGACCTGGCCCTGTATATTGCCAGAACAGGGTATACTGTTTGAAAGGAGTAAAAGAATTTGAATAAAGTAAGTGTGAAAGACCTGGATGTAAAGGGGAAAAGAGTTTTTTTACGGGTGGACTTGAACGTTACTTTGAACAAACATGGGGAAATTATAGAAGAAAACAAAATTCGTTCCAGCCTTCCTACCATTCAATACTTGTCAGAGCAGGGGGCCATAGTGATTATTGCTTCCCACCTGGGGAGGCCCAAGGGCCAGGTTGTTGAGGAACTGCGCCTGGACCCTGTAGCCAAAAAACTGGCTGAAATGTTGGGAAAACCGGTTTACAAAACCGACAAAGTGGTGGGAGAAGAGCCCTTGAAAGCATTGGAGATGTTAAAGGGCGGAGATATCGTGATGTTGGAAAATATTCGGTTCCATCCGGGAGAAACCACCAACGATCCGGAACTGGCCAGAGAGTTTGCAATGCTTGCTGATTTCTATGTTAACGATGCCTTTGGAACCTGTCACCGGGCCCATGCTTCAACCGTAGGGGTGGCTGAGCTTCTGCCTTCCGCCGCAGGCCTGAACATGGAGAGAGAAATAATGGTGATGAGTAAAATGTTGGAGAATCCGGAAAGGCCCCTGGTAGCCATTTTAGGAGGCACTAAGGTCGTTGACAAGATTGAACTTATCACCCATTTTATGGACGTAGTGGATGTCCTGCTCATCGGTGGGGGTATGGCCAATACCTTTCTCAAGGCCGAAGGTTACCAAATGGGTAAATCCTTCGTAGAGGAGGATAAAGTAGAAGCAGCCAGAAAAATTCTAGCCATGGCAAAAAATAAAAAGGCAAACCTGGTTTTACCGGTTGATTTTATTGCCGCCAGCGAAGCTTCAGAAAACTCTGACCAGAAGGTGGTTAGGGCAGACTCTGTCCCATCGGAATGGATGGCCCTGGACATAGGTCCGGAGACGGTTAATAAATTTGCCGAGATACTTGAAACTGCCCGGACGGTTATTTGGAATGGGCCCTTGGGAATGTCTGAAATTGAGGATTTTGCCCAGGGAACCATGCAGACGGCCCGCTTCATAGCAGACCTGGAGGCCGTGAAGGTAATCGGTGGAGGCGATGTGGTAGCCGCAGTGGAAAAAGCAGGGGTTGCTGATAAGATGACCCACATATCCACGGGAGGCGGAGCTGCACTGGAATTCTGGGAAGGGAAAGAACTTCCCGCCCTTTCCGTTTTACCGGAAAAGGTTTCGGTTTAAAATGCTCCCCGCCCTTTACTTGTAGGGCGGGGCTTCATATTTAGAGGGTGATTTAATTTATACCCGTTTATCTTTTTACTATGTAGAAGGAGGTAGATGAATGCGAAAACCCGTTATTGCGGCCAACTGGAAAATGTACAAAACAGTTTCCGAAAGCAGGAAGTTCGTAAATGAGGTGATCCCTGCCTGTACGTCAATCACTGAAGTGGAAATGATTCTCTGTCCTACTTTTCTTTCTTTAGCCCATATGTGCGAAGACCTCCAGGGCACCCCCATTAAACTGGGCGCCCAGAATTTATTTTGGGAGAAGGAGGGGGCTTATACCGGTGAGGTATCTCCCTATTTGTTATCTGAATTGGGGGTAACTTATGTAATTATTGGACACTCTGAAAGAAGGGGGCATTTTGGGGAGACGGACTCTCAGGTGAATAGAAAAGTGAAAGCTGCTCTTTCCTTCAACCTAAAACCAATATTTTGTATTGGGGAAAGCCTGGAACAGAGGGAACAGGGAATCACTAATAAAGTTATTGAAAAGCAGTTGGAACAAGGGCTTTTAGAGATGGATCAATCTTCTGCTATAAATCTGACCATTGCTTATGAACCAATATGGGCCATAGGTACCGGCAGGTCCGCCTCATTGGAGGATGCCCGGGAAGCCATCTCCTTTATCAGGCAGTGGGTGTCCAGGGCTTTTTCCCAGGAAATATCTGAAAAGATGCCTCTTTTATACGGAGGAAGTGTAAATCCGGACAATATTGGGCAGTTTCTGGCCCGGCAGGAGATTGACGGGGCTTTAATAGGAGGCGCCAGCCTGAAAGAAGATGCGTTTATAAAAATGGTGACTATTGCCAATAATATAAAATAATTATATGATAGTAGTTGTTGTTTACTTTTGGAGAAAAATAAGCAGCGAATATGCGCCATCAGAGGGATGAAAAAAAGACAGAAGAACCGTCCCCTTGTCTTATACTTGTCTTATAATTTCGATAGTAGAAGTTGAAAGGAGAACCCTATGCAGAGGCCTAAACCTGTGGTTCTGACCATCCTGGATGGGTGGGGCCTGGAAACAAACAGGGAAGGAAACGCCATTGCCCTGGCCAGAAAACCCAATATAGACTCCATCGAAAGCCGTTTTCCCTGTTCTGTTTTAAATTGCAGCGGGGAAGCGGCAGGCCTACCGGAAGGGCAGATGGGGAATTCTGAAGTAGGCCACCTGAACATCGGGGCAGGCAGAATTGTATACCAGGACTTCACCAAAATAAACGTGGCCATAAAGGACGGCAGCTTTTTTGAAAACTCTGTGCTTTTAGATGTCATCCACCGGGTGAAAAAAAACAATTCTTCCCTGCACCTTTTAGGGCTGGTCTCCGATGGAGGGGTGCACAGCCACCTTCGCCACCTTTATGCCCTGCTGGATTTAGCCGAGATGCACGGCCTGTCAAAAGTTTACATACACGCTGTCCTGGATGGGAGGGACGTGGCTCCTGCCAATGCCAAGGAATACCTTACTGCCCTCAAAGCCAGAATGAAGGCCCTGGGAATCGGAGAAATAGCAACGGTCAGTGGGCGCTATTATACCATGGACCGGGACAGGAGATGGGAACGGGTAGAAAAGGCCTATGGCGCCATGGTATTTGGTGAAGGGGAAGTGGCGGCCAGTTCCCTGCATGCCGTAGAAAAGGCTTATGAGAATGGCCAAACCGACGAGTTTGTATTACCCACAGTGGTTCTGGATGAGGAAGGAAATCCCAAGGGGTTAATCAGGGATAACGACGGAGTGGTGTTTTTTAATTTCAGGCCGGATCGGGCCCGCCAGATTAC
>PWJM01000002.1 GCA_003560915.1 Syntrophomonadaceae bacterium
AAGGAGGTGAAGACACCTTGGATATAGTGAAAACTCTTCAGTTAAATTTTCGAAACGATGAGGGGAGGCCGGCGACAATTAATATCGTCAACCCTGTGGAACCCCTGGTTCAGCAGGATGTAGAAGATGCTATGGACCTCATTTTAACAAAAAATATCTTCCTTACTTCCGGTGGAAATATTAAAGAAAAAGTATCTGCCCGGCTTATTTCCAGAGAAGTTACGGATGTTGTAGTATACTAGAGGGGAGGGGTAACCCCCCTCTATACATACTACAAATTTTTTGTGCTGCCAGGCGGGCCTACTGGATGCTGAGGCAGGCTTCGGGTTTAATTAGCAAAAGTATTATAGCGAAACACTTGTTCTTTACCGTTTATTTCGTTAGAATAGAAGTGTAAATATTTTGAAGCTCCTTTTTAAAAAGATAATTTGAATAAAAGGCTGTGATTAAAAATGCCTGTGCTTGAGGGGATCCTGGAAAGGATTACATACCGCAACGATGAAAATGATTTTACTGTGGCAAAATTAATGCCTTCGGATAACCATGAGTTGGTGACAATTGTTGGGGTTTTCCCTACGGTTTCCTCCGGGCAATCTCTAAAACTGGAAGGGCAGTGGGTAAACAGTCCCAAATACGGAAAACAGTTTAAGGTGGAGAGTTTTGAGAGTATAATCCCCAAGACACTGGTGGGGGTAGAACGATATTTAGGTTCCGGCTGTATAAAAGGGATTGGTGCTGTTACCGCCAAAAGGCTTATTTCCTGTTTTGGCCTGGAGGTGCTGGAGGTAATTGAAAAGTACCCGGACCGTTTATGCCAGGTGGAGGGAATCGGTGAAAAAAAGGCGGAGATGATTTCCCGAGGATATGAGGAACAAAAGGATATCCGGGAGGTCATGATTTTTCTTCAGGCCCATGAAGTTACCCCGGGATTGGCTGTGAAAATATACCGGCATTACGGGAGAGATACCTTAAAAATCATTCGAGAAAATCCGTACCGGCTGGCTGAATTAACGGGGATTGGTTTTAAAACTGCCGATAAGATTGCCCTAAAACTGGGAATGGACCCCCGGTCCTCACACCGTATAAAGGCCGCCATTCAATTTGTATTGTGGGAAGGAGCTTCCCAGGGTCATGTATTCCTGCCGGAGGAGGAAGTTTTTCAAAAGATTCAATGCCTTTTTGCCGAAGAGGAAATAAAGATTCCATTAATGGCAGAACAAATTCAGGCCTTAGTGAAAGCAAAGGAAGTCTTCATAGAGCTTGAGCCGGCAGGGGAACACAGGCTTATTTACCTGGCTCCTTTTTACCATGCCGAAAGAGGAGTAGCCCATAGATTTTTAGATCTAAAGGCCTGGCAGCAGAGTTTAAATCAGTCCATGGAAATGTTCAAAATGGACAGCGACTATAATTTAACGCCCCAGCAGCACCAGGCTCTGAGTAAGGCCCTGGAGGAGGGAGTTTTAATTATTACCGGTGGTCCGGGAACAGGGAAGACCACGACTATCAAAGCGTTAATAGATCTTTTTGAAAAGAACAACCTCCAGGTTACGCTGTCTGCTCCCACGGGGAGGGCTGCCCGACGGATGTCTGAAGCTGCCGGGAGGGAAGCCAAAACCATACATCGTCTGTTGGAATACAGCTATCAGGAAGGAGAGTTCCGTTTTCAGAGGAATGAGGAAAAACCATTAAAAACGGAAGTATTGATTGTTGATGAGGTGTCCATGGTGGACCTTCTTCTCATGTACCACCTGTTAAAGGCTCTCCCCTTGGGAAGCAAATTAATTTTGGTAGGGGATATAGACCAGCTTCCCTCCGTCGGAGCGGGAAATGTCCTGCGGAGCCTGATTGGATCTGGAGTAATTCCAGTGGTTACTCTGGATAGAATATTCCGCCAGGCCAGGGAGAGCCTGATCATTGTCAACGCTCACCGCATTAACCAGGGGGAATTTCCCAAGACTAACGAAAAGAATAAAGATTTTTATTTCATTCAGGAGGATGACCCTGAAAAGATTAATCAAATAATTCTGGACCTTTGCCGGTTTAGAATTCCGGGCTATCTAAATGTTGACCCGTTGGATGACATACAGGTTATTACTCCCATGCGCAGGACACTGGTGGGAGTGGAGAACTTAAACAAACTGATGCAGGAATCTTTAAACCCCCCGTTTCGGGGGAAAAAAGAAATACTTTCCGGAGGGGAAACCTTTCGCCTGGGAGATAAAGTGATGCAGATCAGGAATAACTACCAGAAAGAAGTATATAACGGGGATATTGGGAAAATAGCCGATATCAATACAGAAGAAGGGGAACTGACCGTAACCTATCCGGACCTTACCGGCTGCCGGGAAGTTCAGTACAGTTTTAACGAGTTGGATGAACTGGTCCTCTCCTATGCTATTTCCGTACATAAAAGTCAGGGAAGTGAATATCCGGTGGTAATTCTGCCTCTAATCACCCAGCATTTTCTGCTGCTGCAGAGAAATCTTGTTTATACCGGCATTACCCGAGCTCGAAAACTGGTTGTGGTGGTGGGCACCAAAAAAGCTCTGTCCATTGCCCTGAGGAATAACCGGGTAGAGGAACGCCATACACTGCTGGGAGAAAGGCTTTTATTTCGAGGGAGTTGAATATGAAATTTCTAAAATCCTGGCTGGACTATCTTTACCCGCCCCGGTGTCTTCTCTGCCGAAAGCTCCTGGGCGGCGGCGAATTTGTATGCGATCCCTGCCTGGAAAGCCTGTTTTCGGAAACCGAAGCCTGTCCCATTTGTGCTTATGCTTATGGTTCCGGAAGGGAATGCCCGGAATGCAGCCACCGGGAACTTTACATCGATGGGATGCTTGCCCTGGGCCCATACGGAGGGAATTTAAAAAGATTAATTCAGGATTTCAAATATCAGGGGAAAAAAGAGCTGGTTAATCTTTTTACCCCTTATTTAGTCCGGGGAATTAACGCCCGGATTCAATTGGGACAGTGGCTGGTTCCCTGTGGAGTTATCCCGATCCCCTTATGTGCCGGACGGCTGGAAGAGCGGGGCTTTAATCAAGCGGAGCTGTTGGCGGAGGAAGCCTCATCCCAATTGGGCTTACCCTTGATGAATGTGTTGGTCAGGGTTAAGGACACGGAGAGCCAGGCCCGGTTGGGCAGAAGAGAAAGGGCTGTGAACCTGCAGGGCGCCTTTCGCCTGAGGGAGGAAAAGTTGTCTGATGCCCTAAAAGAAAAGCCAATTTCTCAAGTAAAAAGCCTGCTGTTGATAGACGATATTTTTACCTCCGGTGCCACTATGAATGAAGCGGCCAGGGTTCTTCGCCAGGGGGGAGTGGAAATCCTATATGCAGCTGTGATTGGCAGATAATGCCCCTTTAATTTTATTTAATAATTTATTTCCTGGTTTAGGTAGGATTTTTTTGCCTGTAAAGGGAATAGTATTCTATTATGAGACCCTGAAAGGAGTGAGGCTTTTTGATAATTAATATTCGTGGAAAGAACATTGAAGTCACTGACGCTTTAGGAGAATACGTGGAAAAACGAATTGGTAAACTCGACAAATTCTTTGATACCGAAACCGAAGCGCAGGTGCTCCTCGGCGTAACCAGGGAAAGTAATATTATTGAAGTGACTATTTTACTTAACGGTATGATTTTACGGGGTGAAGAGTCTACTCCGGATATGTATGCTTCCATTGATCTGGTCGTGGAGAAACTAGAAAAACAGATTGAAAAGTACAAAACCAAGCTTAATCGGAATTTAAGGCAGAAAGCCAGCAAAAGGACGGTTAAACTGGAACGGGGAGCCCAGGATGCGGATTCGTTGGAAGATGAGCCCAGAGTTGTACGGGTGAAGCGTTTTGCTGTGAAACCCATGACCGTGGAGGAGGCAATTCTTCAAATGAATCTGCTGAGCCATGATTTCTTTGTTTTCTTCGATGCTGAGGTGGAGGCAGTTAGTGTAATTTACCGCAGAAAAGACGGCAATTATGGTTTAATTGAACCGGAAATATCGTAAGGTATACCCCTGAAAGAATTGAATGATTAAATCAATGAGACAAAAGGCTGTCCTACAGTTCGAACAGGGCAGCCTTTTTTTTAAATTGAAATTAGCAGCCGCTGTACCAATCCTCAATTTGAAGGGATTTTATTTGTTTTGTGGAATCTTTTTAAATGAGTCTTAGATAAAAGTATAGAAAGGATGGAGATAAATGGGGGAAAAAGTCAGTGCTATCATCTTTGAGGGAGGGAATCCCCAAAGCCCACCGGAAAAGTTGATGTTTCAGGTTCGCAATGCCACCCTTCTGGACAACATCGAAAAGATGAAAAAGGCCAAGGAAATTGATAAGGTATTCCTTTCTACCAATTATCATCACCTGGCAGAGGAAGCTGCTTTGCTGGGGGTGGAAGTGATAGAGAATGATGCCAGGGATTTCCATTTTGGCCACATGCTGCAGAAAGTAATTAACGACTATGACCTGCATAACGTTTTCTACTTCGGTGGAGCCAGCATTCCCCTGATTCAGACGGAGGAACTCAGCCGAATTTGCCAGCTCCTGTTATCTGGCACAGAAGTTCTATTAGCTAACAATTCTCAATCTGCCGACCTGGTGGCCTTCAGGCCTGCTTCCATGATTAATCGAATTAACCTGCCCCCCATGGATAATATGCTGGCTAACGTTTTAAGGGACGAAGCGGATTTTCATTTAGAATTAATGCCTCTTACCCTGGGCATTGTTTTTGATCTGGATACTCCTATGGATATCCTCCTTCTGGCCGCCAGTTCTTACTCCGGAGAGAGGACCAGGGAAGCTATTGGGAAACTGGATCTGGATTTAGAGCGTATATTCAAGGCCAAAGAAGTGTTGGCGGGGTACTATGAGGATGTCATGCTCATGGGGAGAGTAGGAGCCCCTATTGTAGCTTACCTGAACACCAATATAAAATGCCGCCTGCGGATTTTTTCTGAAGAGAGGGGAATGAAAGCCCTGGGTCGCCTGGGCCAGGGGGAAGTAGTTGCTCTCATGGGATTTTTTGTAGAAGAAGTAGGGATTGATAAGTTTTTTGAATATATAGAAAGGGTAGCGGCCTGTGCATTAATTGACACCCGGGTTCTTTTTGCCCATTTTAAACTGGATCTCACAGAGACGGACCGTTTTTATTCCGACCTGGGAATGTACCAGGAGCT
>PWJM01000036.1 GCA_003560915.1 Syntrophomonadaceae bacterium
CCCGGGCTCCATTTTCTGTCCATGCCCATAAACTCCCCTCGGAACCTTTAAAGGTGGGAATAACCTCCACAACGGTTCCCTCCACCCCTGCAGTTCTGGGTTATCTTTTGGATAAATACGGTAAACTGTCCCTGGAACAGGTGCTGGAACCCGCGGTAGAAGCGGCACGGAAAGGATTTAAGCTGACCTCCCTGCAGCACACACTGCTGGAGAGAGAAAGCAGTAAACTGCGGAAGGACCCTCAGGTTTTAAAGAATTTCTTTCGTAACGGGCACGGACTGCGGGCGGGCCAGCTGCTGAAACAGCCGGAACTGGCGGATTGTTTGGAAAGAATGGGGAAAGCCGGATGGCATGATTTTTACCAGGGGGAAATCGCCAAAAAAATTATAAAAGATATGGAGCAGCGGGGTGGGATCATCTCTTCTTTGGACCTCTGCCGGATTCCCCTTCCGGTGGAACGGCCGCCCCTGGAAGGCAGCTATCGGGGGGAAAAACTTATTACCTTTCCCCCTCCGGGAGCGGGTAGGGCCCTGGTGCAAATTTTAAATATCCTGGAAAATTTCACTCCTCAAGAGCTGGCACCGGGAACTGCCTCCGCCTGTTTGATTCTGGCCCTGGCCTTCCGGGCCACACTGAAAACCCGGCAGAGGCTGCCTGTGGACCCTGCCCTTTTTATGCAGATGCCCAATAAACTAATGCTGGATAAAGGATATGCCCAAGAAATTGCCGGGCATATGCAGAACTTTATAGATAAAACTATGACCTCATATTTTACGCCTCCGGAAACCTCAGGGGAAACCACCCACCTTTCTGTGGCCGACGCTGCAGGGAATGTAGTGGGGATCACCCAATCCATAGAACTGGTTTTCGGCAGTAAAACATCAGCCCAGGGCCTGGGGTTTTTCTATAATAACTACATGAGTGCCTTTAACTATAAAGACATAACGCATCCTTATTATCTGCTCCCGGGAGCAAAACCCTTCAGCAGCGTTGCTCCCACCCTGATCTTTAAAGAAAACAAGCCCCGGCTAATTCTGGGAAGCCCGGGAAGTGAACGGATTTCCACCAGCCTGGCCCAGGTAATCTCCCGAATATTTGATGCCGGACAGGATTTGGCGGAAGCCATTGACGGTCCCAGGCTGCATGCCAGTTCCGGGGGGAAAGTACAGATTGAATTAAAACGCTTTAGCAGTGAAGCCTTAGAAACCCTGCGGCAGGCAGGGTTTGAAATCACCAAACGGGGGGCCTACAGTTTTTACCTGGGCTGTGTGCAGGCAGTTAAACTGCCCCTATCCCCGGAAGAATCTTTCACCGGAGTTTCAGACCCCCGGCGGGACGGAACCGCCCAGGGGCCAAAAAACTAAGGAGCGATTACAAATGAAAATAGCCATTATTTATAACCGGGACAGCCAGGCGGTCATTAACCTTTTCGGGATACCCAACCGGGAAAAATATGGACTGGAAACCATCAATAAAATCAGGGACGCCCTGGTCAAGGGCGGCCACCAGGTGAAAACCTTTGAGGGGGATAAAAATATTATATACCGCCTGGAGGAATTCATGCCCTCGGTCATATCCGGAGAGCGGCCGGGACTGGTTTTTAATTTAAGCTACGGGATCCAGGGCCGCGGCCGCTATATGCACATACCGGGAATCCTGGAGATGCTGGGAGTACCATACGTAGGGTCCGGCCCGGAAACCCACGCTATTGCCCTGGATAAGGTAATAACCAAGATGATCTTAATTCAACGGGGGCTGCCCACTCCCCGTTTTGCCGTCCTGGAAAAACCGGAATCTCCACTGTCTGAAAAGCTGAGCTTTCCCTTAATTGTCAAACCTAAGGATGAAGCTGTGTCCTTTGGATTAAAAATTGTTAATAATGAAGAGGAACTCCGGGAGGGAGCCAGGGTTATCTATGAAATGTTTAAATCTCCCACCCTGGTTGAGGAATATATTGAAGGAAGGGAAATAAACATTGGCCTTTTGGGTAATGACCCTGTGGAGGCCCTGCCTCCGGTGGAATTATTTTTTGGAGAAGGAGAACAAATATATACATATGAAGACAAAATTAAAAAAAGCGGCCGGGAAATACAAAAGGTCTGTCCTGCGGATCTTTCACAGGAACAGGCGGAACAGCTGAAGTCCCTGGCCATTTCCTCATTTAAAGCCCTGGGCTGCTTTGACAGCGCCCGGGTAGATTTCAGAATTGATAATGAGGGGAATCCATATATTCTGGAGGTAAATTCTATGGCCAGCCTGGGCCCCGGGGGGTCTTACGTCTTTGCCGCCGAAAAGGTAGGGTTGGACTATGAAGCTTTGGCCAATAAACTGATTGAAATTGCCAGTAAACGTTATTTTGGAAGTTCTCTCCCCCAGGAGGTAGAAAGCCAATTCAGTGAAAAGGGAATGGCCATATTCAACTCCCTGACCCAAAACCGGGATCAACTGGAGGAGGAACTTCATTCCTGGACCAGCCTACCCAGCTGGACCGACGACCCTGTGGGTATAAGTGCGGCGGTCAGGAGATTTGACGAACGCCTTTCCAGGCTGGGATTAACCATGGTGGAACAATTCACCAACCGCCGTTCTGCCTGGACCTGGCAGACGGATATAGATATCAAGCGGAGCACCCTGCTGGTACTTCCGGTGGACGTCCCCCGGGACGGAGGGAAATATCCGGTGCTCTTCCGTCGAGATCCCGAGTGGCTTTACGGGGAGGGTATCGCCTCCAGCCGCGCTCCCATGGTCTGTTTGCTAAAAGCCCTGGAGGCATTACATTCCGTCAATAAACTGCTTTCCGCCAGGCTGTCCGTGTTCCTTTATTCCGACGAGGGAAGAGGCCTTCGCTACAGCAGTTCGCTGCTGCAGCAGGTGGCCAAAACAGTAAAGCAAGTAATCGTACTTCAACCGGGCTACCGGGGTGGGAAAATTGTGGATCAACGGCGGGGTTCCAGAAAATACAGCATCCTGATTGAAGGGGACTCCCTGCGTATTGGATACGGCGGTGAAAAAATCGATCCTCTCAGCTGGTTTTTACAAAAAGCCTCTGATGTTGAGCACTTAAGCCAGCGGGATTTAATGCTGTCTGTTGCAGTGCAGGACATTTCCTCCGAAAGGTTCAGCATGCTTCTGCCCCACCGGGTTCGGGCTACTATCTATGTCACCTACCTAGATTCCATTACGGCTGACCAGGCGGAAGAACAGGTTCGACAAATTTTTTCTCCAGATCACCAAAATATTAATACTTATATTGAAAAGCTGGAGGAACGGCCCTCCCTGATAAAGCGCTCTGATGAAAACCCCATAGTAAGCCGTCTGAAGACATTATCTGCCGATTGGAAACTGCCCTTCGGAATCCAGTCCAGTTTGCTCCCCTCCGCTGCCGGTGTTATTCCAGATAACATCCCGGTAGTCTGCGGTTTTGGTCCTGCCAGCAGGGAACTTTACACCCCCAATGAATCGGTGCACCGGGGAGAGCTGCTGCAGAGAGCTCTGCTTCTGGCCTTATATTTCCTGGAGGAATAGACATGAGTTCAATAAAATTACCCGTAATCATATCCGTCCCCCACGGAGGCACAACCATCCCCCGGGAGGTACAATCACTCTGCCGGGCTGACCTTTCCGCCATCCTGCGGGACGGGGACACCTGGTCCAGGGACCTTTACGACCTGGAAGGCCGGGTCCTCTTCTATATTGATACAAAAATTGCCCGGGTAGCTATAGATTTAAACCGTAGCCCCGGGGACCGGCCACCTCAAAACACCGATGGGGTAGTGAAAACCTTTACCATCAACGGAGAACAAGTATGGCATAATCCTGAAGGGCTTCCTCCCGAAATGACAGAATTATTAATAAACCGATACTATTTCCCGTATCACCGGGCAATACAGGAGGCCTGTAAGACTTCAGGGGCAGTCCTGGGATTGGACTGTCACACCATGCTGGGGTTGGCACCGGAAAGTGCCCCCGCTCCCTTTGAACCCAGGCCTCTGATATGTCTCAGCAACCGGGGGAATGAACAGGGACAGCCCACCGGAGAACCTATTACTGCTCCGGCTGAACTGCTGGCAGCCCTGCAGCGTTCCCTGGCTCAACAGTTTCAACATAATGATGTTGAGCTAAAAACCGTTGGCCCACAGGTAACTCTGAACCAACCCTTTAGAGGGGGCTATATCACCCTATACCACGGAAACTCCGGCCATATCCCCTGGATTCAGGTAGAAATCAGCCGGGCTCTATACATGCCGGAGCATCCATGCTGGACTGAAGAACCGGCTGATGATATTAAGAAACGTTTGAATGATATCCGGCAGAAATTTTATCGAGGTTTAAAAGCCCTCTTCTAAATCAGAGAGGCAGGGGACGGTTCTCTGACTCATTGCCTCGGTTCTGAACTTAGTTGTCCGCTGCCAGGGGAAGGGTAAATATGAAGGCTGCTCCCTCTCCCAACCTGCTTTCTACCCAAATTTCTCCCCCATGTTCCTCCACAATGTGCTTGCAGATTGCCAGCCCTAATCCAATTCCTCCAAAGTCCATGGAACGGGATTTTTCTCGCCGATAGAACTGGTCAAAAATATGGGATAGGTCCTCCTGGGGGATTCCGGGTCCGTTATCCTTGACCAGGACGTTTAGCAGGTTATCCTTAACTACTGCTTCCACTTCTACCCTTCCATCCTCTTCCTGCAAATATCTTCGGGCATTCTGTAAAATGTTTTCCATTACTTGAGAGATCCTGTGCTCATCGACCAATATCCCGACGGAAGGCAGAGGCCTCTTCACCACCAGGTCCACCGGGTGTGCGGCAAAGTCAAACTCCGCCACTTCCAGTATGTTTTCCAGCATCAACCGGCTGTCCTGCTCTTTCAGTTCCATGGACAGGCGGCCCAGTTCCAGCTGGGAATACTGGAAAAGGTCATCAATTAAATGATCCAGTTTGCTGGTTTTATCCCGTATTACCGCCAGGTAGCGTTGAAACATCTCCGGATTATCTTTAACGATGCCATCCTGAAGTCCCTCCACATACCCTTTAATGGAAGCGATGGGGGTCCGAAGGTCATGGGATATCACTGCCACCAGTTCTTTGCGGGAACGATCGTATGCCTCCTGCTTTTCCAAGGATTCCTTCAGGTCCTTTCTCATGCTGTCAAAGGCCAGACAC
>PWJM01000012.1 GCA_003560915.1 Syntrophomonadaceae bacterium
GGCTCAACCACTGACGGGTAGGGCAGTCGGAATACGTTACAGGCCCCTTACATCCAATCAAGTACAGACACCCTTCGTCTCCGGGTTTTTCCGCAAACTGGTTGCTGTTAAACATCTGCCTGCGGGGGCACCTGTAGTGAATGTTTTCACCGTAGAACAGGGTGGGCCGGTTGTGGGTGCCCAGCTTTGGCATACCGAAAAGAATTACATGGGTTAATGTCCCCACAATCCAGTCCGGATGAGGAGGACATCCCGAAACATTGATGGTCTCCCTGCCGATGGCTTCACTAAGAGACACAGAGCCGCTGGGGTTGGGGTGAGCGGCATAGGGCCCACCAAAGGAAGCGCAGGTCCCCACGGCAATAATATAGTTTGCTTTCTCTGCCAGCCTGTTTACCATATCCAGTTGGGTAACAAACTTTCCATGCCGAATTCCAGAAATACCATAATACCCATCACCCTTAGTAGGGATGGTTCCCTCCGCCATGAGAATATAGTCCCCTTCTTCCATGGTTTCCTCCAGTATATCTAAAGCCTGATCCCCCTGGGCAGTCATCAAAGTGTTGCTGAAGCGCAGTTGAATGGACTCAAACAGAAGCTGCCTCAAAGAAGGATTTAAAGTATTTAAAAAAGAAAAAAAATTTCCGGCACAGGTATTGTTCTCTATCCACAGCACTACCGGTTTTTTATCTATATTTTCCATAGCCTGTGCCAACTTACTAATAAATGTGGGGGTTAATGAACAGGCAAAAGCCCCCTTTGCACAAAGCTGTAAAAACTGTCTCCTGGTAAACACATCCTGTCCCCCTATAATATTTCCTTATCTATTGTTATTGCCAACTATTTTCTGCTTATACCAAGAAAGAAAAGTCTAGCATTGAACTTTAACTTATAGGTTTCCCATATACTTTTCAAATAAATCAGATAAGCAGGAAATAAGTAGATATCTAAGGAGTTTCTAAAGCAATCAAAAAAGAAGCCTATGGGCTTCTTTTTTTTAAAGATAAGAAAGGTCAAGTATTACAGGTTCTCCAGCACTTCCAGCAGTTCCTTCTCTAAGGACACCTCCCTGGCACCCTTTTCCTTGATCCCTTGAAATATCTTTGCAGCTTCCCCACCCGTAAAATCCCTTCGGGATATCTCCACCCCGTCATAGATTACTACAGGAATTCCCTGTTCAACAGCATATTGAGATGCTTCCAGGTTCTTTACGTTTCCCCTCCCAAAGGGAACGTTGGCCAGAACCACCAAATCACAGCCTTTAATCACTTTCAGGTTCTCCCGGTGCTTTTCTTCGCTTACCGGGGAAAAAGGAAGTTCCTCCACCACTTTTAACCCCAGATTCCTGGCAGTTTCACTGTCGGTGTCCCCATTATTCAGCACCCCCAGGGAAATATGGTGCCCCAATGAATAGAGAAGCTTTATCAGGGAATTTGCGCTGCCTCCTCCGCCAATAATGTGAATCTTTTTGGGTGAAAGGTTTTTAAGTCCGCTGCTGCGTTTAGGAAGCAGGGATAGATAGGGAGTACCATTGATAGGATGTTCACTGATAATCACCTTAGTCCCGTAAACTTCCTGGATATTCTCCACGGTCATTACCCCGGCAGGAGTGCCAATCTTAAAAATTTTCCCTGCCTTCAAGAGAATAAGGTAATCACAGTACTGGGATGCCAGATTTAAATCATGCAGGACAGCAATCACCGTCATATTTTTTCCTTGGTTCAGGGTTTTTATCAAGTCAAAAATTTCAGTCTGGTAAGAAATATCAAGAAAAGCCGTGGGCTCATCCAGCAGAATAATCTGAGGTTCCTGGGCCAGGGCCCGGGCCATAATTACCCTCTGCCGTTCCCCGCCGCTGAGTTCCGTGATGGAACGATCCTTTAACTCCCAGCTATTGGTCACTTCCATGGCTTCCCGGACAATTTTTTCGTCCTGCGGGCCCTCCTTTTGAAATCTCTGCAGGTGAGGGACCCTCCCCATCATCACAATTTCGTAGGAAGTAAAATCAAATCCCACAGAGGTATCCTGGGGCACTACTGCCATGGACCGGGCGATACTCTGCCGGGACATCTTCAAGATATTTTCATCATCCAGGAAAACAGCTCCATCCACCGGTTTTAACAGGGCGTTGATGTTTTTAATCAGGGTGGACTTTCCTGAACCGTTAGGCCCAATGATTCCCACAAAATCTCCCTTTTTTATCTCCACATTAATCCCTTCCAATACCGGAACGGACTGATAGCAGAAGGTTAAATTATGTACTTTTAAATTTACAGTCATACTGTACCCCTCCACTAAAAGCGAAAATCTTTTCGTTTAGTTCGCAGTAAATAAATAAAAAATGGTGCTCCTAAAAATGCAGTGATGATCCCCACCGGCATTTCGATGGGTGCCATCAGGGTTCGGGCTGCGGAATCTACCCAAATTAAATATATGCCCCCCACCAGTGCCGAAGTAGGTATTAATATTCGGTGGTCAGGGCCCACAATCATCCTGACGGCATGGGGAATAATCAACCCCACAAAACCAATCATCCCACTGACCGAAACTACCGCACCGGTAATCAGGGAGGCGGCAACCAATATAATTTTCTTAACCCGATTCACTTCAATGCCCAGGTTAGAGGCTGCTTCTTCACCCAAAAGGATTACATTCAAATCCCGGGACCAATAAAATATTACTGATGAACCAATAATAACATAAGGCAGCACCATCAATACATGGGACCAGGTTTTTAAGCTTAACCCCCCTACCAGCCAGAAAAATATCCCCCGGATATGTTCCCCCGCTGAAAGCATCAGTAATGAAATCACCGCCGAAAGAAAGGAACTTACCACGACTCCCGCCAGTAAAAGTGTCACCACGGGGATATTGTTTCCCACCTTGGAAAGGTTGTACACAAATAACAAGGCCAGTATAGCCCCCAAAAAAGCAAAGAAAGGCACTCCTCCAAAAAGAAACAGGCCGTAGCTGTTCTGTAGAAATATAGCCACGGTTGCACCCAGTGCAGCACCGCTGGAAACCCCAATGGTATAAGGGTCAGCCAGGGGGTTGCGCAGCAGCCCCTGAAATGCTGCCCCGGCTATGGAAAGTGATGCTCCCACGATAAATCCCAATACCACCCTGGGAAGCCTCATATTAAAAATGATAGTTTCCCAGGTGGAAGGCCAGTCCTCTTGAATGAATTGGCCGAAGTAAGCGATTTTATTTATAAACATCCTGGTTACATCCATGAAGGATATTTCCGCCACTCCTATAGTGGTAGTAACTACAATTGAAAAGACGGCCAAACAAATCAGTAAGACAGTAATTAAGGGACGAGAGTTCAAGGTGCAAGCATCCTTTCCGTTAACTGTGAGGTTCCTATTCCTCTCCTTGGAAGGGAGGAAATCCTGCTTTATTTAACATTTAATGTAATAATTCAAAAATATGTTTTAATCCCTGAGCGACCCTGGGCCCAGGCCTGGATATTATGTCACCATCTACATCAATTACCTGATCCTTCTGCAGGGCTTTTAATTCCTGCCAGTTATCCCGCGCCATAACCATATCCCTCATGGGGAAAGTACAGAGGATAAAGTCCGGATCCTCTTCAAATATTTTTTCTTCACTCAAAACCGGCCAGCCGGCTCCCACCTCCGCAGCGATGTTGATACCCCCGGCAGTTTCAATCAAATTGTTTATGTAGGTATCACTGCCCACAGTATAGAGGGACTCCGTGTCGATCATAATGAATACCTTAGGTTTATCTTCATCCGCAAGGGTTGAGGTAAATTCCTTAATTTCATTAATTTCCAAGGATAGATCCTCTGCCAGTCCTACAGCTTTATCATATGTGTTGGTGATTTTACCTACCAGTTTAATGGATTCCAGCACCTCTTCCAGCGTTTTGGAATTTAAGTCCACCACCACATAACCCTGTTCAATGAGGGTATCTACAGTTTCGTCCTGATGTTCAAAAGTGAAAATTATATCGGGATCCAGGGAGACTACCTTTTCCACATTTATCATGAAATCTCCTATTTTTTCTTTATCCTGGGCTTCCTCCGGATAATAACAGAACTCCGTTACACCAATCACTTTATCCCCTAACCCCAGGGCGAAAAGAGTCTCTGTAGCGCTGGGCCGTAAAGAAACAATGGTTTCCGGTTCCTCTTCAATGACCACTTCCCTACCGTTCATATCCTTAATCGTCATTGGGTAGGCCAAGGCCTCGCCATTTCCTTCTTCTCCGGGCACAGGTTCCTGATCATCAGCAGCACAGCCGAAACACCCTGCGACAATGAAAATCCCCAGAACAACCATTATAATCATTTTAAACCAAGATTTTTTAAACATGAATAGTTAAACCCCCTTCATTTTATGGTAATTGTGAAAACATAAAACAAATAAAAACTCAGCCTTCAGCGCTGAGAAATAAAAAAATTATTTACGCACCTCCCTTTCCCTCGAAGGCAAACAGCACGTTACATAATCAGGCAGGTTTCCTGGCTTCCTTTCACCGCTTCTTACCCCTTCCCCCAAAAACTACAGGGTGGTTTCGGTAAGTCGCTCCGGGTTACAGTGGCTGGACCGCTCGAGAATTAAACTCGATTCCCTTTTAACCATGACGGCACCTGATTATTCATATTCAGTTTGCGATTAAACTAATTATAACAGTCAATTTTCCATTGAACAACCCCTAAATTATTAAGGAAATTTCACCTTTCCTTTTCACTTAGGCCCAATTCTCTTTTCAATCGTATAACTTCCTCAGGGGTTAACAAACGATAATGTCCAGGCTTTAACCCCTCCAGGGTAAAAAATAACAGCTGTGTCCTCTTCAGCCATGACACGGGATGTCCTATGAGTTCGAACATTCTTCGAATCTGGCGTTTTTTCCCCTCATGGATTTGCACCTCCAACCTTGCCCACCGGTTGGCCTTATCCCTTTCCAGTATTCTAATTCTGGCTGGAGCGGTTTTTCCCTCGGACAATAAAATCCCGGACTCCAGTCTTTTCAATTTTTCCTGAGAGGGAATCCCACGGGTCTTTACCAGGTACTTCTTTGCAACTTCGTACCGGGGATGGGTAATTCGATAAGCAGCCTGTCCGTCATTGGTCATCAGAAGCAGCCCTTCTGTATCAA
>PWJM01000075.1 GCA_003560915.1 Syntrophomonadaceae bacterium
ATGGCTTCCATCAGCTCATCGTCACAAGCATCGCCCACAGCAGTGTCCAACCCTGCTGCAATTAGCATCACAGCACAAATCCTGTTAATAAGTTCCCGTTTCTTGGTTCCCTGGGAAATATTGCTCAGTCCGATAGTAGTTTTGGGAGGAGGATCCGACAAAGTTTTAATTTGACGGAGAGTTTCTAAAACCTCCGGTCCATGATCCTGCCCTACGTTTACAGGCAGCAGTAGAGGGTCAATGTAAAGATCTTCCATGGAAACACCGTAACCGTCAGCACAGGCACAAAGTTCCATAGCCAGGGCTACCCTGCTTTCGGCATCCTTGGGAATACCCTTTTCGTTCATGGCCAATCCGATAACACCGGCATTGTACTTCTGGGCCATTTCAAATACTCTTTCCATCTTCGGCCATTCAGCGGGCACTGAGTTGATCAGAGGTGGAACCTTACATATTTCCAGTCCGGCCTCAATGGCATCATAATTGGTAGAGTCCAGAGCCAGGGGAACGTCACTAACTTCCTGGGTCACTTCCACCAGCCATTTCATGTGCTTTACCGGGTCGTCGGAAGCGGGTCCGGTGTTGATGTCTAACCAACCGGCACCGTTCTTTTCCTGTTTCTTGGCCCACTCCTGCACTGCAGTGGGGTCACCGGTCTTAATCGCATTGGCTATATCCCGAAACATACCATTAATACGCTCGCCAATAATTAACATTCACATACCTCCTTATTAAAGAATACTTTCTTTATTAATATGTGGCCGGAACCATCAAGTCATCAATGTTCTTTTTAACCAATTCCACTGTCTTGGGATGACGTAATACGACAATACCCAGTCCTGCGGTAATCAGAGAAGCAGCGGTGGTAGCTTCCCACATAATTCCTCTGGCTTCCTGCTCGCCCCAGGTGGGGAAGTCATCTTGAGAAGCATTGGCTTCCTTGGCTCTCCATGCCTCAAAACCTACGTTACCAATCATGGGGTTGGCCATAGCCTTGTCCCCGGTCAGCGCACCAAAACGGGCCCGCTGCATGATGGAATATCCATACTCAATTCCGTAACCCAGTGCAGCAATGGTGGGATCCATAACAATCCTGGATGTATCAAAGTTCATCTCACCGATCAGGATGTTCAGCTGCTTGGCAATGTTGATGTCGATGGGGGACTGGGCAATGATGGCGTGCTTATAACCCAGTGCAGCAGCGGTCAGAGTCTTGTAGTTCTCCTGTTCGCCCACACCCAAAAGCAGATTTTCGCCTTCGCCGGCTTCGGCAATAGCGGGGAAAATCGCGTTATCTTTCTCATATTTGCCACAGCCCAGGACAATCAGGGGAACCCCAACTGCGCCCAGAACAGCCTTCAGTGTAGCTACACAATCCTCGGGAGATTTATCGCCAAAATCTGGGTCAGCACCCTTTAACCTCAGGCAGATCATTTCTGCGCCGTATTCCTCTACGCACTTCTTGGCCCAGGCGGCGGGGTCACTGTAAACATCTCCGTAATACTGTTCAAAACATGCATTCCACTCTGTGGGAGCGATATCCCATACTTCTAATGCAACTACGGGTTTGTTAGGAATTTCCCCTTCAAAGTGCAGGAAGGGAAGCGCCTGTTCCCCACCGATAGTTACGGTAGAAGTCCTGGTTCCGCCCTGATCAGCGGTGGCTCCCAGGGTGATTTGTGCTACTTTATTTCTGTATTTCTCTTTTAACGGTGTAAAAGCCATTATAACTCTCCTTTCTGAAATCTTGATATAAAGCCTTTTCAGGCATTATGGTTAAAGCAGTTAGTTACTTAAAGTTTTCCCGTACAAACTTGTGTATACCGGAAGCTTCCCTGGGGCCTACCAGTACCTTCCAGCCAGAGGCATCTTCCAGCTTACCGCTGATTACAGCTACTCCACCGGGAATGACTATGTTCTTATGATTCACCTTATCTTCTAAGCCAGTTTCTTTAATAGCAGCTGCAATGGTTTCGCCGGTAAATTTGCCTGCGGCAAATCCGGTAAGAACCGAAATACCGTCAGTATCTACGGCGAGAATATAAGAAGGCATTTTGCTGGCTTCCACTTCACCCTCTACAATGTAGTAGGTCAGTGAGAAGTTGGTGGTGGTATAAACCGGGGAATCCGGAGTTACTTCGCCCACTTCCTTCAGGCCAGGCTCAACAGCGATAGGCTTCTGAGGATCGGTGTACAGGTTCTGCCTCCAGGACAGCAGCGGCAGCAGAAGGGCATCGTCATCAGCCTTCAGGGCAATCAGTCCGGCATAGTTGGACATGTAAGAAACGGCCTCAACTATCTGGTCCATATCACCCTCTGCGGTTACCACGGCCATTGTCGGGAATCCAAATCCTTTGGTCCTCTTCAGGGCCTGACGGCGAATCTGAGTAAGATCAGCCACGGTCTGAGATACCTGACGGGATCCACTATCTAAAACCAGTTCCTTAGCACCGGCAGCAAAGGCCTTGGTGGCCATTTCTACAGTTTCCTCTAAGTTAGCTCCCTTTACTGCCAGGGGACAGCCCTTAGACGAAGCCAATTCAACCATCTTATCAAAGTTATCGGCGGTAGCAGAGCATATCAAAGGCTTGCGGTCAGCGGCCACTTCCAGAGCAGCAGCCATAGCATCGGCATCCTCGGAGCACAATACCAGGACACGATCCGTCTTGCCCATGGCAGCCTCTACAGCAGCCTTAAATTTTCCAGCATCCCCGGAAGCATTAACGATAGCCAGGGCATCAGTATAGAAGGTAAGTCCTACCCTTTCATATACCTTCTTGTCGAAGGCCTCCGCCTTAGCGGCGACATCCTCAGTATCCTCTACCATGATTGCAATCACGGTTTCATTAAAGAACTTCTTATCATGACGGAAGAGTTCTGTCTCATCTCCCATAGTCCTGGTGAAATCGCCGGCACCCAGTGTAACCTTCTTGATTGGAGGTGCAGCAGCAGCATCTAACTGCTCTTTTGCTTCATCAGACACGTAAGGACACTGATCTAAGGAAGCCTTTGCGTTTGCCAGAGCCATAGCAAAAGCCATACATGTGGCAACACCACATTCTTTGCAGTTGGTCTTTGGCAGAAGTTTAAATATTTGTAGACCTGTTAAACCCATAATTCAGACTCCTTTCTTATGGTAGTTAGTTAGTATTTTTATACTATTACCATTTCAATACAGTATTTGGAATGCATCCTCTTTCGGGAAGCTTTTTCCAGCCCGCAGCAGTTGAAAAACCCTCAGGCTTTTTCATTCACAGCGGGACTTTTACTCCACCGGTACTATTTAACCGGCGGCTTTCAACAAAAGGGACTGACCATAATTCTCAAAAAAATAGGCTTTAATAAACCATAAGGCCCAAACCCTTTTTATTGTATCCCTGCCCCCTTTAGAGAGGGCAGGGAACATTTTTATTTAAACTATCTTAAAACATGGATTCCATGGTTAAGGCAGGATGTCCTTTTTCCTCTAAGAAGCCCAGGATTTCCTCTGCGGAGGAGCCTACAGTATCGTCAGCAATCTTATCCACAAAATCTGCTCCAAGGCCCTGCTTTTCAGCAGCCTTCCTCAGGTCATCACCCAGCTGTTCCTTCAGGGATTTAGGAATCCAAACCAGTCTGCCCAGGCCGCCTTCGGCCTTGACGAACTTGTCACTAAGAATAAACCCTTTGGAGTGGCCCATGAATCCGGGGGTCTGCATACCGCCGCCCACGGAACCGGCCAGGGTGGAGAAGTTCATGCCACAGGGGGTATCTCCGCCATGATCCCGGGTGGTGACCATAATGCCGTTGGCTTCAGGAACGATTGCAGCAATCGCTTCAAAACAGCCGCAGGAGGTCATGGGATATTCCATGATGGAGTAAAGATTCAGAATTTCCGTCTTCCGCTGGGAATTCTCATATACATATTCATTTACAGAGGCCCACTGGCCCTTATCGGCATCCGTAGGATCTGCACTTACATCGATGGGACGGCAGGGGCCGTTAACATCAATTTCATAAGCAGCCCGTCCATCCAACCAGCTCACCGCACCACACAGGCCGGTTCTATCGGGAGTAACCACGCAGACCTGTGCCGGAGCAAAGGACTGGCAGAGGATACAGGAGTAGAAGGTATCTACGGACTCATCGCTGAGCTCGGCCAGGCGCTTATCCCTGTTTGCATAAACCTCTTTAGCCTGTTCCATAAGCTCATCAACTTTAGCCTGGTCAGTGTAAATACCTATTTCAACTCTATCCACAATAGCGGGGAATTCATTCTTCATTTTAGCCAGAATGATTTCGCCGAAGTGCTTCACGCGGAAACCTTTCTCAAAGGCTTCATTACTTACACGGATCCAGTTGATATCTCTCTGGCCCATGTGGAACAGGCCTTCCCCGAAGTTAATGAAGTCGTGGAGACGACGCTCCAGAACCCCTTCAAAGTCGTCCTGCATCTTCTTACCATATACCTTAACCCAGATTCCTATGGGCAGCAGCCCGCCCACTTCAATCTCATCCAGGTCTGGGCCTTCCACAGTAATTTTTCCATCTTCAATCTCATCGGCTCCAACGGAGCGGACAATTTCAAAGCCGGAAGCCTTAGGTCCACCAACTTCAGCATGCATATCAGCCCTTCGGATGGTTTCACCCTCGAAGGAGGGGCCAATAGCGATGGGAACGGGGATATCCAAAATCTTAATCTTGATGCCCCGAAGTTCCATAGCGTAGGAAACCAGGGTTTCGTAATCGGGATGGGACTCATACCAGCCTGGAATCTGATGGTCTTCAGGCAGTTCGGTGTCGCAGATAACCGGGAAGCCCAGGAATATAGCTGCAAAGTGTGCCGCTACCTGAACGTCATCAATTTCTCCCAGGTGCAGGACAAAAGCCATGATACGCTTACGCTGATATTCTCTGTGCTGTTCCCTTAAGCCGGGTTCAATGCCTGCAAAGGCAATACCGGCACGGAGAGCGTAGTTCACCACGTGGATGACCTGAGTAAAGTTACCCAGTGGGAACTGGAAGAAGTCCTTACCAACTTTAACTTTGGCCTCATAAACCTGCTCACATACTTCGTTGCAGAAGAAGGACATCATACCTTTACCCATAAGTTCTCTTGCTATTTTACC
>PWJM01000089.1 GCA_003560915.1 Syntrophomonadaceae bacterium
ATATTAAAAAAACTTATGAAAAGCACGATTCCTTACAAGTTAGAATAGGACTTGGGTTAATAGGTATTTTATATCATTATATTGCTACCGATAATCCTTTGTCAAGTCAACATCTTTTTCCCGAGATAACATTCTTTTGGGTTTTCCCTCATATATTTTGATATCTTCACTCATATTTACTAATACTACAAGCCAGTAGAGGCCGACAAATACCAATATCTAACATTCCAAAATTGACACAGGGCCTTTAGTGTGTTAAAATATTTATGTAGCTGTGCTAGGAGGTCTAAACATGTTTAACGTTGGAGATAAGGTTGTTTATCCGATGCATGGAGCCGGAGTAATTGAAGCCATAGAAGAAAAAGAGATTATGGGTACTACAAAACAGTACTACATCATGAAAATGCCCATCGGCGAAATGAAGGTAATGATTCCTCTGGATAATGTAAGCAACATAGGGTTAAGGCAGGTTATTGATGATGAAGGTGTTAACAAAGTATTCAATATACTCAGGGAACATCACACCAGCATCTCAACCAACTGGAACCGGCGTTACCGGATGAATATGGAAAAAATAAAGAGCGGAAGTATTTTTAAGGTCGCGGAAGTGGTTCGCAACCTGATGATTAGAGATAGAGACAAGGGCCTTTCCACCGGAGAAAGAAAGATGCTGGAAAGTGCAAAGCAAATTCTGGTGAGTGAATTAGTTTTGGCGAAGGGGATAGACGAAGACCAGATGCTGTGCATTCTGGACGAAGTCTTTCAACATCAAAAGTAAACGCTTTTGATGTTTTTCTTTATTGGGAAGGTTTTTACTGTTAAGTTCCTTAAGGATACATATTCAAACTTGAATTTGGTTATTTATATAAGTTATAATGAAAAGTGTAAAAGCTTTTTTAGGTTATAATACTTTTTATATGAGAAAGGAGGTGAAAATGAATGATTTCTAAAATATCTCGAATAATTGCTCTGATTGTTGGTTTTGTGCTGGGTTATCAGGTTTTTGATGTCGGTTTCAACGCTCTTACCACGGTTACTACTTTCAATTTAACCGAAGCCGGTCTGAATGCCGCCAGCATCAGTGTTTCTGTTTTGGGAGGTTCGGTATTTGGAATTATATTTTATTTTATTGCTCCCATAATTATCAGCCAGGTGGTTCAGTTTACTTCCTGGGTTGATGGGAAATTGAAGCTTATTCCCACACAGGATATTGTGCTGGGAACCATAGGGTTGGTCATAGGGCTTTCCATCGCAGCTCTTTTAAGTATCGCTCTTTACAGGATTCCCTGGGTAGGGGTCTACCTTTCCCTGGGAGTCACCCTGGTTTTGGCGTACCTGGGCATTAACGTCGTAACAAACCGCAAGGATGAGCTGTCTTTTATTAACAATCTGTTCTCCTGGCAGGGGAAGGGGGAGCGGACCTTATCCGGTAAAGGCATAAAAGTGCTGGATACCAGCGTAATTATAGACGGTAGAATCGCGGATATATGTAAAACCGGTTTTATGGAGGGAGTTCTGATAATTCCAGGATTTGTCCTGGAGGAGCTTCGTCACATTGCCGATTCATCGGATGTACTTAAAAGAAACCGCGGCCGTCGTGGGTTAGATATTTTAAATAAAATACAAAAAGAGCTGGATATTCCCGTCCAGATTAACGAACAGGACTACGAGGACATGGAAGTTGACAGCAAGCTGGTGAAATTAGCCAAGCAGCTAAAAGGGAAAGTAATCACGAATGATTACAATCTGAACAAGGTCTGTGAACTTCAGGGGGTGCCGGTGCTGAATATCAATGAACTGGCCAATGCTTTAAAACCGGTAGTTCTTCCGGGAGAAGAGATGACTGTTCAAATTATTAAGGATGGTAAAGAACTGGGTCAGGGAATTGGATATCTGGATGACGGCACCATGATTGTGGTAGATGGAGGAAAGAAATATATGATGCAGCCCGTGGAGGTAATCGTTACCAGTGTGCTGCAGACAGCTGCAGGAAGGATGATTTTTGCCCGGCCTAAAGCTTACCTGGCCAAGTATTTTAATGAGGTGAAATAGTGTTTGTTTCCGCTATTGTGGCTGCTGCTGGAAAAGGGAAAAGGATGGGGGAAAAGGTAAATAAGCAGTATTTGTTGTGCGGCGGGAAGCCTGTTCTGGCTCAAACACTGCTGAGCCTGTCCCTTTATCCCTTTGATGAAATGCTTATTGCCGCGGCTCCAGGAGAAGAAGAATTCTGCCATAAAGAGATTGTCGTACCCTTGGAACTGGACATCCCGGTAAAAGTGGTTTCCGGGGGGAAAGAAAGACAGGATTCCATATTTAATGCTATAAAAATTCTGGCCCCGCAGACTGAGGTGGTCCTCATTCATGACGGGGCCCGTCCCTTTATTACCCGTCAGCTTTTGGTTGATTCCGTAGAAGCCGCAAAGGTTTACGGTGCAGCCGTGACCGCAGTTCCGGTAATGGATACTATTAAAAAGGCAGATGATGAAGGATTTATAGTGGACACGCCTCCCCGCAGCCTGTTATGGGCCGCCCAGACACCCCAGGCTTTTCTCTTTCCCTTACTGTGTGAGGCCTATGGAAAAGCTTTTGAAGCAGGTTATTGGGGAACTGATGATGCCTCCCTGGTAGAAAGGTTAGGCCATCGGGTGAAAATTATCCGGGGCAGATACCAAAACATCAAGATTACTACTCCCCAGGATTTAATCCTGGCAGAGGCCTTTCTAGAAGAAGAAGGGGAGGGAGAGATGTTGTGATGAGAATAGGAATTGGCTATGATGTTCACCGCCTGGTAAAGAATCGGCCACTTATTCTGGGAGGGGTGGAGGTCCCTTTTGACAAGGGGCTGCTGGGACATTCCGATGCGGATGTTCTCATTCATGCTCTGATGGATGCCCTGCTGGGGGCTGTGGCAAAAGGCGATATCGGTAAACACTTCCCGGATTCTGATGAAAAGTACCGGGGAATATCCAGCCTGGCCCTTTTGGGAAAGGTAGTCCAAATATTGAAGCAGGAAGGGTATGCGGTGGTCAATGTGGATACCATTATCATTGCTCAAAGGCCAAAACTGCTGCCTTTTATACAAAAGATGACGCAAAATATTGCTTCCTCTCTGGGAATAGAGGGGAACGCCGTCAACGTGAAGGCAACTACCACCGAAGGGTTGGGTTTTGCCGGGCAAGAAGAGGGTATAGCGGCGCAGGCGGTGGCCCTGGTGAGAAAGCTGACACCTGAAGAAGCATAAATAAGTTTCACAAATACGTTTTACAATTATCAGTGGGAGCCCTGGGGGTCTATCAACCCCGTGAGGATGTCACAGCAACAAAATATAATTGACAGGCAGGAGGAATAAAGTTTTGAACCAAAAAGTAAGAGTTCGATTTGCCCCAAGCCCTACCGGGCCTCTGCATATCGGCGGAGCCAGGTCAGCGCTTTTTAACTGGCTTTTTGCCCGGAAGCACGGTGGGGATTTTGTGGTCAGGATAGAGGATACTGATGTGGAACGTTCCACCCTGGTATCGGAGGAAGTCATTTTAGCAGATTTAAAATGGTTGGGAATGACTTGGGATGAAGGGATCTTTGCCGGAGGAGACAAAGGGCCTTATCGGCAGAGCGAGAGGTTGTCCCTATACGGCTTGTATTGGGAAAGGCTTCTGGAGGAAAAGAAAGCCTATCTCTGCTACTGTACCGAAGAGGAACTGGAAGCGGAGAGGGAGTCCCTGAGGGAAAAAGGGCAGATGCCCCGATACCTGGGACGGTGCAGGGATTTGACCCCGGAAGCACGGGAAAAGTTGGAAAAAGAAGGAAAGAAACCTGTAGTCCGTTTCCGGGTTCCACCCAGGGAAGTTATCCAGGTAGAGGATTTAATCCGGGGCAGGGTGGTATTCGAGAGCGACGGGATTGGTGATTTTGTTATCGTCAAGTCCGACGGTATTCCTACATACAATTTTGCAGTGGTTATCGATGATGCTCTGATGGAAATCAGCCATGTAATCCGGGGGGAGGAGCACCTTTCCAATACTCCCCGGCAGATTATGATGTACAAGGCATTGGATTTAAGCATGCCTCAGTTTGCCCATATTTCACTTATTCTAGGGGAAGACCGTTCCAAAATGAGCAAAAGGCACGGGGCTACTTCCATCAAACAGTACCGAGAAAAGGGATACCTTCCCCATGCACTTCTAAATTTCCTTGCCCTTTTGGGATGGGCGCCGGAGGGGGAACAGGAGTTGTTTACCCTTTCGGAACTGGTGGAGGAGTTCTCCCTGGATCGGGTGTCCAAAAGCCCCGCAGTCTTTAATTTGAAGAAACTGAACTGGATGAATTCCGAATATATAAAGAAGGAAAGCCCGGAGGGCATTACCCGGCTGGCCCTGCCTTACCTGGTGGGAGCGGGTTTGATCCAGGATGACCCGGCGCCGGAACAGGTTGATTGGTTGGTAAAGGTAGTTTCTCTGCTGCAGGAGCAGCTGGATTACATAGAGGAAGTAGTTACTCTTATCCCTGTGTTTTTTGGAGACCAGGTGGAAGAATTCACTCCTGAAGCTCTGGAACTCATGGAAGAGGAAAGTTCACTGAGGGTAGTGGAGAGGTTTAGGAAGGAAGCTTTGCAGGCAGAGAACTGGGAAGCACCGGTCATCAAAGCAATATTTAAGAGCATCGGCAAGGAACTGGGTGTGGGAGGGAAAAAACTCTTTCAACCGGTCAGAGTAGGTTTGACCGGAAACCTGCAGGGCCCTGACCTCCAAAGCTTGATTCTTCTTTTGGGCAGCCAACGGGCAGCCAACCGCTTAGATTACACTCTAAAAAAACTAAAATCCTGAGTCAGGAGGCCTGCCTGGAATCAAAAAGAGCCGCTTTCGCGTTCAAAGCAGGCTTACTCCGTAGGATGATGGAAAGTCCACGCTGTTATTAGCGTGGACTTTTGTTTTTATTTGTAAATTTTCGTAGTGATGAGATAATGGATTTTTTGCGAAAGGTAATTCGGGGAATTCGGGGGACAGCATACTTAATTATTTATTGCTGCATATTCTATATTTAATTTGGAATGGAAGAAATACAGGAAAATAAATCCCATGATTG
>PWJM01000101.1 GCA_003560915.1 Syntrophomonadaceae bacterium
ACTTGACAAAGGATTATCGGTAGCAATATAATGATATAAAATACCTATTAACCCAAGTCCTATTCTAACTTGTAAGGAATCGTGCTTTTCATAAGTTTTTTTAATATTGTTGGAAATTAAAATCATAATTCTGAAGAGGTGAAAATATGAAAACTGTTATTATTGGCGATTTTCAGGAAAAGGTTGATCAACTTTTAATCAGGCACCGCAGTATCCTGGACAGTTTGTCGAAATATCAGGATACCAATGCAAGGGTGAACCGGGCCGTTACTAAAACCGTTACCACCTGCGGGTGTCTGACCGTTAACGCCACCCGGCAAAACATCCCTAAAGATGCCACCTTCAGAGATTACAAGCAATATATGGATTCTCATTTTCAGGGGAATCTATGTGAAAACTGTAGAGAAATCATCGAAAGCAAAATCGGAGACAATCTATTTTATTTAGCTGCTTTATGTAATATCCTTGATTTAGATTTGGATGAAATTTTGATTAAAGAGTTTAACAAACTATCTACCCTGGGTCATTATAATTTAACTTAGAATCCCTTTCTTCCTGCTGCATACAGAACCCTAAACGTAGCAGTAGAGCCCGATGATAATAGACTGGCCCGAAGGTCAATTCCTTCAGCTTACCGAAGAAAATGCTATAGCTAATGCTTCTTTTAAGGTTTTTACCCCTTTTACCTCCTCAGCCGACAGCCCGTTTAGGCTGTTGATACTGGTGGAGGGGACAATGAATCTTTGAAAGCCCAATTTTTTCCCTTCTAAAATCCGTTTTTCCAAACTTTTAACTGCCCTGACTTCTCCCGTGAGCCCTACTTCCCCTATGAACACATCACGAGAATGAACCGGGCAGTTTTTAAAACTGGAAAATAGAGAAACAGCAACCCCCAGGTCTACAGTGGGCTCGGTAAGCTTTACTCCTCCAGCTACCTTCAGGAAAACATCGTGGCCATGAAGATAAAAACCTAACTTTTTTTCCAAAACCGCCATAAGAAGTACTACCCTGTTGTAATCCAGCCCCTGGGTCATACGGCGGGGATTTTCATACCGGGTAGGTGTAACCAACGCCTGTATTTCAATTAGCAATGGCCTGGTCCCCTCCAGGCTGGCCGTTACCGCTGAGCCCACCGTATTCTCCTGACGACAGGATAAAAAGATTTCCGAGGGGTTTTCAATTTGTGCCAATCCCCGCTCCTGCATCTGAAATACCCCTAACTCATGGGTAGAACCAAACCTGTTCTTTACTCCCCTGAGCAGGAGATAACTCTGCTGTGATTCTCCTTCAAAATATAGCACGCAGTCCACCATATGTTCCAGCAGTCTGGGTCCTGCCATAACCCCCTCTTTAGTCACATGTCCCACCATGAACACGCTGATATCCTTCTTTTTTGCCGTTTCTACTACCTCTGCTGTAACCTCCCTGATCTGGGTCACCGTGCCCGGTGGAGAAGACAACCCCGGCCGGTACAGAGTCTGTATGGAATCCAGAATCATCACCGCAGGTTGAATATGATCCAGCTGGCTTTTTATTTCCTCAAAGTTTGTTTCTGCCGCCACAAAAAGGTTTTCCCCCTGGATCCCCAGCCGTTTCCCTCTCATCTTCACCTGTTGTACCGATTCCTCACCGGTAACATACAGTACCCGGCAGCGGTTTCCTAATTTACCGGCAACCTGCAGCAGTATAGTGGATTTCCCAATCCCCGGACTCCCCCCTATAAGGACCACGGAGCCTTTAACCAACCCTCCCCCCAAAACCCGGTCCAGCTCTGAAAACCCCGTTTCAATTCTCTCCCCCTCCAAAGGCACTATGTCCTGGTATGGCATAACTATCCCCGGCTGCCGAAGGCTGCCCTTATCTGCTGTTTTTTTCTCTCCATACATTTCTTGAAAAGTGTTCCACCCTTCGCATTCAGAGCACTTTCCCATCCACTTATGTACTTCATAACCACATTCCTGGCATTGAAAATATGATTTTTTCTTCACCTGATAACCTCCAAACGGTACTGTGATCCCTGCATTTCCCTGCAAACTAATGTTCGCTAATTGTATTATAGCATTCCCAATCTCACTTGAAAAGAGGCCTGACTGTAAATAATGACTTTTTATAAGTGAGAAAACTACCTGGAGCCTATGAGCTGAGCCAATGGATAATTATTAAAAATAAACAGATACTATGAAGAGAGCAGCTGCTGAATATCCATTTAATCTTCTTACATCTTTTTAAAGGAAGTTATGCCATGCAGTACCTTTTTTCTCCTGAAAGAGTAATTTTTGAAGAAAAAGCCTTATCCTATCCCCTGGGGAAAGAGCTTTATGATAAGTTTTCCCAATCCAATATTCCCATGGAGATCCGTTCCTCCATGAGAGTCACCGATCTTGCAGGGAAAAACCCGGCGGAAAAATACCGTCGAGCAAAAAAAATTCTAGCGGTAACGGTGAAAAAAAGTCTCAGTTTCTCCACCTGCAAACCCTCTGCCCATTATCAACTGCCCTTATCCACCAGCTGCCCCGGCCTTTGTGAATACTGCTACTTGCAGACTACCCTGGGCAGGCAGCCCTACATACGGGTCTATGTGAATATCGAAGAAATCCTTGAAACTGCTCAAAAGTATATTAATAAAAGGATTCCCCAAACTACCCTCTTTGAAGCCAGCGCTACTTCAGACCCCTTAGCCCTGGAACCCTGGACCGGTTCGCTATTTAAAACCATAGAATTTTTTGGAAAGCAGGAACACGGGCTCCTTCGGTTTGTAACCAAATTTACAGCAGTTGATTATATTCTTTCAGCAAAACACAACAACCGCACCCGGGTGCGGTTCAGCCTCAATACAGCACACATTATTAAGAATCACGAAAGGGGCACTCCCTCTCTGGAACACCGCCTTAATGCCGCAGCTAAAATTGCCTCTGCGGGTTACCCCCTGGGAATTATACTGGCTCCTATTTTTATTTATTCCGGTTGGGAAGAGGACTATGAAAACCTTTTAAAAGTAATCAAGAGAAAAATCCCTTCCCACCAGGAAAAGGTTTTAACCTTTGAATTAATCACTCACCGCTTTACTAAAAGGGCAAAAAATATTATCCTGGAAAGGTTCCCTCAAAGTTTGCTGGAAATGGAAGAAAACAAACGGCAGTTCAAGTGGGGACAATTCGGTTATGGAAAATTCCTGTACAAAAAAGAAGACCTGGGGAAACTAAAAAACTATTTCCGGGAAAATATCTCAACATTTTTCCCCGAAGCTAAAATTGAATACTTTATATAAAATAAAAACTGCTTAAATCCTCAATCAAGTCCTCTCCTTTTGGTAAACTAAAAGGATTTCCTTCCGAAGGTCCCTTACCAGCTTATTCACAGCCTTTTTAACGGGACTGCTCAATTCAGCACGAAACTTTCCCCGCTCTTTGACTTCAACTCCGAATAACATGATTTCTTGAGGCATTCCTTCCGGAAACTGCTTGACCCCGGACTCATACGTTTGAATTAAATTAAACCCATGAATGGACAAACTAAACAATTCCCTGGGAGTATATCCGCTGGAATTATATTTAACTATTGCCCCTGGTTTATCCCCTGTGTTTATGGCATCAATTATAATTAAAATTTCAGCTCCTAACATAAAATCAAGAAGCGACGTGCCTGGACGGCCTACTTCAAAAACCTTCACTTCGGTAGGGAACCTGAATTTATTTAATTTCCTTACCGCATGTATCCCTGCACCTTCGTCAGAAGCCAATATATTACCGCATCCCAGAACGTTCACCTTCATAGGATACACCTCGTTAATTTATGGTTTTTAACCTTGATACATTATATAGTAATACTTCTATTTAAATACTAAAATTCCTCTGAATTTTTAGAATATTTTTAATTTTATATTTATTTTTTTATTAACGGTGTCCTATTTTCTTCCCTGGGGAATGATAAAGGCACCGGTGAAACCGGTGCCGGTGGATGTTTATGTAATTATTTCGGTGTACGGCTTCCCGGTTTAACCAGGGGCACTCCTTGGGCACAAAGGGGACAATCTTCCTTTTCAAAGGTTTCAATATTAACAGACACCAGACTGCTCAGAGGTACACCCAGGTCTACCTGTCCACCGCTTCGGTCTACAAAAGAAGCAGCTCCGACTACCTGAGCGCCTTCCTGTAAAGCCAGGTCAATCACTTCCTTAACTGAACCCCCTGTGGTGATCACATCTTCCACTACCAGTACTTTTTGGCCTTCAGATATTTTAAAACCCCGACGAAAAGCCATCTTCCCCTCTTCCCGCTCGGCAAAAAATGCACTGCAGCCCAGCTGTTTTCCCGCTTCATAGGCAATAATAATCCCCCCCATGGCCGGGCCAACCACCAGCTCTATCCCTTGATTCCGGTATGGCTCCACCAGGTATTCGCACAGTTCAGTATTGTACCGGGGGTACTGCAGCACCTGGGCAATCTGCATATACCTTTGGCTGTGCTTTCCTGAAGTCAGCAGAAAATGACCCTCTAATAAAACTCCGCTCTTTTCAAAAATCTCCAAAACTCGAGCTTCCGACAAATTATTTCCCTCCCTGATTCAAATATTTCTTTCTCTATTTTTTCTCTAATTTGCTTTCTTTAATTTCAGCCAATATTTTTTCCAGGGCTTCCCCGGGGTTCGGAGCCGCCGTAACAGGCCTTCCTATGACCAGGTAACTTGCCCCCTGGGCGGCCGCCTCTCCGGGAGTATTCACCCTTTCCTGGTCATCCTTAGAAGCCCAAAGAGGCCTTACCCCTGGGGTTACAATAACAAAATCCTCCCCACAGGCCTCCCTGATAATCTGTATTTCCCGGGGACTGGCCACCACTCCGTCCAACCCCGCCTTTTGACAGAGTTCCGCCAGGCTTTTCACCTGCTGGTCCAGGGGCCTCTCTACTCCCAGCTGCTTCAGGGTTTCCTGATTCATGGAGGTAAGGACCGTTACTCCGATTATCAAAGGTTTCTCCCGGTTCAGGCGAAGGGCTTCCTCTTGAGCCGATTCCACCGCTTTCTGGAGCATGGCTTCTCCCCCTATGGCATGGAGATTGAACATATCTGCCCCCAAACGAAC
>PWJM01000098.1 GCA_003560915.1 Syntrophomonadaceae bacterium
CCCAGGATTGGGTGGAGATGCTCTTTAGAATGTATACTCGATGGTCAGAAAAAAGAGGTTATCAGGTAGAGATTTTAGATATGCTTCCGGGAGATGAGGCCGGCCTAAAGAGCGTTACTTTTTCCGTAACCGGCAAAGATGCGTACGGTTACCTGAAGTCCGAAAAGGGAGTGCACCGCCTGGTTCGAATATCTCCCTTTGACACCTCCGGCCGCAGGCATACCTCCTTTGCTTCGGTGGACGTAATGCCTGAAGTGAAAGAGGAAAGTGATGATATAGTCATCAACCAGGAGGATTTAAGAATAGAGACCTTTCGGGCCAAAGGAGCGGGGGGACAGCATGTCAACAAGACCGACTCGGCAGTCCGCATTACCCATGAGCCCACGGGAATCGTAGTCCAATGCCAGAATGAGCGTTCTCAGCATTTTAATAAAGACCAGGCCATGAAGATTTTGAGAGCAAAGCTGGCTTCCCAGTATCAAAATGAACGAGACCAGCAGCTGGCACAGATCCGGGGAGAACAGAAGGAGATTGCCTGGGGAAGTCAGATTCGCTCCTATACTTTTAACCCCTATTCCCTGGTGAAAGACCACAGAACCAACGCCGAAGCAGGGAATGTAAGTGCCGTGATGGATGGGGACATAGACCTTTTTATGGACCATTACTTAAGACAGAATGCTTCGGAAAGAGAGTCCGTAAAATAGCTAATTGAACCAGTAATCATTATACCGCTGCCTGCTGCAAATACTCAATCAGGGGAATGGATCAGTGAAAAAAAGGGAAAAGGTTTTTCAGGGAATTTTAAAAGCCATATGGCCCATAACAGGTTCTTTGCTGGGGGCCCTGGTTATGACCCTTGGGCTGAATATGTTCCTTATTCCCAACAAAATTGCCTCCGGTGGGGTTAGTGGGCTGGGGATTATCCTGTTTCATACCTTCAATATTCCGGTGGGGCTGACCATACTGCTTTCCAACATCCCACTTTTTATTGCTGCCGGAAAATTTTTAGGCATGAAATTTGTGGTAAGAAGTTTAGCTGGCACCTTTTTTTTGTCAGCTTTTGTGGAGATCCTGGGTTTCCTTCCGGTTTTGACCACCGACCTTTTGCTGGCCTCTATATACGGCGGAATCATCTTGGGGGTGGGCCTGGGCCTGGTATTCAGGTCAGGCGGCTCTACGGGGGGTACAGCCCTGGCGTCCCAGCTTATAAAATATTTTTTTGGCCTTTCCACTGGACAGAGCTTGTTGGGGATTGATTTTATCATTATTGCCCTGGCAGGGCTGGTGTTCAGTGCTGAATTGGCCATGTACGCCCTGATTTCCCTGTTTGTAACCAGCAAGGTAATTGATTTTGTCCAGGAGGGACTGGGGTTTTCAAAAGCATGCTACATTATCTCCAATAACGGCCCCAAAATTGCCCGGGCCATTCTAACAGACCTGGATCGGGGGGTAACCGTACTAAAAGGAGAAGGAGGTTTCACCGGACGGGAAAAAGATATTCTGCTGTGTGTAGTGTCCCAGGCCGAGGTTTCCAGTTTAAAAAGAATTGTTTGGAACATTGAACCCGATTCCTTTGTCATTGTCAGCAATGTCCATGAAGTATTGGGGGAAGGCTTTCACCGTCCTTGAAATTTTCACATAAAGAATTTAATTTATTATTTCCAGCAGGAGGTGCAAAAAACAAAATGGTTGGTACAGGCCAGGTAGATTTCAATTATTTAGTAGAAAAAGCAGGCACTTTAAGAAAACATATCATTAAAATGATTGGTGAAGCAGGTTCCGGACATCCCGGAGGTTCCCTTTCGGCAGCGGATATTTTGACGGTACTTTATTTCCAGGTAATGAATATTGACCCTAAAGACTTGCAAAACCCGGATCGGGACCGATTTGTTCTGAGCAAAGGGCATGGTGCACCAGCCCTTTATGCCGCCCTGGCAGAAAAAGGGTTTTTCCCTGTGGAGGAATTGTGGAATTTGAGAAAGATAAATTCGCCTCTCCAGGGACACCCTGATATGAGAAAGGTCCCAGGGGTAGAAATGTCTACCGGATCTCTGGGACAGGGCCTTTCGGCAGCCAACGGCATGGCTTTGGCTGCCCGGGTGATGGGAAAGGATTACCGGGTTTATGTAGTCCTGGGAGACGGTGAAACCCAGGAGGGGCAGATCTGGGAAGCGGCTATGACCGCTGCCCATTACCGGTTGGATAATTTGACCGCTTTTCTGGACTACAATGGACTGCAAATTGACGGTCTTTGTTCAGAGGTGAAGTCCCCTCTACCGCTGTTGGAAAAGTGGCAGGCCTTTGGATGGGAAGTAATGGAAATTGATGGACATGATGTTAAGGAAATTTGGGAAGCCTGCCAGAAAGCCTTAACCGTAAAAGGAAAACCCACCATGGTGATCTGTAGGACCATCAAGGGCAGGGGAGTTTCCTTTATGGAAAATGTGGCGGACTGGCACGGGAAAGCTCCCAACCGGGAACAGTTGGAGAAAGCTCTCAGTGAATTAGAAGGGGGGTCAGGCGGGTATGAGCCAAAAAATTGCCACCCGTGATGCGTACGGAGAAATATTAGTGGAACTGGGGAAAACCAATCCCCGTATTGTAGTCCTGGATGCGGACCTGTCCAAATCAACCAAGACTGCCAACTTTAAAGAAGTTTTTCCCGAGAGGTTTTTTAATATGGGAGTAGCAGAGGCGGATATGATGGGAACGGCAGCGGGCCTTGCCGCGGCGGGAATGATTCCCTTTGCCAGCACTTTTGCCATTTTTGCCACCGGCAGGGCGTATGACCAGCTGAGGAATTCCATCGCTTATACTGCTTTGAATGTAAAAATTGTGGCTACCCATGCAGGGATTACGGTAGGTGAAGACGGCGGCTCCCACCAGTCTATTGAAGACATAGCCATTATGAGGGTTATGCCTAATATGACGGTAATTGTACCGGCGGATGGCCCGGAGACCAAAAAGGCGGTGCAGGCTGCGGTGGAACTGGAAGGTCCGGTCTACATAAGATTAGGCCGCTCAGGAGTCCCTGTTTTATTTACAGAAGAAGAACCCTTTACCCTTGGCAAAGGAAAGATTCTTAGAGAGGGTAAAGATATCAGTATCATCGCTGTGGGCATTATGGTTAGCAAAGCCCTGGAAGCGGCAGAAACTTTGTCCCAACAGGGAATTGAAGCCCGGGTTATTAACCTTTCTACCATTAAACCGTTGGATGAGGATATTATTATACAGGCAGCCCGGGAAACCGGCGGCATAGTAACAGCGGAAGAGCACAGCATTATTGGAGGGCTGGGGGGTGCTGTGTCGGAAGTTACTGCCGAAAACTGTCCGGTTCCTGTGAAAAGGGTCGGAGTCAGAGATACCTTTGGCGAGTCCGGGCTTCCGGAACTGCTCCTGGAAAAGTACGGGTTGACCCCAGAGAACATCATCAAGGCTGCTAAAGAAGTCTTGCAGAAATAAAGTTATTTTCCATAAATAGGCCCCTTGCCGCCTGTAGAGCAGCGGGACCATGGGAAGAATGAAAATAAGACAGCAGAACCGCCCCTTGTCTTATTTGTTGAAACTTTACCTCTTATTTATCAGAGGTAAAGTTTTTTTTGCAAAAATTTAATAACTATTTTGTAAAAAATAGTTATTTGTTAAAGGAGTTTAAAATATTATGTCGAAATAGTAATGCGATGTGCTAAGGCTTTTTTAGGAGTTGTATGACATCTATGATTGAATTTATTAGCGTGACAAAAAGGTACCCTAATGGAGTTGAAGCGCTAAAAAATACCAATTTACGCATTGAAAAAGGTGAATTTGTTTTTTTGGTAGGCTCAAGTGGAGCAGGGAAGACGACGATATTAAAGTTATTATACAGAGAATTACTGCCCACAAAAGGGACCATTAAGGTATCAGGTAGAGATGTTGTTAAGTTAAAAAAAAGGGAGGTACCTTTTTTTCGACGGAAGATGGGGCTGGTGTTTCAAGATTACAGGCTTTTAGCCGACCGCACGGTTTATGAAAATGTGGCTTTTGCCCTGAGGGTAATTGAAACTCCCAACAGGGAAATTAAAAAGAGAGTCATGGAGTCACTGGACCTGGTGGGGTTAAAGGAAAAAACCAAAGCTCTGCCTACGGAACTCTCCGGAGGAGAGCAGCAGCGGATTTCCCTGGCCAGGGCAATTGTTAATCAGCCGGCTGTAATTCTGGCCGATGAACCTACTGGAAACCTTGACCCGGACACCTCCATTGATATTGTTAACCTGCTCAGGGTGATCAACCTGAGGGGGTCTACGGTCATCATGGCCACTCACGACCAGGAAATAGTAGATCGGCTTCGCAAAAGAGTGGTGGAGGTTGAAGGGGGAAGTATTATCAGGGATCAGCTTAAGGGGGGATATCGGCATGAGGCTTAGAACCTGGGCTTATTTTATTGCGGAAGCATTCAAAAGTATTTTTAGGAACGGTTGGATGAGCTTTGCTTCAGTAGGTGTGGTGATTATTACCCTATTTTTGCTGGGAAGTTTCATGCTTTTAAACTATAACATCGGGTTTTTATCTTCGGATATCAAATCACAGATAGAAGTGATTGTTTTTCTGGAGGGAGAGATAACCCGTTCACAAAGAGACCAGGTGTACATAAGTATTGAAGGTTTTGAAGAAGCGAAAGAAGTAACTTTTGTTTCCCGGGAAGAAGCTCTGGAAAGACTCCGTATTCAGATGGGAGAGCAGGGCCACCTTTTAGAGGGATACGGGGAACAGGAGAACAATCCGTTACGGGATTCCTTTGAAGTGAAGAGCAATGTCCCCGAGGAGGTTTCGGTGCTGGCCAAGAAGATTAAAGAGCTTCCTGGTGTGGTTCGGGTGGATTACGGCAGCGAGATTTTAGAAAGACTTTTTTCAGTCACCCGGATCCTTAACTGGGTGGGATTGGCTTTTATGATTGGACTGGGGATTTCGGCTACTTTTCTCATAGCCAATACCATAAAGCTGACGGTGTTTACTCGAAGGCAGGAAATTATGATTATGAAAATGGTAGGAGCTTCAGACTGGTTTATCC
>PWJM01000015.1 GCA_003560915.1 Syntrophomonadaceae bacterium
AATTCGGGGGACACCATACTGAATTTCAGATGGCATACCCGTTCCCTTAACTAATATATTCCCCAATGGGATTCATCTTAAAGATAATGGAATTCAGGACTTCTAAAAGTGCTGCCGCCGTATCCAGTGAAGTCAGGCAGGGGATGGACTGTTCCACCGCTTCCCGGCGGATCTTAAATCCGTCCCTTTCCGGAGTCCTGCCCTTGGTCAGAGTATTTATGACCAGTTTAATTTTATCCTCTCGGATTAAATCCAGCAGGTTTGGGCTGCCCTCTTCAATCTTGTTTACCACGCAGACATCCACCCCCTGGCTGCGGCAGTATTCTGCCGTCCCCCGGGTAGCATAGATCTTATAGCCCAGTTCGGCAAATCCCCGAATCAAGGAAACTGCTTCACTTTTATCCTTATTGGCAATAGTGGCCAGAATGCCTCCCTGCTTGGGGACATCCATTCCGGCTGCCTGCAGGGCTTTGTAAAGGGCTTTGGAATACTCCTGGTCTACCCCCAAAACTTCTCCCGTGGATTTCATTTCCGGCCCCAGGGAGATATCCACCTCAATCATCTTGGCAAAGGAGAACACCGGCGCTTTAATGGCAAAAAACCCGGGGCTGGGATGCAGCCCACTGCCGTAGCCCAATTCCTTCAGGGTTTTACCCATAACCACCTTAGTGGCCAGGTTAACCATGGGAATTCCCGTCACCTTGCTGATGATGGGAACCGTACGGCTGGAACGGGGGTTCACCTCAATGATATAGACCTTTCTATGGCTCACCACAAACTGGATATTGACTAAGCCCTTCACTTTCAATTCCCGGCAGATTCGGGTTGCATAGTCCACGATCGTAGCTTCTGTCTCGGGCCGAAGGTTTTGAGCGGGATAAACAGCGATACTGTCTCCGGAATGCACACCGGCCCTTTCAATGTGTTCCATGATTCCGGGAATAAACACGTCATCCCCATCGGAAACGGCATCCACCTCAATTTCGATCCCCTTCACGTATTTGTCAATCAGGATGGGATGTTTAGGTGAAACTTTGGCCGCAGTTTCCATGTACGAAACTAACTGTTTTTCATTATAAACAATCTCCATAGCCCTGCCCCCCAGCACATAAGAAGGGCGAATCACCACTGGGAACCCTATTTCCGCCGCCGTATCCCTGGCATCCTGCAGAGAAAATCCGGTTTTCCCGGCGGGCCTAGGAATATTCAGCTTATTCAGCAGCTGGTCGAACTGTTCCCGATCCTCTGCCCGGGCAATTTGTTCCACAGAGGTTCCTAATATATTCACCCCGGCCTGGTGGAGAGGATCCACCAGGTTGATGGCCGTCTGCCCGCCAAACTGTACCACCACCCCCAGGGGATTTTCCTGCTCAATTACGTGCAGGACATCCTCCGTAGTCAGAGGTTCAAAATAGAGCCGGTGGGCAGTGTCAAAATCGGTACTCACCGTCTCCGGATTGTTGTTGATGATAATGGACTCTACCCCGGACTCCTTCAGGGCCCAAACGGCATGGACAGAGCAGTAATCGAATTCAATCCCTTGACCGATACGGATAGGGCCGGAACCAATTACGATGGCCTTCTGCTTCTGGGAGTACACCGCCTCGTTTTCCTGCTCATAGGTGGAATAGTAGTAGGGGGTTTCTGCATCAAACTCCGCGGCACAAGTATCTACCATCTTATAAACCGGTTTGATATTCCACCCATATCTCTTTTCCCTGATTTCCTCCTCTTCCCGTTCCAAAAGAAGAGCCATTTCCGCATCGGCGAATCCCAGCTTTTTAAACTTTCTCATATTTTCTTCATTTAAACCTTCAAAACCAACCCTTTTTATTTCCTTTTCCCCATCGGTAAGGTTTTTTAACTTTTTTAGAAAGAAGGGGTCTATTTTAGTAAGGGAATTGATCTCTTCTATAGTCATATCCCTTCTAAGGGCTTCCGCCAGGAGAAATATTCTCTCATCATCAGCCCGAACAATTCTATCCTTGATTTCTTCCATGGAGAGCCTCTCGACTCCAGGCAGCAGAAGCCCAAAAACCCCGATTTCCAGAGAACGAAGGGCCTTCATCAGGGAGGACTCCATGGTCCGGTCAATGGACATAACCTCACCGGTGGCCTTCATCTGAGTCCCCAGCACCCGGTCCGCCTTGTAAAATTTATCAAAGGGCCAGCGGGGAATCTTCATCACCACATAGTCGATGGTGGGTTCAAAGCAGGCGGTAGTTTTCCGGGTCACCGGATTCTGGATTTCATCTAAAGTAAGGCCCACTGAAATTTTGGCTGAAACTTTGGCGATGGGATACCCGGTAGCTTTGGAGGCCAGGGCGCTGGAACGGCTAACCCTGGGGTTAACTTCAATCACATAGTAATCAAAGCTCTCCGTATCCACCGCAAACTGGACATTACATCCCCCTTCAATTCCCAGGGCATGCATAATTTTGATGCAGGACTGGCGAAGCCTGTGGAACTCTGTGGTGGTCAGGGTCTGAATGGGAGCGGTAACGATGCTGTCCCCGGTATGAATTCCCATAGGATCAAAATTCTCCATCCCGCAGATTACGATACAGTTCCCCTTTCCGTCCCTCATCATCTCAAATTCCATCTCTTTCCAGCCCACCACGCTCTTCTCAATGAGCACCTGGTTGATACGGCTGTAGCGCAGTCCCCGGACAGTAATAGCTTTTAGCTCCTGAAAGTTATGGGCAATACCCCCACCGGTCCCTCCCAGGGTATAGGCCGGACGGATAATTACGGGATAACCGATAGACTCGGTAAACTCCAGGGCCTCTTGGAAAGTGGTGACGATGGCGCTCTCCGGAACAGGTTCCCCAATATCCATCATCATTTGTTTAAATAATTCCCGGTCCTCTGCTTTTTTAATGGTTTCCAGGGGCGTCCCTAAAAGCTCGACATTTTCCTCCTCCAGCACTCCCATTTCCGCCAGCTCTACTGCCAGATTCAGGCCCGTCTGGCCTCCCAGAGTAGGCAGAAGTCCATCAGGCCTCTCCTTGCCGATAATTCTGGCCACAAACTCAGCGGTAAGGGGTTCAATATACACTTTATCGGCAATATGGGGGTCGGTCATAATGGTAGCAGGATTACTGTTTACCAACACTACCTCTTCGATTCCCTCCTCCTTCAGTGCCCGGCAGGCCTGTGTACCGGCATAGTCAAACTCCGCCGCCTGGCCGATTACGATGGGTCCGGAACCGATTACCATTACTTTTTTCAGATCTTTTCTCTTTGGCATATTATCCCTACCTCCTGCTATATTTTCATCAACTTTTTGAATCGGGAATAACAGGTATCCTCTCCCCTTTGAAGGAGTTCCGTTGAAGGATAGTACTGCACTGCCATGATGGGCATTTCTTCATGAATCAGGCTTTCGATGGTCCCATCATGAATGTTCCTTTCTGTAACCTTCAAGCCGGTATTTTTTAAACTGGGCTCCTCCACCACGTATCCATGGTTCTGGCAGGTAATATAGTTACTGCCGCCAACCAGGTCTGTTACCGGATGATTTGTTCCCCGATGTCCGAATTTCATTTTTTGAAGCCCTGCCCCCATGGCCAGGGCAATGACTTCCATCCCCACACCGATACCCAGGGTAGGAAGTTTAGTTATTACCGGAAAAAGCTCCTTGGCGATTTCCTCTATCAGTGGATCTCCCTCCGGTCCGCTGGAGATTACCAGCCCCCGTGGATTCATTTTAAAAATCTCTTCTGCCGAAGTTTGGGCAGGTAAAACCTTTACCCCTAATCCTTCTCTCTGCAGCGCCCCGGGAAGCCAGTTCCCCATACCTAAATCCAGGATTACCAGGGGAGAGTCCCCTTCCCCCAGGGAATAAACCCTGGGAGTCGTTACCTTTTCAATCAAACTGACGGGTTTTGATTGGTATTCCTGCAGCAGGGCAGGGTCCGCCTCCTCCAGGGGAGCAATCATCCCCGGCATGGAACCGTTTCGACGGATGTGCCTTGTAAGTGCCCGGGTATCCACTTCCACCAGCGCCGGTATCCCATTGTCCTCCAGGAATTTTTCCAGAGTGCTCTCCATTCTCCAGCTGTTGGGTTCAACGGCACCCTCCCGAAGCACCAAACCGCTGGCATGAACCTGGCTGCTGAAAAGTTCTGCTGAGTGAATACCGTAATTCCCAATCAGGGGAAATGTCATTACCACAATTTGGCCGCAGGAGGCAGGGTCCGTAATAATTTCCCCATACATTCCCATAGAAGTATTAAAAACCACTTCTCCTACCGCCTTGACCGGACTGCCGAAGATTTCTCCTTGAAAAGAAGTTCCATCCGCCAGCTTTAAGACTGCTTTCATATTTACCCCTTCCTCTCCATTGAGTTGAGTTTCTATTCAAAGGGCCCCTTTGCCCTATTGATTTTAACAGGCCTTTAAAAGCTGTTCCTCCAACCCCTTACCGTGAAAACAGAACAATCGAATTTCAATCTTATAGATAAACTTTGCCTTCTTTCATGACCAATTTTCCTCCTACCAGGGTCATCACCGGAAGCCCCCTGACTTTTCTGCCGTTAAAGGGGGTATTTTTCCCCTTGGAATAAAACTTATCCTTGTCTACCACTTTTTCAGCTTTTAGATTGATTAAAGTAAGGTCCGCCTCTACTCCCAACTGGATACTGCCCCCTTGGATTCCCAGAAATCGGGCAGGGTTACAACTGAGAGAGGAAATAGCCTGCTCCAGGGTCAGGATTCCCGGTTCCACCAGTTCTGTTAATATTAGGGGAAGTGCCGTTTCCAGGCCCACTACCCCAAAGGGAGCCTGTTCAAATTCCACATCTTTATCCAGAATACTGTGGGGGGCATGGTCCGTAGCAATCATGTCTATGGTGCCGTCCTTCAAGGCCTCCCGCAATACTTTCCGGTCCTCCCCGCTTCTCAGGGGAGGATTCATCTTCATATGGGTATCAAAACCGTCCACATCTTCCTCCGTTAAAATCAGATGATGAGGGGTGACTTCCGCCGTTACTTTGATCCCATTAGCCTTGGCCATCCTGA
>PWJM01000132.1 GCA_003560915.1 Syntrophomonadaceae bacterium
CTTTAACCACGACATTGGCGATTCCATCTTTAAAGAAAAAAACTACATCTTCAAAACCCTTGGCCTTAATCATATTTTCTAACATTAATTCCTGTTCCATCTTGGAAACCAGGGATATTAAATTGTGCTCGGCATTTTGTTTGCCCTCACTGCTGGAAGCAGGATTGTTAATAATGTCCTTTAACAATTCAATTTCCTGCGCCCTTATCCGATCCCTCTGCATCCGGTACTCTACAAAAAAAGCGTTCCCATCCACCTGCACATCTCCCATATTTATAGTATCTTCCAACATTTCTGAATTATGTTCCTTAGGGAGAAGCGTTACTTCTTGAATCTCTTGTTCGATGTTCATCCACCATATAAAACCTGAAAAAACAGCCAGGATAACAATCGCCCAAACTTTTTTGTTGTTCATAATGAACCTCCTTTATAATTTTATTTATTTGCCCCGGGGGAGCACTACCACTTTATGATAAGGAAGGTCTAAAATAGTTTTCACTGCCTCCACAATTTGAGACTTTTTAACAGGCTGTTCCACTCCTCGGGCTACCACCAGCACTGCCTGAACTTCAGGATATATTTCTTCAATAATTAAAGGGATCTCCTCTCCTTTTTCCCCTCGCCTCAGGACAATTTGATCCTTATTGTTTTTTTCAACAATGTCTCGGGATCCCCCATCCCTGTCCCTTTCCTCCGTCTCCCTGAAATTCTCCTCATAATTTACCGCATATATATATTTGGGGCCGGCATAAAAGCTGACGAGAACAGAGACATCAGACACTCCTTCTATTTTGTTAAGTATTTTTTCCAGTTCCTGTTCAACTTTCTCTTCCTGAGTCACCTCTTTCGACGCAAAAGCAGAAACTGTTTCTTCCGCCTCTAAATATACTTCCGCCCTTTCACTTTCAGAACTGATAAAAAAAGAACTGAACAACATTAAAACGGCTCCTGCCAACAGCAGTATAACCCATTGGAAATCTTTGAGTTTCTTTTTTTCCCCATCCTTTTTGCCCTGAGAACAGAATTTAACATAGATAAAATTTTTCTTAAGCTTTTCCCAAAATGTAGTCAACGGAACACACCCCTAACCCTGTAAACTAATTCACCATAAACAATTCTATAGAGTCTTTTTCCAATGAAAAATAGCTGGAAATTTCTCTGCCGATATCATCAATTTGAGATACATATCGTTCCGATAATTCCTCATTGTCTCTTTCCGGCACCCCTTCACCTCCTACCTGAATAACCACGGAATCTATAAAAATCCCATCATTCTCTTTTTCTTCATCAGTTGGTTTTAAGGCGATTTTCATAGACAAAATCTTTCCAAAATCATCCTTTTCAATTTCTTCAACAATTTCAAGGTCTATCCCAATAATTTCTACCCCTGAATACCTGCCGATGACTTTTCCAATTTCTCCTTGAATTCGCCTTTTATATTCCTTTGCCACCAGGCTTTGAGTCTGCCGAATGACATGTCCATCCACATAACTCTCGTCTTCATACAAACGTACCTGAGACCTCAAAATTTCCATTTCCAGGTCCGGAACAATTCTAAAAAGCTTCAGCAGAGGATTTAATACGCTGACAATAATCACCAGGCCCACTACCAGTTTGATATAAGGCTGAAATTTGTTTTTTGGCAGGATTAGTTCCATGAAAGAAGCTATAATAATGATAACAATTAAACTTTTTACCACATTACTTATAGTATTGAGCAAGAAATACCACTTCCTATGTCCTGAACATAACGGCGGCATTTCCTGCCCCCATAATGATCACCAGGAGAATGAAAAATATCAGGCTGACGGCTACCACTGCCGCAAAGATTAAAAGTAAACTGTTTCCCATGGTATTTAAACAGTCCCCTAATGAACTTTCCCCCAGGGGTTGTATCAGGGCAGCAGAAAATTTATAAATAAAAACAATAGAAATAATTTTCAACAGAGGAAATACCAGGGTTAAAAATAGAAGAATCATACCTGCCAAAATCAATCCGTTTTTTAAAATTAGAGACGCTCCAATGACTGCTTCCAATGCATCAGCCACCATCCCACCTACTACGGGGATAAAGATTCCCGTAACAAACTTCGCTGTGCGAAGTGTAACTCCATCGCTTACCGCTCCTGCAATGCCGGAGATAGACAGTAAGCCTACGAAAATAGTCAGGGAAAGTCCCATAATAAATACGGCAGCATCTCTGAAAATTAACCCCAGTCTAGAAATTTTGTGATTTTCTGAGAAGCTGTCCAGCAGGAGCAGTACCGTTGCAAAAAAAATAAGGGGGAAAACTAAGTCTTTAATCAGAAGACCAATAAAACTGGCTGAAAATATAATCACCGGTTGAAATATCGCTGCCGAAGCCAGGCTTCCCAGGGAGGCCAGGAGAGTCAGCAGCAGAGGGATAAGTGCCATAATAATATCAACCATTCTTCCGATTACTGTTTGTCCTATACTGCTGGCCAGGGCAAAGCTCTGAAGGGCAATGCCCATCAGCAGAATAAATATGATTCCCTGAGCTATGCTGCTTAGTTGAGAACTGCTGAAAGCCTGCTGGAGGTTTTTAAGAAGTGCTGCAACCACCGCAAGGATTACCAACCTTCCCATTAAATACAGATTAGCCATCACTTCCCTGAATAGATAACGGCTCAACCCCTTAAATATTCCCATCAAGTCCAGAGTGCTTTCTTCTTTTCCCCTCATCCAATCGAAAATATCATTCAGTTCCAAGTGGGGCATGAATTCCTCTACTTCACCAGTAATCTCCTGCCAATATTCTTCTATGATTTTTAAATCCACCACTTGTTTTTGTTCTTCCCACAATTCATCCCCAGAAGGCATGGCCAATACCGGAGATTCAAAAAGAAATATGCATAATATAATCACTGCTGTTACTCCAAAAATGAAGACAGGGGGACGGTTCTTCTGTCTTATTCTAAGATTCCGGTTCTTATTCCATAACCAGAAAAATGTTCTCATGGTTTGGAAATGGGTTATAAAAATGCTTTTTTTTTCTGTCTTCATGCATAGCCTCACCCGAATATTTTTATTGATCCCGTATAGAAGGGTCTTTAATAACTCTATAGAATCTTAATTCTTTTATTGTAATAATCAGGGAAGTAAAGAAATAATTGTTTCCAGGACCACTACAACCAATGGAATAGCCAAAAACAATATCATTATTTTTCCGGCAAATTCAATTTTGCTGGCGGTTGTACCCTCTCCGGCATCCCTGCAGACCTGGGCGCCGAATTCGGCAATATAGGCAATTCCAATAATTTTTAAAAGGGTGTTTAAATACAAAAGATTGATATCTGCCCGGACCGTCAGTTCCTCTAATATATGCATCACACTGGCTATATAGCTCAGCAGGGAAAAAAAGATGATAATTCCTACCGCTACAGACAAAAAGATAGCCAGTTCCGGTTTACTTTCTCTTAAAATTAAGATAAAAACAGCTGCCAGCAGTCCCAGGGCTACAACCTGTATAATGGTCATTAAAACGGATAACCTCCGGTTAATAAATGTTGAATATTGTCCTGATGCTGATAAATAGCTGGTTAATGAGCTGTATTACCACCATTAACACGATGACCACTCCCACCAGGGTAAGCATTTGAGCCTGTTCTTCCTTATTGGCTTGTTTTAGTACCATATTTAAAACGGATATGAAAATGCCAATTCCGGCAATTTTAAAAAGGATGTCCACATTTACTATATCCATTTGAATCTCCCCTTTGCTAAATTAGCAGAATCACCAGCATTAAACCACCCATAACCCCCAAATATTTCCACATTCGCTCGTTTTTGTTCATGTCATCCAGTGCTTCCTTTTCGGTATGGTCCAGCTGATGGAGTACTAAATTAATCTGTTTTTCCTGGTGATACTGATCAGAAACTCCTAAAAATGTACTTATGGTTAAAAGCAGATCTTGATCACTCTTTTCCAAGGCTGTATTTCCATAATTTTCCTTTACGGCTCTCTGCCACAAATCAGCAAAGTCCTCCCCCGGACTCTCCTCTAACAGTTGGGAACATCGCAGGAAAAATAAAGAAATGGGTTTATCTACTCTACTTCCAATTTTTTTAAAGGCCAGGGGCACCGGAGTAGCAGTATAACTGATTTCCGAACTGAGCATGTTCAAAGCAAGCTGAAGATTCCTTAACTCCTTAATCCGTTCCCTATATATATCTGCCTTCATAAATCCTAGAACAGTAGCGGCTATTATGACCATAACCGCTCCCAGCAACTTTATTAACATAAGATCACCGCTTGTTTATACAAGATTTCTAGCTCTTTCCTGGTCCCAAATTCTTTCCAGGGTACCGACCCCTTTGGTTTTTCCTAGAAAAATTATCCTTTTGAAAACTTTGTTTTCAATCAGCTTTTTTAATCCAGGTCTTTCCTGTAAATCTCTCATACTACCGCCATGAGCCGTGGTAATTACTGAAACTCCTGCATTAAGGGCTTCTTCTACAGCAGCTGCATCCTCAATCCTGCCAATCTCATCGGTCACCAGTACCTGAGGAGACATGGAGCGAATTAACAGCATCATGCCCTGTACTTTTGGGCATCCATCAATAATATCTGTCCTGATTCCAATATTATTTTGGGGGACCCCTTCAAAACATGCAGCTATTTCTGAACGCTCGTCGACCAATCCCACTTTTACTCCCTTAAAACCATAAAGCGGGACCCCACTGCTTAAAAGCCTGACCAGGTCTCTCAAGAGAGTAGTTTTTCCGCACTGGGGAGGAGACACAATGAGTGTGTTATAAACGGAACCGTTCTTCCCTAATATAAAATTGATTACTTTATCCCCAGCACCAATTACCTCTCGGGATATTCTAATATTTACCCCTGAAATAAATTTCTGCAGTTTAATTCTCCCGTCTACCAGTACCGCTTTGCCCACCAATCCGATTCTATGTCCTCCGGGAACCGTCAGATATGCATTCCTCAATTCTTCCTCAAAAGCGTAAAGGGAATGGTTGCTGATGACCTGCAGCAGTTTCTGTAAATCCTCTTTTTTTACCAGGTAAGCATCCTCTTTCCTTTTTGCTTCATTTCCCTTGAGATTGAGCATTACATCCCCATCAGACCAAACCAGCATCAGAGGTCTTTCTTCCCTTAACCGAATTTCCTGAACTTTATCTAGAAGAAAGGGAGAGCAGCCATTCAGAATTGTTTTAATGTCGTGGGGCAAAAAGGGGATGATTTGTTTCATAATGATTTTAGAAGACATGTCATGCTCCCTTCATTAATGATTATTTAAAAATGGTCAGGATTATGCTTTATTAAAGAAATATATGGCAAAATAGTTGATTTATTCATTATTGAAAATAAAAAATAACCGGGGATTTACACCGGTTATTTCAAAAAAGTTTATTCCTATTTGCTGTAATTATTCAAAGCCGAGAAAGACGGTTGAACTACTCCTGCTCCACCTCTTCTTCAAACTCGGGGTCATCTTCCTCCCATAGTTCCCCCTGGACAAACACCACCCTGTGACATTTGGGACAAAGAACTTCTATGTCCTCTTCATCCAGGGTATCTCCATCGATGTAAACGATGTCATGACAATCGGGACACTCCAAAGAGAAATCTTCAAAGTCCTCATCGTCGTCAAAAGGCTCCTCGTAGACATCGTCCTCTAAATCTGTCAAGTCCTGGTCAATGGCCTCTACATATTCATACAGCTCATCATAATCCGTCTGAAGATTATCAACCACATCAGTCATACCTTCCAAAAGAAAGATAATCTGTGAAAACAGTTTTCCCTCCTTTGAATTGTCATCTAGATCCAAACCCTCGGAAAGACCCTTTAAATAAGCTAATTTTGCTCTTAAATCTTCCATAATTACTATGAAACCTCCTTTTATAAATTCCAATTTTGTTTTACACTATACTCTTTCCATATACTCACCGGTTTTAGTATTTACCCTGACCACATCACCAACGTTAATAAAAAAAGGTACCTGGATAGTAAGACCGGTTTCCAGGGCTGCCGGTTTTGAGCCGCCAGAGGCAGTATCCCCTTTAAATCCAGGATCAGTTTCCGTAACAGTCAATTCTACAAAATTAGGTACCTCTACCCCCATGATCAGTTCCTCATACATCATGAAGTCTGCTTCCATGTTTTCCTTCAGATAGAGTGCCGAATCGCCCAACTGCTCTCGGTCCAGAGTTAACTGTTCATATGATTCCGTATCCATAAAAATAAAATCCTGGCCCGTATTATATAAATACTGCATGGTTTTGCGCTCTATATGTGCTTTAGACACCTTTTCACCAGCCCGAAATGTTTTTTCTGTAACGGCTCCGGTTTGCATGTTTTTTAATTTTGTCCGGACAAAGGCAGCTCCCTTCCCTGGTTTCACATGCTGGAAATCTACTACACTGTATACCTGCCCTTCCAGTTCGATAGTTAATCCTGTACGAAAATCATTGGTTGATATCACATCATCCCTCCTGCCTAAAAATCTTCTAGTATTAACAGCTCCTCCTTATACTTTTGGGTTAGCATTTCACAGCCATTTTCCTGGATTAAAACCATGTCTTCAATCCTCACGCCTCCAAACCCGGGTAGATAAACTCCCGGTTCCACGGTTACCACCATTCCGGATTTCAAAATGGTTTTTATTCCAGGGGCAAGCCTGGGCTCCTCATGTACTTCCAGCCCCAGGCCATGACCCAGGCCATGACCAAAATTTTTCCCCAGCCCCTTTTCAGCAATAAGCTTCCTGGCAGTATAATCCGCTGATTCCCCGGATATACCGGCCTTGATATGCTGAAGGGCTTCCATCTGGGCCTGGAGCACAAGCTGATAAAGGTTCTTTTCCCGTTCCCCGGCATAACCTACCGCGATCGTTCTGGTCATATCGGAACAGTAGCCCTGATAATGAATTCCAAAATCCAGGGTCACCAGGTCACCCAGTTCTATCCTTTTAGAAGAAGCCACCCCATGGGGCATAGAGGACCTCTTCCCCGAGGCTGCGATAAAATCAAACGCAGCCTTTGTCCCTCCTTCTTGCTTAAGTAAGTATTCCAGTTCTAGGGAAACATCTCTTTCCTGTATTCCAGGTTTAATAAAGGGTAATATTTTGATAAAGCTTTCTTCCGTTATTTCTGCCGCTTTACGCAGCAGGGAAATTTCATGTAAATCCTTAACCGTCCGTAATTCCTCCACTGTTTTGATTAAAGGAACAAGCTTAACTTCAGAAAGACTCTTTTTTAGTAATTCATAGCTGTAAACCGTCATATAATTCTGCTCGAAGGCAATACTTTTTAAAGAATAATCCCTGCACAATCCTTCCAAAACAGAAAGCATAGAACCTTTAGCAATAATTGAATACAGCGGAGCTTCTTCTTCAGCCTGCTGTGAATAACGAAAATCAGTAATCAAGTAAGCCTCTTCTAAACTAATTAACAGGTTCACAGTACTACCGGAAAAACCACTTAAATATCGACAATTTACAGGATTGGTAATGAAAAAAGCCTCCAGATTTTGTTCTCTCAGCTTTTTTCTAAGCCTGCTCAACCTCATTTTAAAATAATCAACATTCATTGACGGATTTCCTTTTTCAAAGAATCATTAAAAGAGCTTCTAATGCCAAAAGATAACTGTTGGAGCCAAAACCGGAAATCTGTCCTCGACAAACGGGAGCAATCACGGAGTGCTGCCGAAATTCTTCCCTGGCGTAAATATTAGAGAGATGTACTTCTACTACCGGAACCTTGAGCGCCGATAACGCGTCCCTGATGGCAATGCTGTAATGGGTATATGCTGCCGGGTTAATTATAATTCCGGATACTTCCATGTGCAGTTCCTGAAGGTTCTGGATAATCTCACCCTCATAATTGGACTGCTTAATAATTAATTCTACATCGGCTTTTTTTGCACGGTCAAATAGCAGCCGATTAATTTCCTCCAGGGTAGTATCTCCATAGATCTCAGGCTGCCTTTTTCCCAACATATTTAGATTTGGCCCGTGTATAACTAAAATTTTCACCAAAATAAAACCCTCTATAGTATTATTTTTTTGAAGTATTCTTTTCTTACAGCGCACTTAAGCCATACTGGTAAAATTCTCTATCTTCAGTAGAATTCCTTCCCTAATAGTTTTTCTTTTTATCCATTTAATTAACCCTGATAAAAGGACATTCTACTCTTTTATTTTGTCCAAACCGGATATTAAGTTCTTGAATATATCGCGGACAGAGAGAATCTCATTAATTTTATAGATATTTTCACCAGAAAATATCAGTCCCCTCTCTGTGTCACCTTTTTCCGCCCTACGCAGTGCATCTAAAATACAAAAGTCCTGGTTGCATACTTTTAAACAGCCATCACAGCTTTCAATCCCAATTTCTTCTTTTGACATCAGCTCAGTAAAAGGGTTTTTCAAGGCCCTTCCCGGTAAACCCACAGGACTTTTTATGAGCACCACATCCTCCTTCTTTGCCTGGAGATAGTAATTTTTAAAGTTTTCAGAGACTGTGCATTCTTCACTCAATACAAAACGGGTAGCCAGCTGCACTCCGTCAGCCCCCAGTCTTAAAGCTTCTGCAATTCCCTGGGCATCTATAATGCCACCTGCAGCTATAACCGGTATTTTTACAGCGCTGCGCACCTCTGGCAAAATCTCCATTAATGGACGATCTGTCCCCAGGTGACCCCCGGCTTCCTTGCCTTCTACCACCACTGCACTGGCACCCAGCTTCTCAGAAATTCTGGCAAGTTTTGCAGAAGATACAATAGGGATTATGGGGACATTCGCCTCTTTTCCCCAAATGAACATATCCCGAGAAAATCCGGCACCCGACACAACGAAATCTATTTTCTCATGAATGGCTGCTTTAACCAATTCCGTAAAATTATTGACGGCAAAAAGCACATTAACTCCCAGAACTCCTTGTGTAAGGCTCCTTCCTTTTCTAATTTCATCAGTTAATTCTTGCGGACTCATGCCTGTCCCGGCGATAGTACCTGCCCCACCACAGTTAGCTACGGCAGCAGCCAGTGGGGCTAAAGAAACCCGGACAGCCATGCCTCCTTGAAATATAGGCAGCTTTATAATTTTTTCTCCCAACGTTAAAGGTGATAGTTTCAAAAGGCTTTCCCCCGTTACCTGAATTAAATAATCAACTTATCTCATTCTATAAGATTTATGTCGTAATGTCTACCATAAATAATCCACTTATTAGTATTATTAGCAGTGATTATTACTTTTTAGTATTTTCCTCCTGTTATACTTATATTACCCTTAATTTTTTCAATAAAATAACAATTTCTTCCACTACTTCCTCAGAACTTTTCCCATCCGTTAAAATATTGTAGGGAACCTGGTTATATATTTCTCGGCGTTCTGCCAAAATCCTCCGTATTTTATCCAGGGAATCATCTCCTTCCAAAAGCGGCCTTCCTTCCCCGGAACCTACCCTCCGGAATATTTCTTCCGGGGAAGCAGAAAGACATATTAATACACCGGCTTCCTTTAAAAGAGTCCTGTTCTCTTCTTTTAACAGGGCTCCTCCACCAGTGGAAATAACCTGACCCTCTTTCTGCAGCACCTTTTTAATGGCAGAGGTCTCCAGTTTACGAAAATAATCTTCCCCTTTTTCTAAAAAAATATCTACAATTTTTCTATTCTCCATCTCTTCCACCACCAAATCTATATCTACGAAGTGACAGTTCAATTTTTGAGATAATTTAAACCCTGTTTCCGTTTTCCCCGTTCCCATAAAACCCGTTATAATAATATTTTCCATAGGACCCTCCTGGCCATTTATGTTTTCCTTTGGCCCTTCTCATAGCAGCTGGAGTCTCAAAGCGTCACCTTGCCCCAATATTTTATTCCTCTAGTCGTCACTTTTTTATTATAAAAGTATTTTTTGGAAATAGCAAAGGATAATTAATTCCTAATCTATTAAAACAATAATAATGCCTTCGGGAAAAACAAAAAGTCCCCGGGGGACTTTCAATCCATATTTTTGTTTTGCTGTATTTTTAGATCGAATCAGGGTGGGTTTTTGCTTATTCTTACTCTACCTGTAACCGGTGTGATTATGACATAAAGTTTGTCTCCTCTGCGGTTTTCCAGGCCAATATGCCCTCCCCGGTTGGGTGTTCCAAGTGAATTAAAGCGCAGGGTTTCCCACCCCCCGGCTTTTGGGAAGTTAATAGCACAGATATAAATTTCTTCAGGAATATATATCCACTCCTTTTTTCCCGAAAGCTCCACATAATAACGATTGGAAAACCGGTAGAATACCAAAAAAGTAGCCTGGTTGGTGGTAAAGGCATGACTTTGGGCCAGGCGCATGTTAACAGCCAAACTTCGGGCCGTGGTCTCCAATAAATAATAATCCTTCCCCATTCCAGCTGCTGGGAATACAATCAAAGCTAATATCCCCAACAGAGATATAACTACCAGCAGCTCTAACAAAGATACCCCATTCATCAGCCTGAAAGGGCATCCTTTCTCTCTTAGAAATGTAAACATAAGATGAAAAACCTTTCTTTTTATTATAACTTAAACCCTCTGCAAACCTGCTGTCTTGTGCCGAAGGATGAAAGAACCATCACTCATAGGCTGAAAACCCTGGCCATAGCCATGAACAAACTCAATTAACACGATTAATCAGGTTTCATCCACTTTCTAATATATAAGCTACTGCCTGTCCCATCCATAGTAATTACAGCATTAACTTTTTCCCTGGCATTTCCACTATAGCCCGTGGAGGTAACCAGCCTGTCCTCCTCAGAAACAGGTTCTACCCATACCTCCATCCAGGATTCTGCTCCAATCCCAATTATATAAATAACCTCATGAGTTTCTATTATATCCTCCGACAGCACGGCATAGGCCAGCTGGATTCCCGACTCAGCATAATAACGGGCCTGGGTGTTATTTGACAAATTTTCTGAAATAATAAAATCTTTTACCGTACAGTACAAAAAACTACTTCCCATAATCAACAGCAGTGAAATAGAAATCAAAATCATAATCAAAGCAGCCCCTGTATCTCCATAGATTCTGTTACTCATGAATTCCGGCCCCACCCTTACTCTTTAATTTTTAAGTTGCACAGTGGAAAAAAGGGTATATTCCTGACCACTGTTTTGCACGGTTATTTGGTAATCAACTGTATGGTTACCAGAGGGTATAAAATTTAAAACATAAATATCATAAGCAACCTTGTTAACTGTAGAATCAATTAAATACTCTAAGTCCTGCCCTCTGAGACGAAAGGTATATTTTCTGGGATCCTCCGGTAGAGTAAATTCAATCTGACTGCCCGAAGAATGAACATGGTAAGATTCAGCCCAACGCAGTTCGGAGGTTATCTTAACCATAGATGCCCGGGCGCTCTGATGAAGGTCTGTTTTTATAGAACCCCGGGTATAAGAAAGTAAACCGAAACAGTAAAAGTGATGCACGGTCGCTGCTGCTGCTGAAAGCAGCAGCAGTGCCAACAATATTTCCAGCAAAATAAAACCTCTTTTGTCTTTACATAAATTTCTAGAAAATATGTTTTGTAACATTCTGAACAGTACTCCTTAAGGGTCGTCTACTATCTCTTTGAAAGATAGGAGGTTAGTATAAGCTCCCTGTCCACAAGGCCGGACCAGTTCACATACACTTCCAAAAGCAAAACTTCCACTTCTATCTCTTCATCGTTTACCACCAGTTTTTTCCGTACCTCCCGAATTTTATGGTACCTTTCATAACCTCGGGATAAAAGTTCTGAGTCCACCGGCGACTGCTCATAACCCTCATCTATATGGGTTTTTAGGGCAGAATATTCCTGGGACTTTAATCTCTCCATTTCCTGTATTCCGTAAGCCAGGGCAGCAGTTTTTTCCCCCGAGGCATTCACATGATTATAACCAATCATAAAAAGAGAGGTCAGAGGCAGGGCCACAATCCCCAACAAAACAGAAGCCATAAGCACCTCCAGCAGAGAATAACCATGATCAAAGCCATTGTTAAATCTTCTAATGATGTCCATCATTTATAACCCTTCCTTAACTTTGGCATTAAGAAAACAAGTTTTTACCCTGATTCTTCCGGAATATAAATGCTCTTCCCTCTGGATTTGAAAACTCTCAATGTTAATACAGGGACAAAATTTCTGTATTTCTCCAATAAAATCAACTAATTCCTGAGGAAAGGTTAAGAATTCTACAACCATAACCATCCAACCAAAACTTGAATCTTGAGGAAAGTATATGTTTTCTAAATACAGAGTTGAAGTCTCCAAAGTATTATCCTGCAGGACACTCTCCAGTCTTTGAAAAAGAACCTCTGCTCCTTGCAGAAAAAATTCATCCTCTTCGCCCCAGGGGAACTCTTCTATCCTTCCTATTTCTTCTGCCAAATTTTTTTCAACAGAATGCTTATAAGATATTTCTACGAGTTTTTCTTCCAGGGCAGCAAGGTCCTGCTGCCCTTTTTTAATATCTCTGTAAACCGGATAAAAATAACTAACGAATACAACAGTGCTAAGAAACCAAAGCACTGAGATTATAATCAATTTTTTTTCTTTGATAATTTTATTTATTATTCTGCCTTCCAAAGGTTAATCACCCTTAAATAAAGAATTGCCTTATTTGCCTGCTATAGTAGCAGCAGCAGGGTTAATATCTTCAATCCTCAAACTCTATCTCAAACACAAAAATAAACCGGCCCTCTTCCATTCCCTGTTGACCGTAATCCAGCACCTTAAACCCTGCTGTTTCCCTGAGCTGTAAAATAAATTTGAGCACTCCCGCCTGTTCTTTCGCAGAGGCAGTTACCGTTAATCTGCCATTTTCTTTGCATTTCATAGACTGAATTTGTATGCTGTCCCCGGAGACTCCCTCGGAATTAAGTATGCTGTCCCCGGAATTCCCGGAATTCGCGAATTTTATGAACAAAGTAAACAGGAATCCCTCCAGTTGATTGGAAAGTCCGCTTTCCCTGCCCTCCTTAACTAGATGTCTAAGTTCCTCCTCAAGGGCGCTGAGGCTCTCATCCTCCTCTCCTCCACTCACCAATAAAGACAATCGATATTCATCTTCCAATGCCTTTACCTGTATTTTTTTCTCCTGCTGCATAAATCGTAAAGAGAACCCCAGCGCTAACAGTACACATAAATAAATTATAACCCCTGCCGCAAGCATAACCCTGGGCAGGAAAAACTCCTTCCGTCTGACAAACTCCCGGGGGCGTAAATCAATTGCATACATCTTCCCACCCCCTGAGGGCCAGGCCTATGCCTACACTAAATATGTTATTCCCCTTCTTTGTGCCGCTGAATAATTTTTGGTGACCATTTAATAAATTAAAGGTATGCAGAAAAGTAGTTTCAACCTCCAGTTGTTTTGTTATATATTCCCGCAGGCCTTTTATCCCTGCCTTTCCTCCGGTGATAAATAAATTTTCCACCTCTGGATTCTCCCTTGGGGTTTTATGAGCATAATAATCAACAAACTTCTGTACAACCGTAACCAGTTCCGCACAATCTATTCCCCCCCAGGAAATACAACGGGAAAAACACAATATAGTCCCACATAATAAAATCACATGAATGGTTTTTGCACCTACATCCAACAAAAGGTAATGTTTGTCCTTTTCAATATCCCTCCCTGGTGCACTCAAATAAAAGGAGAACTGTCGGGTGAGAGCCGTAACCTCGGCTTCCACCGCCTGTGGATACAGGTTAGCCCTGTTCATTACCTCCATGTATCCCTCCACTACAACTTTAGAAACGGCTGCTAACAGCACATCCCTCTGGCCGGGTATCCCTTTTACCGATTCAAAATCGTATATGATATCCTCTGGAGAAAGAGAAATATGTTTTTCCACTTCAAATCTAACTGCCTGCTTCAGTTCTTCCCTGTTTATACCGGAAAAAACTAATCGTTTAATGATTACATTATCACCGCTAATAGAAATAACTGCTTTGTTACCCTTAAAATTATTACTGCCGCATATTTTTTTTACATAGGCCGCAATTTTTTCAGGGTTATTTATTTTCCCTTCCTCTATAGAACCAGGGGGAGTTTCTTCCACAGCATGCTGGAACAAAGTTATCCCCTTGCTGTTTCTTTTTAACTGAACCACTTTTATCAAGTGGGACCCTATGTCTATTCCCAAAGGTGAGTATCTTCCCCTGTGCAGCAATGTGTTCTCCCCCCACAGCATTAATTTAGTACAGCCAGGCCCACCGCATGTATATTTCCAAGATACAGTTACCCCACAAAACGGTTATAAAGATACCCAAAGTTAAAAAGGGGCCAAAGGGAATATAATCTTTCCTTTTTTTAAATCCAAAAGTTAAAAGTATTAGCCCCACCCCTGCGCCTCCTAAAAAACTCAAGAATAATGCTAAACCGGTCAAAGCCGTCCCTAAGTACAGCCCCGCGGCAAACATCAATTTAATATCACCCCCACCCATTCCTCCCCCACTGATTACTGCTATCAACAGTAAAAAACCACCCCCCAGCAGTGCACCCCCTATGGACTCCCACCAGCTTCTTTCCGGTAAAAATAACTGCCAGAATACACCGCAAATTAACAAAAATATAACCAGTTTATTGGGTATAATTTTATGTTCCAAATCAATGAAAAAAATAATAATTAACAGAGAATAGAATAACAAATACTTCACCAGAAAAGTACTGCAGCCCAAATTTATAAAGGTTATGACAAATATCACCGAAGTAATCAGCTCTACCAATACATACATGGGACTGATAAAAGTTTTACAGTGCCTGCACTTACCCCCGTTAAATAAATAACTGAAAACTGGAACCAGATCAAAAGCATCCAGGTCATGCTTACAAAAAGGGCAGTAGGAGGAGTAGAAAACTACAGACTCTCCCCTGGGGATTCGATGAATACAAACATTTAGAAAGGAGCCTACCAGCAGTCCTGATAATATCATAAATATTAACATTTTATCACCTTGAAAAGTTTTTTACGAAAAACGTAATTTTTATATGTTTAAATTAAATATTATCTGCTGTAAAGTTTAAAGAATTTGTTGAAAAACCGTAAACATAGGCAGCAAAATTGATAAGGATATAATTCCTACTACGAAAGCTAAAATGACGATTAACGCAGGTTCAATCAAAGTATTCAGCCTTTCCACCACATACTTTACTTCTGATTCCAGAAAATGTGCCGCCTTCTCCAGCATTTCTAATAATGCTCCTGTCTCTTCTCCGACTCTGATTAGTTCCACTACCGGCAGTGGAAAAAGCCCGCTCTCTTCCAGGGGAATCATCATGCTCTGTCCCCTGCGCACCGATTCTACAGCCAGGGAAAGGGTATTGGAAAAAACCCGACTGCCTATCATAAAAGCTGTCAACTCAAGAGATGATAAAAGGGTTGTACCGCTGGACAGTAAGATCTCCATACTGCTGGCAAAGCGCCCGGCCAACATTTTTCGATATACGGCCCCAAAAACCGGAACCTGTACTTTTACCCGGTCCAGTATCTCCCTACCGTTTTCGGTACGCATATAACGAACGGTTAAATAGACAAGAAAAAACAAAAACGGGATAACCATCTTCCCATAAGTACCCATTAATTCTCCAAACCCAATAAAAACCCTGGTCAAAAAGGGCATCTCCACGCCCATGCTTTTGAAGGTATTTTTAAAACTGGGCAGCACTTTTACTATTAAAAAAATGATTACAAATACCGAGACCGTAGATATTACCAAGGGATATGCAGCGGCCGATTTTACTTTCTCCTTTAAATCATAATCCTTCTCAAAATGTTCCGCCAGCCTCTTTATAACCTCCGGTAACACTCCCCCTTCATCTGCGGCTTTCATCATATGTACAAAGAGCGGAGGAAAAACTGCAGACTTTTTTTCAAAGGCTTCATAAAGGGTCCCTCCCTGTTCCACCTCCCAAATCACTTCTTCCAGTCCCATTTTCAAAGGCTGACTCTCCGTATTCTCTTTTAGAATGCGTAAAGACTTTATTATTGGCACTCCCGCAGAAAGCAGAGCTGCCAGCAGTCGGCAAAAAAACATCATATCCCGAGAGTTCACCTTCTTTTCAAAATACCGAAGGTTTAAAAAGCTGTGTGCCTGGCCACTTCCCTTATTTTTTACCTCCAGGACAATAAGTTCCCGACTCCATAAATTTGCCAATACCTCTTTCCTGGACCTGGCAGCAATAATCCCCTTGTATGTCCTGCCCCGGCTGTCCTTAGCTTTATAACGAAATGAAAGCATGAAATCTTCCCCTTAATAATAATCTCTGTTTTAATTACGTCATAGTACAATTAATTATTTGTCTATCCACCCAAACTACCTTGAAAAGTTACTCGAATAACCTCTGAAATACTGGTGATTCCTTCTGCCGCCCTTTTCATACCCTCCTGTTGAAGGGTATTGTTTTTTTTGATTCTAATAAACTGTAAAATTTCATCTGGGGTAGTTCTCTCTAAAATAAGTTTCTTTAATTCTTCCGACAAAAATAAAATTTCCTGTACAGCCGTGCGGCCTTTATAACCGGTATGATTACAGTAGGAACATCCAGTGCCCTTAAAGAATTTCGGAAGTATATCCGAATCACTGTAAAATAAATAAAGTTTCTTCTCCTCCTCTAAAGGCCTGTGTTCCTCCTTACAGTGGGGACAGATTAACCTGATTAGTCTCTGGGCAACGATTCCTACTACCGAGGATACCAGAAGATAATCCTCTACTCCCATGTCCAATAGACGGGTAATGGCTCTGACCGCATCATTGGTATGAAGAGTGGAAAAAACCAGGTGGCCGGTAAGGGCTGCCCGGGTGGCAATTTGCGCTGTTTCCAGGTCCCTGATCTCACCAACCATTATAATATTAGGGTCCTGCCGAAGTATTGTCCGCAGAGCCCGGGAGAAGGTTAACCCGGTCTTTAGGTTAACCTGTACCTGGTTAATTCCTTTTAAGTGATACTCCACCGGGTCCTCTACGGTAATAATATTTTTTTCTTTTGAGTTCAAATAGTTTAATGTGGAGTAAAGGGTGGTACTTTTTCCGCATCCGGTAGGGCCACAAACCAGAATCATACCGCTGTTGGCCTTAATTATAGTTTCAAAAACCTTGAAATCTATCGGATTAAATCCCAAACTGTCCAAAGGAACAACAATTTTTTCCCTGTTCAACAGGCGGAGCACAACCTTTTCCCCAAAAATCGTGGGAAGGGTAGATACCCTCAAATTTATTTTTTTATTCCCGGCAGTAAAAAGTACCCTACCGTCTTGGGGCAGCCTCTTTTCCGAAATGTCCATGCTGGCCATAATCTTTATACGGGAGATGATTTGGGGTTGAATATTCTTGGGTGGAGAAAATAGTTCCTGCAGTATCCCGTCAATTCTTAGCCTGACCCTGAGCCCATCCCCCTGGGGTTCCAGGTGTATATCACTGGCTTCCTCAATAACAGCCCGCAAAATTATTGAGTTTACCAACCGGACAATAGGTTCTTCCTCAACACTATCTTTTTGTCTGAGAACATTCTCGCTGCCCATACTACGAATATGGTAAACGTTTTCACTTTCCCTTACCTTCTCTACAGATTCCTTAATACCATAATATTGTTCTATTAGATTGCAGATAGAAGAATCCCCGGCAATAACTGGCCGAACATCACACCCGGTGAAAAGGGCCGCGCTGTCCAATGCTTCAACATTCATTGGATCTACCATGGCCAGGGTCAACCGCTTACCTTCTTTTTTTATAGGAATAACCCTATAGCGGCGGGCCAGATCAAGAGGTATAGAGGTAGCCACTGCAGGGTCAATCTCTACTCTACTGAGGTTCACATGGGGAATATCCAGGTGTTTTCCCAAAAGCTCAATCAGCTGCGGCTCCGATATAAAACCATAATCAATTAAGATACTGCCCAAAGGTTTTTTTGTTTCTTTTTGAACGGTTAAAACATGTTGAAGCTGTTCTTCCGTAATCAGCCCTGCTTCCAGGGCCAGGTCTCCCAGCCTCATTTTCCGGGATCGCAGCATAAGCTCTCCTCTGCTAAATTTTAGTTATTATGGTTATTTTATACATTTTATGCTATTATTCTATTATGCCTGTTCTTAATTGTCAACAACTGCTGCAAAAATTTGTTCTTACACTTATAATACCTTCATACAAACAATTACAAATAATAA
>PWJM01000148.1 GCA_003560915.1 Syntrophomonadaceae bacterium
CAAAAAGGCAAGGGGACAGATTAGCGCCGGGCAATGGCCTCCAGGTAATTATGGTAATTAGTTACCATTTCCTCCATGGAGTCTCCGCCAAATTTCTCCCGAAAAACACAGGCAATCTCCCAGGCAGCAATGGCCTCCCCTGCCACACTGGCAGCAGGAACTGCACAGGCATCAGAACGCTCTACTCCCGCTTCCAGGCTCTTTTTCGTCATCATGTCTACACTGGTGAGAGGCGTGTACAGGGTAGGAATGGGTTTCATCGCGCACCGGATACGAATCGTCTCCCCATTGGAGATCCCTCCTTCAATTCCTCCGGCTCCGTTAGTCTTTCGATAATATTTATGATTGCTTCCGTCATAATATATCTGGTCATGAACTCGAGATCCCCTCAGGGAGGCTGTCTCAAAACCCAGGCCTATTTCTACGCCTTTGATGGCCTGAAGGCTCATTAATGCCCCGGCAAGACGTCCATCCAATTTACGGTCCCAATGCACATGGCTTCCCAGCCCGGGGGGCACCCCGGTCACCAAAATCTCGAACACTCCCCCCAGAGAATCGCCTTCCGCTTTGACCCTGTCTATTTCCTGAATCATCGCTGTCTCTGCCTGAGAATCAGCACATCTTACGGGAGATTCTTCAGCCAGCCTCTGCAGCTCTTCCGGGGAAAGTTCCCGGGGGTTAGACTGAATACTACCGATTTCCACCACATGGCTGTACACTTCCACATTAAAAACAGCAAGCATCTGTCGGGCTGTACTGCCCACCGCCACCCTTATGGCGGTCTCCCGGGCACTGGCTCTTTCCAGGACATTCCGTAAATCCTTCTGGTGGTACTTCAAAGCACCCGCCAGATCAGCGTGTCCTGGCCTGGGCCGTGTCAGGATTTCCCCCTGGCTGCCGCTCCCCTCTCCAACAAACTCCTCTGGAGAGTAAGGATCCATAACTTCCTTCCAATTCTCGTAATCCCGGTTGGTTATGGACAAAGTCAAGGGGCTGCCCAAGGTTTTCCCAAAACGCAGGCCGGAAAGAACCTCTACCTGGTCCTTTTCAATCTTCATCCTCCCACCGCGGCCGTACCCTTTCTGCCTTCGTGCCAGCTGGTAGTTAATTTTCTCCCGGTCCAGGTTCAAGTTGGAAGGCAGCCCTTCTATTACTGCCACCAGACAGGGCCCATGTGATTCACCGGCTGATAAATATCTCATCCTTAATTCTCCCCAGTTCATTAAATTTAACCCCTTCCAGGTATAAAAGGCCAGCTTTCTTTACCAGGCCGCCAGAGTATCCCCCCAGACAGCCGTCCTGGCTGACCACCCGATGACAGGGTATAATCACCGGCAGCTGGTTACGTCCCAAAGCTCTGCCTACTGCCCGGCTGCCCTGGCTGCAGCCCATAGCACGGGCTACCGAAGAATAGGAATAAACCCGTCCATAAGGAATACGGCGGATATAGTCCAATACCCTGGCTGTGAAGGGCGGGTATTCCTTCAGGTCAGAAGGAAAATGGTTAAAATCCACTCCCCTTTTCCCCTTAAAGTAATGCTGCAGGGCATGGGAGAGCTCAGGCCAGATTCTTTCTATCCTGCCCATAACCAGAACACTCACATCCTCATACCCGGTATCCCTTTGCAGAAACTTCAAAGATTGAAGTCCCCGGGGCCCATATAAAATTAAAATATCTCCCCATAGGGTGAACATTTTAAAATAATACAAATAAGATCATTCCTTAAACAAAACCCTTATATTTTCAAATACCCTCTTATTCTCCCCTTGAACACGGCAATCTCCCGATAACCAACTTTCCTGAGCAGGTCCAGGCCTTTGTCCAGGTCCCTGCCTACATCCTCAGGCCGGTGAGCATCAGAGCCCAGGGTAACCGGAACCCCTTTACGGCAGCAGCTTTCTAAAATTTCCCTGGCAGGATATGCCTCGCAGGCTGGAGTGTACAGGCCGGCAGTATTCAGTTCGATACAAAGATCCGCATCCTTTAACAGTCCCGTAAGCTTTTCTATGAGATGAACTGCTCCATTCCGAGGCCGGTAACCGAATTTCTTAATCACGTCCAGGTGTCCCACGATATCACAGAGATTAGACTCCACCAGCTTTTCTAAAAGGAAATAATATTTTTCATAGAGAACCATTATCTCTTCTTCTGTACATTTTTGATATTCTACCGCACAGGCCGGGTTGGTGAAATCCCAATCCCCCAAAAAATGTACAGAGCCGATAATATAGTCAAAGGGATAGGAGGACAGCTCCCTTTGAGCCGCCTTTTCCCGGCCCGGCAAAAAATCTACCTCAATGCCCAACCTGACTGTGGGATATTCTTTATTCTGGGAAAGCCGTAAGACCTCCTCCACATATTGGGGGAGCTCCTTTCCCTCCATCGTCACTTTTACCGGCGGTTCAAAATCCAGCATATCCAGGGGGAAATGGTCAGCAAATCCAATTTCTTTCAACCCCCTGCGGGCGCCCTCCCGGCAGTATTCCTCCAGGGTCCCCCGGGCGTGACAACACCGAACCGTATGCAGGTGATAATCAATCATTTTATTTCTTCCTTTATAAGGTATTATTTACAGCAATAAAAGTTTTTAAAATTTTATTTTATGTTCTGTTAAGATTGCAATAACCCAAACTTAAGTATTGCTGTGACCATCCCTGGCAAAAACTATTTTAGCCGATGATGGAAACAGGAAACTTCTCCGGTATGACAGGCAATGCCCCCCACCTGATCAACCACCAGAAGGAGAGTATCGGCATCACAGTCATAATAAATCTCTTTAATAATTTGAAAATGACCGGAGGTTTCCCCCTTCAGCCAAAGTTTCTGCCGGCTGCGGCTCCAGTAACAGGCTTTGCCTTCCTCCAGGGTTTTCTGTAAGGATTCTTTATTCATATAAGCCATCATCAGAACCTGCCTGCTGCCAACATCTTGAACGATAGCAGGGATCAATCCCCGGCTGTCAAATTTAAGTTTATTTATATCCCTTTGATTATCTACCATTACAGCCTTACCTCCACCCCGTTTTTCGCTAAGTATTCCTTCACTTCCCGCACAGAGAATTCCCGGTAATGGAATACCGAAGCAGCCAGTGCTGCATCTGCTTTCCCTTTAGTGAGAGCCTCTAAAAAATGTTCCATAGTCCCGGCGCCGCCGGAGGCAATTACGGGAATTCGAACTCTTTCCGCAATGGCTGAAGTCAGGGGCAGGTCGTACCCATCCTTCCCCCCATCACAATCCATGCTGGTCAAAAGGATTTCCCCGGCACCCAACTCCTCCACCTTTTGGGCCCAATCCAGGGCAGAAACGCCTGTGGGAGTCCTTCCGCCGTGCAGGTAAACCTCCCAGTCATCCTTACCCTCCATTTTTTTGGCGTCTATGGCCACCACCATACACTGGGTTCCAAATTTTTCAGCCCCTTCATTGACTAGAGAAGGATTGTTAAAGGCTGCTGTATTCAATGAGACCTTGTCCGCCCCTGCGCTCAAAATATCTTTAATTTGATCAATGTTGGACAGGCCACCCCCCACGGTAAAGGGAATATAAACTTTCTCTGCTGTCCGGGATACCACATCGATTACTGTTTTTCTCTTCTCATGAGAAGCGGTGATATCGAGAAATACCAGTTCATCAGCCCCCGCCTCATCATAAAAACTGGCCAGCTCCACCGGGTCCCCGGCATCCTTCAGGTTGACAAACTGCACCCCCTTTACTACTCTTCCTTCAAACACGTCCAAACATGGTATGATTCTTTTCGCCAACATATTCCCCTCCACATTTTCAGCCTTTAGATTTTTAGAGCTTCTTCCAGAGTAAACTTTTCGGTGTAGAGTGCTTGCCCTACAATAATCCCGCTGATCCCTACCCCTTCCAGTTCCTTAGCTTTTTTTATGTCCTCCAGGGAGGAAACCCCCCCGGAAGCAATGATTTTCACCCCTGTATTTTCAGCAATCTCCCGGGTGGAATCGAAATTTGGCCCCCGCAGAGTGCCATCCCGGGAAATGTCCGTATAGACCACTTCTTTTATACCCAACTGTTCCATTTGTTTGACCAGGTCCAGGGCTTTCAAGGTAGAGGCCTCCACCCATCCCTTGACGGCTACCAGGCCATCCTGGGCATCAACACCCACCATAATTCTTTCTCCGTAGGTTTCCACCAATCGTTCCACCAGGCCTGGATTATCCACAGCGGCAGTACCGATAATCACCCTGCTGATCCCTAAAGATAACAGTTCTTCTACGGTTTCTTCCTTCCGGATACCCCCTCCCATTTGTATGGGTATTTGAAGCGCGGCAGCGATTTCCTTAATCACTGCTTTGTTCTGAGGGCTTCCCTGAAAAGCCCCATCCAAATCCACCATATGCAGCCTTCTGGCCCCCTTCTGTTCCCACATCAGGGCTACCTCCAGGGGGTTCTCATAATACACCGTTTCCCGATCTGCCTTACCCTGAAAAAGGCGGACACATTTTCCGCCTTTCAGGTCTACAGCCGGTATCACTTCCATGATATCAACTCCTGTTTATAATTTCTCCAAAATTGGCCAATATTTTTAACCCGGAATCACTGCTCTTCTCCGGGTGAAACTGTACACCGTAAACGAAGGGCTCCTCTTTTACTGCCGCGGCAAAATCCGTGCCGTAAAGGACACTTCCCACCACCGATTCCCGTTTTTGGGGGACAGCATAATAAGAGTGGACAAAATAAAAATAGTCCCGGTCTTCAACACCGTAAAAAAGGGGGTCCTCCCGGCGAAGCATTAACCGGTTCCAGCCCATATGGGGGATTTTCAGGTCCCCCTGAAACTTTACCACCTCTCCTGAGACCAGTCCCAGCCCTTCTCCCTTTTGACCGGTACCCTCTTGGCTTCTGTCCAACAGGAGCTGAAGCCCCAGGCAAATTCCCAAAAGGGGCACTCCCTCCCGGGCCCGCTCTACAACTACTTCTCCC
>PWJM01000005.1 GCA_003560915.1 Syntrophomonadaceae bacterium
CTTTTTCGCAGCAGGAGGAAGTAGGAAAGCAGGATTCCGCTTCCTCTTTGGCTATTTTGCTGTACATCTTTTCCACTTGTTTCCTCATGTCTTTGTCATTATTGGCCATTTTTTTACCTCCGATTTTTGTTATATATAATTCTCATTATATTTATTCCACATGGCACTACTCTTTTCCTATCTAAAGTAAAGAGCCATTTCTCTACAACTAAATACAGGCACTGTATTTTATTAAAATAAGTGTCACAAGAACAGTCCTCTGACAACCTTGACAAGATTAAATTCAAATTCCCAGGAACTGATAAATAAACTGCAATGCTGCAGTTATCACCTGGGATGGTGCGGGAAACAAGACATCATCCAGGGCTGTAACGGCATATACGGAAGCCAGGGCCCAGAATAAAATAAAAACTGCCAGTTCTCTCCACAGTTGGTTGACAAACAAGGCCGGGGCCTGTATGAAGAATATAACAACCATTAACAAGATTACTACAATTAGCAGGGCCATACACCTCCCACAGGACTTCTCTAAAATATACGTACAGTAATACTGCCTGATTTGCCTTTATTAATCCACTAATTTTTCCTGATTCTTACGGTATCTTTAACCAGGCCTGTTCTCCTGACATTGGCATCTACCAGGACTTCTACCTTTATCTCCGGAAATATTTCATCCCAGCGGCCCTCCAACCTTTCCCAATCCCGGGGGAGGGTCCGGTAAATAAGGTTCCCAAAACCTAAATTATCGGAATTAAACTCCTCTTGACATTTTCTCACAGCAGCAAAAATATCATTTCTTACAGCCTGGGCCAGCCTCCGGTCCAGGCTGTGAACCAGTTCTGATTCCTGGGTCAGCCATTCCTCAGTACCGGTGCTTTCATGCAGGCGCCCGTCCGTCATTACCTCTACAGTTATAAACACCTGGTCCCCATCTACCCGGGCCTCCATTCGGGAATTGGCCTGGAAAATTTCTACCGAAAGCTGACCTCCTTCAGGTGAAGGACTGTCCAAAACATAAAATACGCGTTCCACATTATTCTCAAGCCAAAGGAACCCGCGAGTTTCCTGGTCGTTACACCAACCTACCATACGGTCACCCTTGAAAGCAGCGATGCCATTTACGAGAACAGGACTTTCTTCCACCAGGCTTTCCTCTGTTTCCAACACCTGTAGACGAGAAAGTTTCAGTTCCCAACCCGGCTGAGCTAGACATTGCATAATTGTACGAAAACTTTCTTCTATCGCTGTGCCGGTTACCCCAAAAACATTTTGTGTTTGAAGAAGAATACCCGAAAACCAGTTTTCTTCCAGGGGCAGTTCAGCTTCCATGGCCTTGCGGACGTTCCCGTCAACCACCAAAACAACGGACTGCAGTCTGGACTGTCTTTCCCGGTCAAAAAAATCGATTAGGGGAAGCAGTCCCTCCCGGGCAAGATCTTCAGATATAATGATTACACTCATATGGGTTACGTTTAGCCTACGGGAAAACTTATTATCTAGATTACGAAAGGCCTCAAATAAGGTGCGGCCGGTGGCAGCTGCAACCAACTCGGTCTTTGCCTCTCCCCCTCCACCATCATTCTCTCCGCTCCCTCCCATGGCCTGAGGATTGGCAATTAGGACAACCATTTTAAAATGCCCATCCTCATCTCTATCCAGTCCCATCGCGGTTACCAGGGCCAGATCCTCGGGTTCCTGACGGTTCCAACAGCCGGGAGCCGTTATGGAAAGCAGCAGGAAAAGAAGAAGGAGAAAAAAAACATAAATCTTTTTTATCACTTTTCCTCTTCCTCCTCAGCAGCCGGGTCGCCGCCTGAAAGCCTTCTGAACAGGTACGACCCCCACAGCATTAAATAGGGAAAAAGAACCAAAAACAACCCGTATATTCCAAAAATATCCGGTGAAATAAACGAACGGAGTTCAAACATATTATCAAAGTCCCGAATAGCCAATACTACCCAAATAACCCCCAGGGGCAGGAGAAGATGCCGGTAATCACTAATGTTGAAAACCTGGCTCAGACCCCGGGCCCCGCAGTATATTAAGGTAGAAATAGCCACAAAAAGGCCAAATCCCCAGGTAAAAACCGCCAAAATTTCAATTCTTTCTAAAAATTCGCTGATTTGTATGCCCCGGAGGGCTTTAAAAAAGGGAAACACCGCCCGCTGACCTTCGTCGGGCCCCAAAACACCCAGCACCAGCACCACCATTACCAGTATAATGAAGGAAGCCCCTGCAACTGCCCACAAGGAAGACCTGACGGCTTTTTGGGGATTTATCAAGTTGGGAATTAGCATGCCTATCACCATGAGCTGACTGCTAAATGCAATGGGGACCAAACTCCCGGTAAGTGCCGGTTGAAATCCCTGAGCCAAAACTGGTTGAAGATTGCGGAAATCGGCTTCCACACCCAGAGCAAAAAGAGTGATAATTATTATTCCTATAAATACAGGGAAAATAAGGTCGGCAATCCGTCCAATGGTTTCTATCCCCATATAAGCAGAAATTACAGCCGCAAAAACCATGGAACTCGTTACAAAAATAATAGGGGTTTCCAGTAAAAATCCCACAATAATCATCTCGGAATAAATCCTGACTTCTACGGCTGATAGATGTAAAAATGCCCACAGTATAACCAGGGATAACAGGCTTCCAGCCAGCCGGCCCCAAAGCTTATGGCTGATTTCCACCACGGTTCTGCCGGGAAATAAAACTCCCAGGCCGGCAATGAGTAAAACCAACAGGACGGTTCCGGCAAAAACCAGCAGGCCCGATAACCAGGCATCCTGCCTTACCTCTGATGCTGCCGTAAGCACCGGAAGAGTAGCCACCACCACAGTAGACCGGGAAATAAATATTATAAAATTAAACTGGCGGTTTGATATTTTCTCAACTGCCATTTTCTTCTCCTCCCTTCTTCCGGGGAAACGGAAGCTTGAAATAACGCCTGGCCTGGCGTTGGCTCTGCCTTACCGGTTCCCGAAAACCGGTGAGACGGGGCCGGGTGGATGCAGCCCAATTGGGAATGCGGACTAAAAAGTCCTTCATGTCCCTTACAATCATTGGTGCTGCAGGGGCCATGTAAGGAATGCCAAAAGAACGAAGGGAACAAAGGTGGGCAATAAGCAGAAAGGCCCCGATTTGTATCCCAAACATTCCAAAGATTCCTCCCAATGCCAAAAATACAAAACGAAGCATCCGGCCGGAAATCCCTAAAGCAAAGTTGGGGACAGCGAAGGAAGCGATAGCCGTCAACGCCACAACAATAACTACAGGAGGTGAAACAATCCCCGCCCGAATAGCGGCATCCCCCAGGATCAGCGCCCCAACAATGCTGATGGCCGGGCCAATGGCCGCCGGAAGGCGAATCCCTGCCTCCCTGAGAACCTCAAAGGTGGCCTCCATCAAGGCCATTTCCACAATCACCGGAAAGGGAATCCCCTCCCGGGTGGCGGCAACCCGCAGGAGAAGTTGGGTGGGAACCAATTCCGGGTGAAAGTTAATAACAGCCACATAAATGCTGGGAAGAAAAATAGACATCAAAAACGCCGTGTAGCGTAAAACTCGGAGAAAGGAGCCAATGGGAAACTTTTCAAAATAATCTTCTGGAGCGTTCAGCATGTTAAAAAAGGTTGCCGGAGCCAGGAGTGCAAAGGAAGATCCATCAGTCAGGACCGCTGCCTGACCCTCCAGCAGCGCAGCAGCCGTCCTGTCCACTCTTTCGGTGCGAAGCAGCAGTGGGAAAATGGTATAAGGGTTATCCTCTATAAAAGTCTCTAGCTGTCCGCTCTCAAGGATGCTGTCCGTATCAATACTGCTGATCCGAGTCCGGAATTCTTCCAGTATTTCTTCCCCCACCAGTCCTTTAATGTACACCAGGGCTACCTGGGTCCGGGTCAGGCTGCCTACCCGGTACAGCTCAACCCAAAGCTGGGGGACTTTAATTCTCCTGCGTATCAACGAGAGATTATCGGTTAAGCTCTCAATGAAAGATTCCCGGGAACCCCGGATGGAGGTCTCTGACTCGGATTCCATGATGCTTCGGGTTTTAAACCCCTTGGTACCAAATACCAGGGCCATGTCCACACCGTCTAAAAGCAGTATTGTATCCCCGGATAACAACTGGTCAAACATTTCATCCACCCGGGTTACATCCCTTACCTCTGAACATGCTATCAATTTATCCTGGATGAAATCAAACAAGGGCTGTGCCTTTGTGGGTACTTCTTTCTTGTTTGTAATCCCAACCAAAAGGGTTTTGTATTTTTCCTCCAGGGAGGCGTTGTCCACCATTCCTTCTATAAAAACCATGGCCGCATCGTTATCCCCCGGCCCTACCCTGAACTCACGGATCTGCAGGCCGAAGCTGTTTCCATATATTTTCCGAATCAGGGAAAGGTTTTGGGATAGGCTGGCGGACAGATTCTTCCCTTCCGTAAATTCTATTAGCTGGGAGATGTCCATTTTATCCATCTCATTACCGGATACATTCCCACTCTTTTTTTTACTTCCCTTGTTTTCTCCACTGAACAAAAAGGAAATCATCTTCTTAAAAGAATTCATAGGGGCCTCCATGATCCATATGGGGATAATTCACATAAAAATCTTGCTGGTAGTAAATATGCCATGATATAGTATGGTGCGGCGTTATAATACTTTGTACATCAACTACATATTTCATTGCCAAAATACCAGTATCTTTAAGTTTTACCTTAAATTTTATGAGTAACAATATTATTACTCAAATATCACTCCACTATACCTGCTCTTTTCCCTTGTGGAACCAATCTAAAGTTATGAAGAAGAAGACAAGTAAGACAAGGGTCAATCCAAACCTATACCTGAAAACAAAATAAAAAAACGCCCCCGGGCTGGGCGTTTTCTCTAAAGCGTTCCTTAATTGCTTAAACTATGAATAGGAGC
>PWJM01000032.1 GCA_003560915.1 Syntrophomonadaceae bacterium
GAAGGACCCTCTTCAAAACTCCAAGAAGTTAAGCGGGAGTAGTTCAATAACAGGAGAAAACATCATGTCACAGGAAGAAAGCTCCTTACTTAAGGAGCCCCAAGAGGAAAATGTTTATAAGGTTTTATTACAAATTTTTGTCATTTTTTTTAAAATTGGTGCCTTTACTTTTGGCGGTGGTTTAGCCATGCTTCCCCTGGTTAAGCAGGAGATTGTTGATAAAAAGAATTGGGTATCTCCGCAGGAATTTGTAGACATCGTTGCTGTTGCCATGACCGCTCCGGGAGCTATTATTATTAACAGCGCTGTATACGTTGGATATAAGATTAAAGGTTCGGCTGGTTCTCTAGCTGCTGTTTTGGGGGCTGCGCTTCCTTCCTTTTCAGTGATTTTAGTTATCGCTGTGTTTTTTTTACAGTTTCAGAATCTCTTCTGGGTTGAAGCGTTGTTCAGCGGAATTCGTCCGGCTGTGGGAGCTTTAATTGCGGCAGCAGTGTTTAAAGTAGGCCGGCCCTCCTTAACCAACACGAAAAGCCTGGCCTTTATCGTCTTGTTCTTGTTATTTGCTCTATTCTTAGAATTTCATCCCATCCTGATTATAGTAATTGGCTCTTTCACTGGATTACTTTTTTACCGGAATGAAGATTAATAATACGGGGGTTAATCAGTGCTGGTTCTACAGATTTTCATCAGTTTTTTAAAAATAGGCCTTTTCAGTTTTGGAGGGGGTTATGTAATGCTTCCTCTCATTGAAAATGAAGTAATTCGTGCAAACACCTGGTTAAACTATCCAGAGTTTATTGATATAATTGCCATAGCAGAAATGACTCCAGGCCCTATAGCCATTAACCTGGCTACCTTTGTAGGCTTTCGCATTGCCGGGGTACCCGGGGCACTGGCATCAACGCTGGGGGTAGTACTACCCTCTTTTTTGATTATTTTAATTATAGCAAAATTTTTACAGAAATTTTATAAGCTTCCCCTGGTTCAGGCAGCCTTTAAAGGCCTGCGGCCGGCTGTTATTGCCCTGATCAGCATGGCCGCCATCACCATTCTACAATCTACTGTGACTTTGGAAGATCTGAGAAGTGTGTTCATTGCTCTGGCCAGCTTTTTACTGTTAAGTTTCACCCGCATCAATCCCATCCTGGTCATTATTGCCGCTGGAGTAACAGGGATTATTTTATATTAAAAATAAATTTCTTGAAATGACAAAAACCCACCAAAATAATTCAGTATACTGTCCCCTTAATTCCCTTAATTTTTTAATTTTTCCCTTAATTTTTTCTTAATTTTTATCTTCTGACTCACGTGACTCACGGGTTTACGCAATAAAAAAATACCAGTGAGTGCTGGTATTTTTCTTGTCTTTATCTTTTGGAAAACTGGGGCGCTCTTCGGGCTTTTTTCAACCCGTATTTTTTTCTCTCTGTCATCCTGGGGTCTCGGGTCAAAAATCCAGCTCGTTTCAGCGCAGGGCGCATGTCAATATCAGCTTCTAAAAGAGCCCTGGCAATGCCATGCCGGACTGCTCCGGCCTGACCGGAGTTTCCGCCCCCCTCAACTTTAGCAATAACATCAAACTTGTCTAAGTTTTTGGTTACGTCCAGGGGCTGCCTTACAATTAATTTAAGGGTTTCCAAACCAAAATAATCATCTAAAGGTAAATCATTAATTATAATTCGGCCATCTCCGGGAACCAAACGCACCCTGGCCACTGATTTCTTCCTTCTTCCAGTTCCGTAGTACTGTACCTGTGCCATTCTTTTCCTCCTTTCTTTGAGAAATCTGTGAGGTATTTAGAAACTCCACATTTCCGGTCTCTGGGCTTCCTGTGTATGTTTATCGTCCCGATATACTCTCAGCTTCTTTAATATAGACCGTCCCAGCCGGTTGTGGGGAAGCATTCCCTTAACCGCCTGGTACATGGCCAATTCGGGTTTCTGTCTCATTAAAACGTCGTAGCCAATTGATTTCAGGCCGCCGGGATATCCTGAGTGACGGTAGTATTTTTTCTGCTGCAGCTTGTTTCCTGTCAGGACTGCTTTTTCAGCATTAATCACGATTACATGATCCCCTGTATCCACATGGGGTGTAAATATCGGCTTGTGCTTGCCCCTTAAAAGCCGGGCAACTTCAGTGGCAACCCTTCCCAGGGGTTTGCCGGCAGCATCAATAATGTACCATTTTCTTTCCACTTCATGGGCTTTTGCCATTTGAGTAGTGCGCATATATTATCCCTCCTTTAACACCGCTTATCAGCTGGGGTAATTTATTCCTGAATATAATCCACACAAAGGTATTTTAATATACTTTGACCTTTACTGTCAAGTAAAAGCCTTTGAAACAATTTAGTAAAAAACTTTTTCCAGGCAAAGCCCTCTGGCTGGTACTGTGGGGCCTGCTGCCTTCCGGTTTCTGGAGGCAATAATCCCAGGAATATCTTCTGGCTGAATCCTGCCCTGCCCTGTTTCCAGCAGAGTTCCTACAATAATTCTTACCATATTGTAGAGAAATCCATCTGCTTCAATAGTAAAACGTAATAGTTCCCCTTGTTCCTCCCAATACGCTTTTTTTATTTCCCGGTTTCGGTCTTTTACACAGCTTTTAGAGGAACAAAAGGCAGAAAATTCGTGCCGCCCTAAAAAGTGACTTGCGGCCTGCTCCATGGCCTTCACATTCAGGGATATGGGCAGATGATAGGAATAGAGTCGGTTAAATACTGAGTGGAACTCTCCCTGATCAACAGTATAAGAATAGATTTTGCTCCTGGCATCAAAACGGGAATGGAACTCCCGGGAAACAATGCTCGCCTCAATAATTCTGATGTCATCGGGAAGCATGGCGTTTAAAGCATAAGGAATTCGGCCTACTGGAATTTCAAAGGGAGCATAATAATTTACCACCTGTCCCCGGGCATGAACTCCGGAATCGGTCCTGCCGGAACCGATTACCGGTACATCTTGATTGTACAATTTTTGCAGGGTTTTCTCTAAAACTTCCTGTATGCTTATGGCATTGTTCTGCCTTTGGAATCCATGGTAGTGGGTACCGTCATAGGCCAGGGTAAGTTTTACATTTAACATATCCCTTCCACTCCTTAGGCACCGGATGATGATTTATTTGCCTTGTTGTCTTGTTAGAGTCCGGTGGCCAGGACCAACACGAAAACCAAGGCTACAAAGGTCAAGGCATGAAAATCTCTAGGGGACAACCGCAATATATTGAGCCTGGTCCTTCCTTCCCCTCCCCGGTAGCCCCTGGCTTCCATGGCCGTAGCCAGTTCGTCGGCCCTGCGGAAAGCGCTTACAAAGAGAGGTACAATTAGCGGAACCATATTTCTAGCCCTTTCCACAACGTTCCCCCGGTTAAAGTCTGCCCCTCGGGCCAGCTGGGCCTTCATAATCTTGTCGCTTTCCAGAATCAATATAGGTATAAAGCGCAGGGAAATGGTCATCATCATGGCCAGTTCGTGGGCTGGCACCCCCACTTTTTTTAAGGGGCTCAGCAGGTACTCTATACCGTCAGTCAGGGCTATGGGTGATGTGGTCAGGGTCAGCAGGGAAGTGGTGATGACCAGAATCATCAATCTCAAGGTCATGAAAAGGCCGGTTACCAGCCCTGCGGACTCTACTGTTACAGGCCCCAGGGCCAACAATACCTCTCCCCCTTTGGTAAAGAAAGCATGCAGGAAAAGAGTAAAGCTGATGATGACTAATACCGGCCGTAAACTTTTTAAAAATAATCTTACCGGTAGATGGCTTCCCTTAATCATTAAATAGGTGATGATTGCTATAAATAAAAACCCATAAAACGTCTTCACAAAAAATATTAGTATCATATAAAAAAATAACAGCACAATTTTCATGCGCGGGTCCAGATCGTGCAGTATGGATTTCTCCGGATAGTACTGTCCCATGGTAATGTCTTTCATCACGATCTATCACCCTGCTTTTCTTCAAACAGCTTTATTATTTCCCTCCTGGCTTCCTCCACACTGAAAATATCCGCTTTAACCTGTTTGCCTTTATTTTTAAGCTCCAGCATCAAACGGGTGACTTGAGGGATTCCCAGCCCAATGGAAATTAATTTCTCCGCCTCTGTAAAGACTTCTCTTGGGCTGCCTTCCAGTACAATTTGCCCCCCCTCCATGACTGCCAGCCGGTTTGCCAGCAGGGCCACTTCTTCCATGTTATGGGATACAAATATTACGGTAATACCTGACTGTCGGTGGAACTGTTTCACCTGTTCCAAAAGCATTTTTCTTCCCCGGGGGTCAAGCCCGGAGGAGGGTTCATCCATAACCAGGATTTCCGGTTCCATGGACAGCACTCCCGCCATGGCGACCCTTCTCATTTCTCCCCGGCTCAGATTAAAAGGGGAACGGCCTTTAAAGTTATTGTAATCCAGGTTAACCATTTCCAGGGCCTTTTTTACCCTTAGCTGGACCATTTCCTCCCCCAGCCCCAGTTTTCGGGGGCCAAAGGCTACATCTTCGAAGACTGTCTCCCCAAAAAGCTGCTCTTCGGGATACTGAAATACCAGGCCTATCTTCTGCCTTATTTCTCTCCAGTCCACTTTCTGTTCTCCATACAGGTCCCTGTCTTTAAATAGAACAGTCCCCTGTGTAGGTTTCAAAAGCCCGTTCAAGTGCTGCACCAGCGTGGTTTTCCCTGAACCGGTGCGGCCAATGAGACCCAGAAAGTCACCCTGGTGAACTTCCAGGTTTACATTATATAATGCCCGGTGCTCATAAGGGCTTCCCGGCATATAAATATGGGTTAAGTTTTTTACCTGGAGGAGCATATGAAGTTCACCAGCTCCTCTGTTTCTAGAATATCCTCGGGAAGGTTGTGAAAACCCTTCTCCTTTTTTAGCAGCAGGGCCAGTTCCGTTACCTGTGGGACATCCAACCCCA
>PWJM01000163.1 GCA_003560915.1 Syntrophomonadaceae bacterium
ATTTTTGTCTGGTTCCTGCCGGGCCCTACGGAAACTATTGAAATGGGAACCTGTGCCAATTCCTGAATCCGGTTTACGTAGGCCAGTGCCTGGGGCGGGAAGTCTTCATACCGATCGATTTTTGAAAGATCCTCAGTCCAGCCCTCCATTTCTTCATAAATGGGTTGACACCTTTGAAGAACTCCCAAGCTGGCCGGCCATTCTTCAATGACTTTCCCTTCCAGTTGATAACCGGTACAAATTTTCACCGTGGAAAGACCGCTGAGCACGTCAAGCTTTGTAATAACTATATGGGTCAGGGCATTGAGCCGCCTGGCATGGCGCAGAACTACGGCATCCAGCCAGCCGATCCTTCGGGGCCGGCCCGTGGTGGTACCGTATTCCCCACCGAATTCCCTGAGATTGTCTGCCAGTTCACCGAAGAGTTCTGTCGGAAAGGGGCCTTCCCCAACCCGGGTTGTATACGCCTTAACGATTCCCAACACTTTGTCAATTCGTCCCGGGCCTATGCCTGCACCGATGCAGACGGCACCGGCCGTGGGATTAGAAGAGGTAACAAAGGGGTACGTTCCATGGTCTATGTCCAGCATAACCCCCTGGGCCCCTTCGAAAAGGACCGGGCTCCCCTCATCTACTGCGCGGTTTATTATAAGGGAAGTATCTGCTACTTTGTCTTTCAGCATAAGAGCATATTGGCTGTATTCTTCATAGATTTCCTCAAAATCCATGGGCTCCACACCATAAATTTTCTCAAAGATTTCATTTTTACATTCCAGTACGGATTTTACCCTGGCTGCAAATTCCTCCGGGTTGATCATTTCTCCTATACGTATCCCTGTTCGGGAAATTTTATCGAAATAAGCAGGGCCAATGCCCCTCTTGGTGGTGCCGATTTTGATGTGGCGCTTTTCTTCCTCCAGGCTGTCTAACCTGCGGTGGTAAGGCATAATCACATGGGCCCGATCGCTGATCTTTATGCCGGAGGTATCAATACCCTTTTGATCCAATGCTTTTATCTCGTTGATCAGCACCTCCGGGTCTATTACCAGCCCGTTTCCGATAATACACATGGTTCCGGGATTAAAAACCCCCGAGGGAATCAAGTGAAGCTTGTGGACTATATCGTCAATCACGATGGTATGGCCGGCATTGTTGCCGCCCTGAAATCGTACCACCAGGCTGGCTTTTTCCGCCAGAATATCGGTGATTTTCCCTTTTCCCTCATCTCCCCATTGTGTTCCAACCACAACTATGGTACCCAAATACAAAACCTCCCGGATCCAATTTTTATGCTGCCTTTTTTGGCTGCCTTACTTATTTATGCTTTACATTTCATGAATATGTTAGTCTGCTAAAAGAAAACATCTAACCTACGAGATAATAACAGAATGTCTGCATTATGTCAAGGTTTACACGCTGTTCTGTGTGTTTATCTTGGGCTGTTTTATCTTATAGATAAATACTTATAGTTTATTTGGCTGTTAGGGAAGCCCAGGAGTGACGCTTTCATCCCCGCAGCAAGCTGACAGGGTGGTTTTCAGTGGGTTCTCTATACCCTGTGATTAAGTACCGGTTTCCGCCACATCAGAACGGGAGGCCATATTTTGAAACCGGGTAAATGAATCCTGGAAATATAGTTTAATGGTATCAATGGGGCCGTTCCTCTGCTTAGCGATGATAATTTCTGCAATATTCTTTTCCTGGGAATCCTGACGGTAATAATCATCTCGATATATAAAGGCGACCAGGTCAGCATTGGCCTCGATTCCTCCGGATTCCAGAAGGTCGCTTAAAATGGGCCTCTTGTCATTTCTGGTTTCCACCGCCCGGCTCAGCTGGGACAGGGCTATGATGGGAACATTGAGTTCTTTGGCCAGGGCCTTGAGTGAACGGGAAATAAAGGAAATTTCCTGCTGTCGGTTTTCCTGTCTGCCGTGGGCACGCATCAGCTGAAGATAGTCTATAAAGATGATGCTCAGCCCATGTTCAGCCATGAGCCTTCTAGCCTTTGCCCGAATTTCCATGACGCTGATGGCCGGGGTATCATCGATATAAATGGGGGCTTCCGCCAGGGGCCCCACGGCCCGGACCAGCTTGGGCCAATCGTCTCCCGTTAAAAAACCCCTGCGCAGCCGGTGGGCATCAATTCCTGCCTGAGCACAGAGCATTCGCATCACCAGCTGTTCTTTGGACATTTCCAGGCTGAATACGGCAACGGGAAGCTTTTCCCGGGTTCCGATATGCTGGGCCATATTCAGAGCCAGTGTGGTCTTCCCCATCCCCGGCCGAGCGGCCACGATAATAAGATCGGAATTCTGAAAACCGGAGGTGATATTATCCAGGTCCTTAAAACCGGTAGGCACCCCGGTAATCCCCTTCTTATGCTCGTACAGATATTCAATGCGTTCGAAGGTTTCCATAAGGATATCCTTAATCACTACATAGCTTCTTTGTGCCCCCTGGTTGGCCACCTGGAAAATCAATTTTTCAGATTCATCCAGTATTTCTTCTAACTCATCCCCTCCGTCATAACACCGGCTGGCAATTTTTGAGGAAACGCTGATCAGCTGCCTCAGCACAGCCTTCTCTCTAACAATGGCAGCGTATGTGGCTATGTTGGCTGCGGTGGGCACGAAATCAACTATTTTAGTCAGGTAAGAAGCCCCTCCCACCATTTCCAGCTGGTTCCTCTGCCGGAGCTCTTCACTTAGGGTTACCAGGTCTACCGGTTCCCCCCGATCCGAAAGGTCCAGCATGGCTTGAAAAATCTTTTGATGGTTTTCCCGGTAAAAATCTTCAGATTTTAAATGTTCCACGCCGGTAATGATGGCTTCCCGTTCCAGGAGCATAGAGCCCAATACAGACTGTTCCGCCTCCAGGTTGTGGGGAGGGATTTTATCAATTAAATCACTCATAATCATACCTCAATCAGTTATTTTTAGTTGAAACAGTAATTCCAAAAGCTCCCGGGCGGTAGATACGCCGATCACTTCGATTTCGCTGAAACTGGCGTAAATATCCCTGAGGTTCGCTTCGGGAACATATATTTTTTTAATCCCTGCCTGTTTAGCCCCATAGACCTTTTCCTGTATGCCTCCTACGGGTTTTATTTTCCCCTGCAGAGATATTTCTCCGCTTACAGCAAGGTCCGTCCTGATGGGCTGGTTTTGGAGGGCACTGTACATGGCCGCCAGCATCGCCGCTCCCGCAGAAGGCCCTTCGATGTTCCCCCCGCCGATGACATTCACGTGAAGGTCGTATTCGTTCAAGTCTTTACCGGTAAGCCGCTTTATGGCGGTAACGGCATTAAAGACGGAATCCCTGGCCATGGAGCCGGCGGTATCATTGAACCGTATGCTTCCCTTTCCGTTAAGGGCAGGAAATATGGCTGCTTCAATTTCCAGGACAACCCCGATATATCCGAAGGAACCCAACCCGAATATTCTTCCGGCCTGTTCCTCTTCACCGGCTTTAACGGAAACATAAGGGGCCAGCCGGGCCGTTTGAATCACTTTAAGTACTTCTTCTTCGGAGATGCGTACCGCAGTGTCACCGGGTTCCGCTTCCCCGCCTGCCTGTTCAAAGAGGGCCAATCCGTAAGCATCGGCCAGAATGTTAATGGCTTTTCGCCCTTCAATGGTGTACTCACTGATGATGCCAGGCACCTGGGGAACCAATTCCACGTTCAGTTTTTTGGCCGCCCCAACAATTATTTTTTGAATATCTTCAGAACTCAGGGGCTCAAAATAAACTTCGGTACAGCGGGAGCGCAAGGCTGGAGACATTTTGGAGGGACTCCGGGTGGTAGCCCCAATGAGAATAAAATCTGCAGGCGCACCCTGCTCAAACAATTTTTTAATATATTGGGGGATGTTGTCATCACTGGGGTCGTAGTAAGCAGAGTCGAAAAAAATACGTTTATCCTCCAGCACCTTTAACAGTTTGCTCTGCAGATGGATGTCCATTTCCCCAATCTCATCGATAAAGAGCACTCCTCCATGGGCATCGGTTACCAGACCCGGTTTGGGTTCCGGGATGCCTCCTTCCACCAGTTCTCTTCTGGCCCCCTGATAGATAGGGTCATGAACAGAGCCCGTCAGGGGGTTTGTAGCCTCCCTGGGATCCCAGCGAAGGGTGGTGGCATCTACCTCTTCAAAGGGAGCATCCCCTTCAAAAGGGGTATAGGAAAGCTTTTTGGCTGCCTGAAGAGCCAGCCGGGCAGCAGTGGTTTTCCCCACCCCCGGAGGCCCGTACAAAATGATGTGCTGGGGATAAGGAGCTGCCAGCTTGGAGAGCAGGGACTTCACTGCACTGCTCTGCCCCACTATTTCTTCCAGTGTAGAGGGACGAAGCACCTCCATAATGGAACGGGAAAGCCGAACCTTCTCTTTTTTCTCCAACACCGCCAGCTTTTTAAGGGTCTGGGCATTTTCAGCCCCTTCCTGTTCTGTTAGAATCTGTTTTTTCAAATCCTGCATATATTCATCATGTTTTTCCTGCATCTTGATATTTATTTTAGCCTGTAGGGAATCCTCCAGGGATTTCCTGGCCAGCAAATCTGCAATTTCTTCCTCGATCTCTTCCAAAATCTCCGGAATTTCCTCCGTTTCCGGGAGGTCCTCCAGGGTGGGGTCTTCGTATACTACTTTCTGCAGGCCTAAGATCTTTTCTTCCATTTCCTGAGAGCGGAGAAGTTTCAAAGCCTCCAGTTTTCCTGCCTTTAAAATAAGCTTATCCGCCCCCAAAATGTCCGACAGCATATCATAAATGACAGACACTCTTTTCCGGGTCTTTTCCTTAGAGGATAAGTTTTTATTGAATTTTTTTAACATGGAATCAAAATTATCAGGCTTTATGTTTTTCATCCGTCAATACCTCCCCGCTGGCCAAAAGCCTTCTACCCTTCTTCCACGATAACCTCAATTTCTGCGGATATTTCCGGGTGCAGTTTCAGGGTTACGGTATAAGAACCCAATCCTCGGATGGGTTCCCCCAGGTCAATTTTCCGTCGGTCTACGTTATAGCCCTGTTCCTGAAGCTTCTGGGCAATATCTTTGCTGGTTACCGACCCAAAAAGCTTGCCCCCTTCCCCTACCCGTGCGCTGAGGGTTACCTTTACGCCCTTCAGCTTTTCAGCCAGGGCTTCCATCTTTTCCTTTTCATCCTGTTCTTTCCGTTCAAGAGTTTTCTTCTGAGTTTCCAAATCCTTCAATGCCTTGGGAGTAGCTTCCATCGCCAGCCCCTTGGGGATCAAGAAATTTCGGGCATATCCGTTGGAAACTTCCTTTACATCGCCTCTATCACCTAACTTTTTTACCTCCTGCAGCAGGATTACTTTCATAGAAATCTCCTTTCTGTACAGCTTAAACTTTAATTCTCTAGTTGAAGCAGGTTTTCCTTCTATCCCGGGGAGTAGTTTATGGTAACTTTTTTAGAATCTTGAAAAAGGTAAAAAGGAGAACAATTCTACATAGAAAATGTCCTCCTCTCGATTTGCATATGATTTTCTTCATAATTTCTGTGAGCATCTGCCTTACTCCTGTCCGTTGGCATCTGCCCAATTATATCCGGTCTCTTTTTCTGAATTACTATTCTATGGTATAGGGCAAAAGGGCAATATTACGGGATCTTTTTATGGCCCGGGTCAGCTGCCTCTGATGGCCGGCACAGTTGCCGGAAATTCTACGGGGTAAGATTTTGCCCCGCTCGGTAATAAAACGTCTCAGCTTATCAGCTGACTTGTAATCGATATTTTCAACTTTTTCTACACAAAAGCTGCAGACTTTCTTTCTTCCTTTTCTGCCGCGATCTCTTCTCAAGCAGAACTCCTCCTTTGCTTAGCAATTCATCTCGCCCCCTGTAAAAGGGAGGCTTCTTTGTTGTTCAACTAAAAGGGCACATCCTCGTCGGAGACTTCCCCTCCAATAAAATCATCAAAGGAATCCCCTTTGGACGGCGAATCTTTCTTGTCCAAAAATCGAACATTATCGGCTACCACTTCCGCGATGGTTCTCTTTTGGCCCTCATCCGTCTCATAATTCCTGACCTGGAGCCTTCCGGTCACCGCTACCAATCTACCTTTACTCAAATAATTTGCACAGGTTTCAGCCAGTTTTCTCCAGGTTACAATCCTGATAAAATCAGCTTCTCTTTCGCCCTGCTGGTTGGTAAAGTTCCTGTCAACCGCCAGGGTAAAAGTTGCCATGGCATTTCCACCGGAGGGAGTATATCTCAGTTCCGGGTCCCTGGTCAGCCTTCCTACTAAAACAATGGTATTAATCATTTCCTAAAAGCACCACCTTTTCTTTTATTCTTCTTCTCGAACAATCAGGTAGCGCAGAACCCCATCGGTAATTCTAAAAGACCTCTCCAGCTCCTCACAGGCTTTAGAGGGAGCAGTGTAGTTCATTAAAACGTAAAAGCCTTCCTTCTGCTTATTCACTTCATAGGCCAGCTTTTTCTTGCCCCACTTGTCTAAGTTGGACACCTCGCCGCCTTCCCGCTCTACAATGGATTTAAATTTCTCAATTAATTCCTCAATTTTTTCCTCTTCCAGCTGGGATTGAAGAATATACATGGTCTCATATTTTTGCATTAGCTCACCTCCCTTCGGACTAACGGCCCCGCAGAAACTGCGGAGCAGGGATCTCTCTTTTGTATTCCCCAGGCTGAAAGCCGGGGGTTTAGAAGGCCTCTGGTAACTTAGACCAGAATGACCAACAAACTTTATTATATCAGGCATTTTTCTCAAGAGCAAGCGGGAAGGAAGTTTATTTTTCAAACTGCGGTTAAATACCGGGATTCACGTGCTGCCTGTATCCTTTATACATTAAAACGAAACTGTATCACATCACCGTCCTGAACGACGTAGTCTTTGCCCTCCAAACGCATAAGCCCCTTTTCCCTGGCTCTGGCAAAAGACCCCTCCTGTTCCAGTGCATGAAAGGAAATTACCTCCGCCCTGATAAAACCTCTCTCCATATCCGTATGAATTTTGCCTGCGGCTTTTACCGCCCGGGTCCCCTCCGGAAGGGTCCAGGCCCGTGTTTCTTTCCCCTTGGCGGTAAAAAAAGTAATGAGATTTAAAAGCCGGTAGCTGGTATTAATCAACTCATCCAGCCCGGAGTGGGCCCAGCCCAGCCCCTCCAGGAACTCCTGTTTTTCCTCTATAGAAAAGTCATTTAATTCTTCTTCCATACCGGCACTTATGGTTAAAACCTCAGCTCTTTCGCATCCTAAAGCATCGGGCAATTCTCTTTTAAGATTCTCCCGTTCCTGCTCAGTCAAATCCTCGTCCACATTAAACACATACAGTGCCGGCTTCGCGGTCAAAAGAAAAAGTTCCTGCATGATATAGCTTCCCTTATCTTTTAATGCGAAATCCCTGGCCAACCCTTCCTGGTTTAAATGGCCCTCCAGCTTCTCCAGAAAAGATAATTCCTCTTTATACCGGGGCTCACCGGTTTTCAACATTTTTGAAGTTTTTTCCCTTCTATTCCTTACCGTTTCCAGGTCGGCCATAATGAGCTCAAATTGAATGACGGCCAGGTCCTCCCGCCAGTTTCCTGTCCCGGCGGCATAGGCAACATTAGGGTCGCTGAAATGCCTTAAGACATGGATGAGAGCATCCACTTCCCTGATATTGGCCAGAAACCGGTTGCCCAATCCTTCCCCCCGGCTGGCGCCCTTAACCAGGCCGGCCACATCCACGAACTCTATATAGTTGGGGGTAATTTTTTCCGCCCCGGCGATCTCTGCAACCTTCTCCAGCCGAGGGTCGGGAACAGAAACCATGCCGATATTAGGCTCAATGGTGCAGAAGGGATAGCTGGCCGCTTCTGCCTCCAGGCAGGTCAGGGCATTAAAAAGCGTAGTTTTGCCTACGTTGGGAAGGCCGATTATTCCACATTTAAAAGACACTGTCCATCATCCTCCCTTCTGGAACTTACTGCTGCAAATACGGGAAAAGAGGCCTTTTTAAGATTCCCTTTGGACAATTTTGCGTGCACTCTTTTCAAATTTAGCCCGGGGAAGCATGATGCTTCTACCACAGCGGGTACATTTAATGCGGAAGTCCATACCCACCCGAAGAATTTCCCAGCGGTTGTTCCCACAGGGATGAGTTTTTTTCATTTCTACAATCTGTCCGATTTCATAGTTTGCCATAACGATTCTTCTGTCTCCGGTTATCAGGCAGTTTTATAGGGCCTTTACCGGTTTAAAGCCCTGAAATGCTGCCTTGGCTTCCCACCTGAGGGCAGAAACGAACCAGAGACTTCTCCTTCCAAATAAGATGCCTAACTTTTCCCCCAAGAAGGGAGAGTCTGACGGAACAGGAGTTCGATAACCATATTATACATGCTATGGGATTTGCTGTCAATTGTTTTTTCTGTGTTTTTTTCTGCTTTATTTTTCCGGATAAAATTTCTTTTTTACTCCTCTTCTCCATCCCTTGGGGAGCCCAGTTCCTGCCGCTGGTAAATAACTCTGCGGGGGAAAGGAATTTCGATGTTTTCCTGGTCAAACCTTTCCTTAATGGCCTTTCTCATTTCCCGCTCTATTTTCCACTGCTGCATGGGTTCTGTATCGGCCACCATTCTTACAGTGATCCCGGAGTCCGCCAGATCAACCACCCCAAGCACCAGAGGGCCCTCCTTTATCTCGCTGAAGCGCTGGCCCAATTCCTCTCCTAACTGGACTAAAACCTGCTCCACTCTCTCCAGGTCTTCGCCATAATCGACATCTACATCCACAATAGCCCTCATGGTACCGGTGGTATGGTTGGTGACCACTTCAATCTTACCATTGGGTATGATGTGCTGTTCTCCTGTAAAATCCCTCAGCCGAGTGGTTCTAAGACCGATTTCCTCCACGATCCCCGTATAGCTTCCTGCAGTGATATAATCCCCCACGGACATTTGCCCTTCCAGTATAAAAAAGAAACCGCTGATAATATCCGATACTAAGCTTTGGGCTCCAAAGCCCACCGCCAGACCCAGGATCCCTGCGCTGGCCAGGATAGGAGTGTAATCAATGTCCAACTCTCTTAAAATCATAATAATGAATATAAAAAATATAAAATAGCGGTAAATACTTTTAATCAAAGACCTTAGAGTCTTTAATTTTGCCGGGGCAAGGGTGAGCCTGCCCTCCCTCTCAGTAAATATTTTATCTATGGCTACATAACCAAGGCGAAGCACAAGATATGCCATTACGGCTATCACTGCAATTTTAATCAACACCACCGCACCGGAGATCAGTTCCTGGTCCAGGTTAATATACTGCTGAATGGTTTCTAAGACCGGCTGCATTTTTTCGCTCCTTTATTTAAGGTTGGTTCATCAAAGCATTTTTAAAGGCTGCCTGCGGCCCCTGAAATGCGGGAAAAAGGCTTTAAACAGCATGGACTTCAAAAACAATAGGCCCCAAAGGCTGTATCAAAAACATACAACAGCGCCGACCCATTTCGGACCGGCGCTTTTTAAGTACAGAGAAGTTCCTTCCTTACGCTAATTTACCAAGGGCAGCAATAATTTCATCCAGTACGGCTTTCATGTCTTGATTGCCGTTGATATTAAGGATAATGCCCCTCTTGGTATAATAATCAATTAATGGAGCAGTTTGAGAGTGATATACTTCCAGTCTCTCTTTGGCTGTTTCAACGGTGTCGTCATCTCTCTGGTAAAGTTCGCCGCCGCAGCTGTCACAAACATTTCTTACTTTGGGTGCTTTAAACTTTACGTGGAAACTGGCGCCGCACCCTTTACACATTCTCCGGCCGGTGAGTCTGTCCACCAACTCTTCGTCGGGAACGTCAATGTTAACAACTCCGTCTATTTTGATGCCCATATGCTCTACTACTTTATCCAGGGCTTCTGCCTGGTTGGCATTCCGGGGAAAACCATCCAAAAGGAATCCTTTGCTGGTGTCCGGCTTGCGAAGCCTTTCTGTTACCACGCCTACTACGATTTCATCGGGGACCAACTGTCCCTGATCCATGTACCCTTTGGCCTTTAAACCCATTTCCGTACCTTCCCTTAATGCCGCCCTAAATATGTCTCCTGTTGAGATGTGGGGAATGTTATATTTTTTTACAATGCCTTCTGCCTGTGTTCCTTTTCCTGCTCCCGGTGGTCCTAATAAAATTAAACGCATTACAAAATCCCTCCCAGTTTTTCTGTAAGTATATTAACAGAATTTTCATAAAGTAAATTCTCCGTATGTATCCGAAAATCCTGCTATTCTTAAAAAAATTAATATCTGCCCCCTACTGTATTTATCAAAGAAATTATAGAATTTGCCGAAAAAGAACTTCGGATATCCTCCAACAGAATAAAATCAAATACCTCCAACAGGGGCATAATCAGTGCTGCTACCACCAAAAGCACGAAAAAACTTTTTAGAAGCCCTACCAGCAGCCCTGCCAGAGAGCTGACCTCTGCAAGGAATTTCCCCTGCTTTTTTAACTCCCAGGCTCCTTCGGCCAATTTAAACAAGGCAATGATGATTGCTAAAACCGCACCAAAGCAGACGATTTGAATCAGGGCTTCCGCCATCCAGGAGTAAAGAAACTCTGCAGGGCTGCCTCCCTGATATATTATTTTTTCTCCTTCCCGGTAAAAATATTCCCACAAACTATTTTTTGCGAAGGGCCCAACGGGCAGCCGTTGAATGAAAGCAGACAGGTCTTCCCCCGGGATTGGAGCACCGGTCACCTTCATGGGAAGGTCCATGTTTTGAGAAAGCACCCTGGTGATTAAGGGGTTTACCTCATACTGCTGATTTACAAAAAAAGCCACGGGGCCTTTAGAATAAAAAGCCAGGGCCACCCCGGAAAACCAGGCCAGAATATTGATAAGGGAAAGAGTTACCCCACGGAAATATCCGTTGACCGCCCCCCAGGTCAGAAAAGCCAGAACGGCAAAGTCAAACCAGTTCACAGGCATTTTTATCGCTCCTATCGACTTTTGGTTCCGGCGGGCAAATAATTTATTTTAAGGGCCAGCTGTAGGCGGTAAGTTTTCCTCTTTCCTGAGCTAAAAAAGTGTCGGTGGACATGAGATGAATTTCCTGCCCTTCCTGGGGAGAATAGGATCCCTGGGTTTTTCCATCGGACTGGAGAAGATATAAAAATAAGTCGGTTTCTATAATCATTCCTCCGTCAATTCGCCTTTTCCCCTGTCGGTAATTCCCCGGCAGCTCCCTTTCCCAAAGAGTGTTTCCCTTCAGGTCCAGGCAGGCCAGCCTGGTTTTTTCCTTCAGGGCCTGTTCCGGGGATATGACCAGCATCAAGCTTTCACCGGGCCCGGCAAAAGCATCGTTTATGGGGCGCTCCCATTCCTCCTTGAATAGCGGGACCCCTTCAATGGAATATACATAAAGATTGGGGCCGGAAACAAGAGCCACGGCACGGCTGTCCTCCAAAATAACTGGAGGGGAAAAGAGCTGATCTCCTTTAATTTTCACAATATTATGCCCTTCCAGGGTAGAAATAACCACCTTTGTGGATACATAGGGAAATACTTTCACTAAACTGACAGCCAGCATTTCTGTTCCTGGAAGCAGTTTCATGTCCATAATCCCCATGCCTGCAAAAGATTCTTCAAATACCTGTTCTCCTCGGGAATTGAACACCAGGCCTTTCTCTCCATAAAGCCCCTCCAGACGGTCCTGTCCCAAAGAAACGCTCCGACTGAACAAAATCTCCCCCTGGGGGCCCAGCCAGTAGTGTTTATAATCCGCAGGAGCCTTGGCACGACGCACCAGTTTTCCATCGTAATCTAACACGCTGATAATCCCTTCAGACAGATTAGTATGGCCCCAGTGATATTGGTCAAAAAAGATTTCCTGCGGACCATCCCAGGTATCCTGCCAAACATCTCTACCGTAATAATCTATTCCTATTATAGAGGCGCTCTCTTCCCTTACTTCCTTTAAAATTGCTCTTCCTGCCCTTTCCACCACCTTCAGATCTTCGGAATAATGGCGCACCCACAACTGTGTTGGGCGGGTGCCTGGCATTTCTCCCCCCCAGGAAAACTCCGCAGCCCTGCCTGAGATTATAATCAAGATGATTAGCACAATCAAAATTATACCCGCCAGTATCGTCTTTTTCAATTTGCCCTCCTATGGTTATGTATATTTATTATCCCTCATTAAATATTCTTTTTATTTCCCCTGCATCCCTTTTTTTAGCAAATAATGTTTATGCATACATATTGCCCGGGAATTAACATATACTAATTTCGGAAAGAGAGGTTAAAGCATGATAAGATTTCAAAATAAAAAAAGCCCCCTTAAATCAACCCTTTGGGATTATGATAAAAAAAATATATTTGCAGTGGAAAACCCCCGGACTCCTTTCCTGCTGGCGGATTTCCTTTCCTCCTTTATGCCCCTTCAGGGGAATAAACAGCTAATCTTTTTAGGCATCGGCAGCGACCGTTCCACCGGTGACTCCCTGGGGCCCCTGGTGGGAAGCAGTCTAGAGGAATTGATGCCTCCGGAAGTCGTGGTTATAGGCACGCTGGAACAACCTGTTCACGCCTTGAACCTGCAGGAAACGCTAGAATATATAGAAGAAAAGTATAATAACTCTTATCTCCTGGCAGTGGATGCTGCCCTGGGAAGTGCAAAGAACATAGGCCAAATTAAAGTGAAAAAGGGGCCGCTATTTCCCGGCCTGGCTGTAAATAAGACCCTGCCTGCAGTGGGCAACCTTCATATAACGGGCACTGTAAATGTCAGCGGCTGCCTGGAATACCTGGTGCTTCAGAATACCCGGCTTTCCCTGGTTATGAACCTGGCCCGAACCATAACCGCTGGAATTCATATGGCCCTGAGTAAGGATTACTCCTTTTCCTCCACACCTTCTTCCGGGGTGAGGGAGGTGCCATGAAAAATACCCCCTTCAGCAATGATCAATGTTTTGGCGCGAATGTCCCCCTCCAGCCGGCCTGTGGAACTAAGCTCTAATTTCTGTTCAATGTGGACATTGCCCTTAAGAGTCCCGGCCAGCATCATATTACTGGCTTTAACCTCCGCCTTAATATCGGCAGATTCTCCCACCACCAGCTCTCCCTCCACCTCCAGGCTGCCCTCAAATTGTCCGTCTATTCTCACGATACCCGAGGCTTTTAGTTTTCCCTCGTAAAAACTATTTTTCCCCACTAAAGATTCTACACTGCCTGTATTAATCTTTTTGGATTTAAACATCTCTCTGCTCCTTTTTTGACTATAATTGTGAAGGCCCCCTGTTCCAGGAGGCCTTTATCTTCATAAGACAAGGAGACAAGGGGACGGTTCTACTGTCTTAATTTTATTCTTCCCATGGCACTGCCGCCTTCTATGCGGCATAGAATTATATTGTCGGGCTATCCCTCTATCTTTCTTTGGGAAGAAAAAGCATCGGATCCTTTGGCTCACCATTCACATGGACTTCATAATGAAGGTGGGGGCCGGTACTGAAACCGGTGCTGCCCACATGTCCAATCAGCTCTCCCTTTTCCACCAGGTCCCCGGCCTCCACCACATAATTGGTAAGATGGGCATAAAGGGTGTAGTGACCATAGGGATGCTTAATAGAAACCATTCTTCCAAATCCACCGTTATAGGAGGCTGTCTCCACCACTCCCCTGGCAGCAGCATAGACCGGCGTCCCCCGCTTGGCTCCGATATCAATTCCGCTGTGAAAAGAGATTCTGCGGGTATAGGGGTTCCTTCGTTCCCCAAAGGGGGAGGTAATCCGGCCTGTGGCAGGCCAAATAGAAGGGGTGCCGGCCAGCTCCTCCTGTTTTTCTTCTATTAATTCTTTCAAGTCCTCCAGTGAGGCCCGGGTAAAGGGGATGCCTCCCTTCAGCTCCTCCAATTGATTATGAAGGGGAGTTTCCTCAACCCTTCCCCCCACAGCTGTTTCCTGTAAAGGATTCAAGTTATAGTCCAACCCTCTGCTGAGCAGCATTGGTTTTCTTTCAGGGACATCGGACATAATCTCCTGGAAGTCCTCCAGCTGTAGAAGGTTTCTTACTTCCCGGTCCAGTTCTTCAAGGCTTTTCATTTTTTCCGTTATACCTTCTGTCTCTGCCGACAGGGAAAGAATCTGTTCCCCCTGAATTTCATTAATGGTGCGCAGCTGTTCCAGCTCTTCCATTTGGGTCAGCATAAACCCATAGTGATTGCCCCACATTGAAAGGGAGGTTATGGTGGCCGTAAACAGAATTACTATTAGAGAAAAGGTTATGGATAGAGATTTAAGAGAAAGGTTAAAGGAACGAGAGTCACTACCGTAATGGGGAATAAACATTACGGTGAATCTTTTATTTTTTTTCATATATATAATCACCCAAACGTGTTTTGTTTTTTGGAAATCGAAGGATATACTTCGCTAAAAACCAAAAGAATCCTTTATATTTCTTTAAAATTCTTTCACAATTGAGGCCAGGGCATGTAGTAACCCGTCGATATCTCCCCGGGTGTTAAAATAACCTATGCTAGCCCTAACAGCTCCCTGTTCCCTGGTCCCCAGGGCCTTGTGCACCAGGGGAGCGCAGTGAAGTCCAGAACGGGTAGCAATATCATAAAACTTATCCAGCATATAGCTGATATCCGTTGAATCTTTGTCCTTTACATTAAAGGCCACCAGGGGTGCCTGTTTTTCCGTGTTTTTAGGTCCATAAATTTTTATTTCTTTAAATTCCTCAAGGCCCTGCAGCAGATATGAAGTAAGTTCCTGCTCATGGGCCCTTATTTTTTCCATGCCTTCCTGGAGAATAAAATCAAGGCCGGCTCCTAACCCGGCAATCCCGGGTGTATTGGGAGTGCCGCTTTCTAATTTATCGGGAAGCCTGTCGGGCTGTGCAAAAGATTCCGAGACACTGCCGGTGCCTCCTTCAAAGATGCTGTCCAACCTGACCCTTTCCCCCACACACAGACCTCCTGTGCCCTGGGGCCCCAACAGGCTTTTATGTCCCGGAAAGGCCAGCAGGTCGATGTTCATCTCTTCTACATCGATAGGGTATATTCCGGCCGTCTGTGCGGCATCCACCATAAAAATAACATCGTTTTCCCTGGCGATCCTGCCCACCTCTTGAACAGGTGTCAAAGTCCCCAGCACATTGGAGGCGTGATTTAAACAGATCAGCCGGGTAGAGGGAAGAAGTTTTCTTTTTATCAGGGCAGGGTCTATAAATCCCTGGGGAGAGCAGGGAATAACCGTAACCCTGACTCCTTTTTGAAGAAGTTTAAAAAGGGGCCTTAGGGTAGAGTTATGCTCCAGCGCCGTAGTAATTACATGGTCCCCTGGTTCTAAAAGGCCCTTTAAGGCCAGGTTGATAGAATGGGTAGCGTTGAAAGTAAAGATTGCCCGGTTAGAATTTTTTAAATTAAAAAGCCGGGCAATTTTTTTTCGGGTGTCCGCAATAATTTTTCCACCTCTGACCGAAGCTCTGTGGCCTCCCCTGCCGGGATTAGCCCCTATTTCACGCATAAAATTAGCTACTGCCTGGTAAACCCCTTCCGGTTTGGGCCAGGTAGTAGCAGCATTATCTAAATAAATCATTTGGGATGTTCCCCCTTATGGTTTATTCAACCCTACAATATTATATGGAGATGACGGCAATCTTATTATGTTAGTTTCACATGAAACTTTCCGTTTTAAAAAACTTCTCTAATATCCTTTCCAGTTCCCCGTGGGAATAATATTCTATTTCAATTTTCCCCCTGTTTCTTTTATCTTTTATTTTTACCCTGGTTCCCAGCAGATGGCACAGCTTCTCCTCTACGTCCAATATTTGAGGGTCAATTTTTGTTTCTATTTCTTTAACCTTCTCTTCTTTTCCCGATTCCTCATGGCTGGTTTTCTGGCTGAGCCGAGACATTATATTTTCAGTATCCCTGACGGTAAGGTTCTCGCTCATTATTTTTGCCGCAACCCTTTTTTGTATTTCGTGGTCCTCCAACGAAACCAGTGCCCTGGCATGGCCCGCGGATAATTTCCCTTCCTGGAGAAGCTGCTGCACTTCCTTAGCCAGCTTTAATAGCCTCATGGTGTTGGTGATTACCGGTCGGCTTTTACCGATCCTTTTCGCCAGTTTATCCTGGGTAAAGTTAAATTCGTCTATCAGCCTTTTATACGCCTGGGCTTCCTCCAGGGGGTTTAAGTCTTCCCTTTGGAGGTTTTCGATCATGGCAAACTCCAGCATTTCAGTATCATTTAATTCTTTTACCACGGCAGGAATCTGTTCCAGCCCTGCCAGCTGTGCGGCTCTAAAGCGCCTTTCCCCGGCCACCAGCTCATAATCGCTGCCGGATTTTCGAACCAGCACCGGCTGTATTACTCCGTGTTCCTCTATGGAGCTGACCAGTTCCTTCATTTTTTCATCATTAAAATGCTTCCTGGGCTGATAAGGATTCCTGGAGATTTTTTGAACAGGTATCTCATGAGCCTTCTCCCCATCCATTTCATGTTCTTTTTCGGGAATTAAAGCAGACAGCCCTTTTCCGAGGCCCTTCTTAATCATTTTTTACTACCTCCCTGGCTAGCTCTTGGTATACCTGTGCTCCCTTAGATTTTGGATCGTAATAAATAATTGGTTGGCCATGACTGGGAGCTTCACTCAGTCGGACATTGCGGGGTATGATCGTTTCGTAAACCAGTGAGCCGAAAAATCTCTTTACCTCCTCCACCACCTGAGAAGAGAGATTGGTCCGCACATCAAACATGGTTAACAGGGCCCCTTCAATTTTTAAATCCGGATTTAAGTGCTTTTGAACCAGTTTTATGGTGTTAATCAGCTGACTTAAACCCTCTAATGCGTAGTATTCACATTGGATGGGGACCAGCACGGAATTTGAGGCCGTTAATGCGTTTATGGTGAGCAGTCCCAAGGAGGGTGGGCAGTCAATAATGATAAAATCAAAATCTGCATGGATTTCCTGCAGTACTTTTTTAAGTTTAACCTCCCGGGACATGGTAGGCACCAGCTCTATTTCCGCCCCGGCCAGCTGTATAGTAGCAGGAAGTATTTTTAGATTCTTTACATGGGTATCTTGAATTATTTTCTTGACCGGCAGGTTATTGATAATCGCGTCATAAATACAAAATTTTATTTTCATTCGGTCTAAACCCATACCGCTGGTACTGTTTCCCTGGGGGTCAATATCTACCAGCAGTGCCTTTTTCCCCAGTTCCGCCAGACATGAACTCAGGTTAACCGCTGTAGTAGTCTTCCCGACGCCTCCCTTTTGATTGGTTATTGCAATAATTTTAGCCATAGGCATCATTCACCTTCTGCTTTCCCCCATAGTATTTTATTTCTTACGTTTATTTTCGTGATTTATTTTATAAGTTCCTTCTTTGACCAAAAAAAATTAAATCCTGGATATTTGCCAGAATCTAATTTTTTAAAGTCTTATTTCTATTGCAGTTGTGCTATTATTATAAATTAACTATTTTTGCATTTAAATAAACTGAAGTACACCAAGGGTTTTACCGGTACCAAGGAATATCATTATTCATTCAGTTTGTCTGAATCTTTAGGGAGCCTTATGGTAATTTCAAAATAATTTCCGCAGTCTTTTTCCGTAACCAGGGGATTCAGCCCTGCTTTTTTAATTGCTTTAATGGACTGACGTATGGTATTTATAAAGATCCTTAAATCCCTAATTACTACTTTCTTTTTTTTCCTGCCCGGTTTTTCTTTGTTTTTTAAATACTGCAGATATTCATCCACCAGGTTTTCTGACTGCTTAACATTAAGATTATTTTCCAGTATCTGCTTCAGCACCCTCCCCTGTATATCTTCCCCGGGCAGCTTTAAAAGGGAGCGGGCGTGCCTTTCTGTCAGATGTCCGGTGTATAGTAATTCCCGGAAATCCTCAGGAAGTTTCAAAAGCCTTAATTTGTTGGCTATGGTTGACTGACTTTTTCCTAATCTCTGGGCCAATACCTCCTGGGTCAATCCAAACTCCTCAATGAGCCTCTGAAAAGCCCATGCTTCCTCCATAAAATGCAGGTTTTCCCGCTGTAAATTCTCGATTAAGGCCACTGCTCCCATTCCGCTGTCGTTCATTTCCTTGACAATGGCCGGTATGGTCTGCCATTCCAGTTCTTTACAGGCCAAAAGCCTTCTTTCCCCCGCAATTAACTGAAAGCAGGTATCAGCCTCTCGAATAATAATTGGCTGTAAAAGGCCATAGGTTTTTACGGACTGGGCAAGCTCAGTAATCTTTTCAGGATCAAAAACAGACCGGGGCTGATAAGGATTTGATTGAATCTTTTCAATATCTATATATCTGATGTTTTCCTCTTCATGTTCATGCTCTGTAGGTTTAAACAGTTTAGACAATTTTTCCTTCATATTCACACCACCTGAGTAAATATTTGTTAATTTTATAGAATAATTCGACAAGGCTTCCTGCCTGTCCTGCCATTTTAATAAAATTATCAAAAATTTTTTCTGCCTGTCCTGGACAAGCCCTTCTTATAAGGGTTTCTTCTCAGGAACTCCTGGCCTCCTTGGATATTTCACAGGGGTTTTGGTTTTCTTTCCTATGATGACTATGGTCCTCTTTTCCTTTTGGAAGGGAATCTTAAGGCCTTCCATTAATTCAATTTCTCCTCCCAATATTTCCAGGGCTTTTTGGGCCTCCCTTACTTCCTCTGAGGCTTTTGGGCCTTTATATGCGATGAACAATCCCCCCACTGCTGCCAAAGGCAGGGACAGCTCTAAAAGCACCGTTAAGGGAGCGACAGCCCTGGCCAGCACCTTATCATAGGTTTCCCGGTAGTTTACGTTTTGCCCCAGTTCCTCTGCTCTACCATGCAGCGCTTCTGTATCTGAAAGCCCCAACTCATTAATCACCGTTTTTAAAAACGATACTCGCTTTTTTTGGGACTCCATCAAGGTCAGATGAATCTGGGGAAATAATATCTTTAGTGGAATTCCCGGAAATCCCGCTCCGGCCCCTACATCACATACTATTTCCCCTCCCCGGAAAGAAAGCAGCTTTGCAGAAGCAAATGAATCAAGATAATGTTTGGTAACCACTTCCTCTGGTTGTGTAATGCGGGTTAGATTTATGCGCTTATTCCATTCCAAAAGCAGTTTAAAATATATTTTAAACTGCTCCAATTTTTGTTCATCTATTTGCAGGTTCATTGCCTTAACGCCTGCCAGAAAAAGCTCCTGGGGGAACATTAGTTAAACTCCTTTTTTTAAAATATCTTTATAAATTTCCAGGGAAACACCCTCATTATTTTTACTTTCCGATGCAAAATTCGCTGAATATTTTACTAATAATTTTCTCGTCCAAATTTTCTCCGGTTATTTCCCCCAGGGCTTCCCAGCTGCACTTTAAGTCAATGGTAACTAGATCCGGGGTCAACCCTTCCTCCATTCCCCTCAGGGCTTCCTCCAAAAATTCTTTGCTTTTTTCTAAAGAAACCTTATGGCGGGTATTGGAAATAAGAACCGATTCTACTTCAGGAATTCCCTTCTCAAAGAAAAGTGCAGCAATTTCTTCCTCCAGCTCCTTTACTCCTCTTTCGAATTTAATGGAAGCCTTAAGTATGGGTGCTGTCGTAATTTCTTTTTCCAGATGATCTACTGTTTCTTGCCTTACCAGGTCTATTTTATTAATGATTACAATAGATTTTTTCCCTTTAATCATCTCTATGATATTCCGGTCTTCCTCTTCAATCCCTGAATGGGCATCTAAAATAAATAGTATCAGGTCGCTTTCAGAAATTAACCCTTGAGCCTTTTCTACTCCGATTTTTTCCACCCGGTCACTGGTGTGCCGAATTCCCGCAGTATCAATCACTTTTAAGGGCAGTCCCTTAATGTTTATTACTTCCTCCAGAAGATCCCTGGTGGTCCCTGGAATCTCTGTCACAATCGCCCTCTGCTCTTTTAAAAGGGCATTTAACAGCGAAGATTTCCCCACATTGGGTTTTCCGATGATGGCGGTTTTAATTCCTTCCCGAATCACTTTTCCCTGTTCTGCAGTCTTCAGGATTTGCTTTATTTCTTCTATCATTTCTTTCATGCTTTCTGTTAACTGTTCCTGTTGTGTTTCTTCGATATCCTCTTCGGGGAAATCTATATTTACCTCTATCAGGGTTAATATTCTTTCAATTTCATCCTTGATTAGATTAATTTTTTGAGAGAGCTTCCCCTCTACCTGGGACACGGCTACTTCTCCTGCAGTTTCAGTCCTGGCCCTGATAATATCAATTACCGCCTCTGCCTGGGAAAGGTCTAAACGGCCGTTCATAAAGGCTCGAAATGTAAATTCCCCCGGGTCTGCCAACCGTGCCCCCTGCCGGAGAGTAAGATCCAGAATTCTTTTTAGAGGGACAATTCCTCCATGACAATTAATTTCCACTACATCTTCCCGGGTATATGTATAAGGGGCGGACATAAAGCTGACCAGTACCTCATCAATCATTTTTCCTGTTTCGGGATCCTTGATATTACCATAATTTAACTTATAGTTTTCGGGCTCCGTTTTCTTTATCTTTTTTTCAAATATTTTGCGGGCAATAGAAAAAGCTTCCTTGCCGCTCATCCTGACGATTCCAATTCCCCCTTCTCCCAGGGAAGTTGATATGGCAGAAATGGTATCCTCTCTCACTTTCAACCCTTCTTTCCACTACATTTTCGCTTTTCCCAAATTTTTTTTCCTTTTGGGTTTCATTTTTTTGCATCAGCTGGAGTGCCTTCACTGATACAGCATATCCCATTACTTTACTATATTAAACCAATAAAGTCTAAGTTTCTTTTCCCTTTTGGACCTTAAATTGGGTTCTCTATTTTAAAAAAAGGCACCTCCACAAAAAAATGTGTCCGTGCCTTAATTACCAAGCCATATTATTAAAATTCAACCGTTAACCGGCATTTTCCTCAGCCCTTTTCAGTGTAATAACAACTTTTCTAAAGGGCTCGTCTCCCTGACTGTACGTAGAAACCGAGGGGTTATTCTGTAGGGCGGTATGAATAATCCTTCTTTCCTGGGGAATCATGGGCTCCAAAACGATATTTCTTCTTCCCTTGACCACTTTTCGCGCCAGGTTTTCAGCCAGCTGTTTCAATGTTTTTTCCCTGCGATCCCTGTAATTCTCAATATCAATCATCACCCGATTGAACTCATTAAACTGTCGGTTAACTACCAGGTTAGCCAAATACTGCATAGAATTTAAAGTCTGTCCTCTTTTTCCAATCAATATTCCCAGATTATCTCCCACAATGTCAACATATATTGTGTTTTCATTTTGTTTTACTATTTCTACGTTAACATTACTTAAACCCATTTTTTCAATTAGCTCATGTATAAAATCTCTGGCAAAATCTGCCGGAAGTTTTTTCATACTAATTTTTACCTTGGCCGAGCGTGCCCCAATAAATCCGAATAATCCATTGCTGGGTTCCGATAAAATTTCAATCTCTGCGTTTTCCCTTTTAATCCCCAGTTCCTCTATTCCTAACTCAACGGCCTCTTCTACTGTTTTTGCTGTTTTTTCAACTGTTTTCATTCTGTTTCTGCACCCCTTTCAAAACGGGTTTATTAACAAACATGTGCTGCCCCACCGACAAAACGTTCTGCAGCACCCAATACAGTGTCAGTCCAGCTGGAAATTGTATACTGAATCCAGTAATCATGATGGGCATAAGATATAACAATGCTTTTTGTGATTGGTCTGTGGTCATCAGTTTTTGCTGTAAGAAAGTGGTTACCCCTGCCAGAATGGGAAGGATATAAGGGAAGGTATCCGGTTGGGTCATATCAAAAAACAGAAACATCTTATTAAAATCAGCAATCCCTGCATTCATAAATAACGTTTCACTTTCCTGAAGCAGTCTGAACATGGCAATTAAAACCGGAAACTGGACAATCAGCGGTAGGCAGCCCGCCAGAGGATTAATTTTATGTTCCTGCCACAGCTTCATGGTTTCTTCATTCAGTTTTTCTTTATCGTTTTTATGTTTTTCCTGCAATTTTTTTAGTTCCGGCTGTATATCTTGAATTGCTTTGGCAGATTTTATTTGTTTTTGAGTCAGGGGAAAGGTAATTACTTTTACAATTATCGTAAGAATAATTATGGCAACCCCATAATTCCCGGTTAAATTATAAAAATAGAGCAGTACTTCAAAAAGTATGTCAACTATGGGTTGAATCATCTAACTTCCTCCTTTTTCCGGGCAAAGGGTCGTAACCCCCCCCATGAAACGGGTGACACCTTGATAATCTTTTAAGGATCAATACCATGGCTTCCTTATATTCTCTCTCTTCTAAAGCCATCAGAGCATAACTGGAACAGGTTGGATAAAACCTGCATCTTGGAGGAAACAAGGGGGAAATAAATTTTTTATAGAATTTAATCACAATTACCGTTATTCTTTTTAATATTTTCATTTTTATGCGTCTTCTCCAATAATTTTCCTTTTTTAAATAGCTCCATCAGATCTTTCCAGGCTATTTTAAAATCAAGTTCGGCTGCTTTTTTCCGGGCCACCAGTATAATATCATAACCATTTTTTATTTTTGCTTCGTTTAATCTGCAAACTTCCTTGTAAATACGTTTTATACGATGCCGCTCCACACTGTTTCCGACCTTTTTGCTTACGGTTATGCCCAGTCGTTTTTCTCCCTCTTTATTCGGATAAAGGTAAACTACTGTGTAGGGAGAAACAAAATATTTTCCATGATTATAAACTTTTTTAAACTCCCAGTTCTTTTTAATGCTCTTAAACAATAAAAGCACCGCCAAACCCTTATATTTCCCTAAAAAGCTAAAAAAGGCCCCTCAACGCGACCTAAGCTGTTAAAAGATTTCTACCCTTTTTTCTTCGCCTTTTAATAATTATTTTTCCCCCTTTGGTTCTCATTCTTGCTCTGAACCCGTGGTTTCTTTTTCTTTTTATTCTTTTAGGTTGATACGTTCTTTTCGTCATGGCCATGACACCTCCTTTTAAAAAAAATTCCCCCAGAAATGCTATAGCAATTATATATTATTTATTTTCACCCTGTCAACCCCGGAAATATCGATAATATCTTTGTTTATTGACTTCTTAGTAAAAATATTTCAGGTTGTAGAACCTTTCAAATTTTGGTATTATATTCTCATATAGGTTTTTTGTCCTTTAATATCCACATCTGTGGATAAGTTGTTTATAAATATGTTTATATCCTTAATTTTTTTAGAATTATCGGGAGGTTTAAAAATGCAAACAGACATTAACATAATCTGGCAGCAGACTCTGCTGGAAGTCGAAAAAAAACTCAGTAAACCCAGTTATGAAACTTGGATCAAGCCCATTCAGCCTCTTGCCATACAGGATAATATTTTTTTTATCAGCGTTCCCAACGACTTTTCCAAGAATTTTATAGAAAATCGTTATTCAAGCCTGATTAATTCTGTCTTAAATAATTTAACCGATTCAAATTACTGCGTCAAGTTAGTTATTGAAACGGAAAGTAATCACCGGGAACAATCTATGGAGGACGAAGATAGAAATGTAAAAAAGTCCATCCCTTCTCGTCAATTTCAAAGCAATAAAAACTGGTTAAACGCAAAATATACCTTTGATTCTTATGTTGTAGGCAGTGGCAACCGTTTTGCCCATGCTGCTTCTCTAGCCGTTGCCGAATCTCCTGCCCAGGCCTACAACCCTCTTTTTGTGTACGGAGGTGTGGGTTTGGGTAAAACCCATCTCTTACACGCCATAGGCCACGTTGCCTTGGAAAACAAACCCAATACCATGGTAGTTTACATTACTTCAGAAAAGTTTACCAACGAGTTTATTAATGCCATCCGTGACAACCGGACGGTTGAATTCCGCAATAAATATCGAAATGTGGATATCCTTTTAATCGACGATATTCAATTTTTAGCAGGAAAGGAACAAACTCAGGAGGAATTTTTCCATACTTTCAATTCCCTGCACGAAAATAATAAACAGATTGCTATTTCCAGCGACCGCCCTCCCAAAGATATTCCTACTCTGGAGGACAGGCTTCGTTCCCGATTCGAATGGGGGCTTATTACAGACATTCAACCCCCCGATTTGGAAACAAGAATTGCCATTATCCGCAAAAAAGCCAGTTTGGAAAGCCTCGACCTTCCCAATGAAGTAGTTTCTTATATTGCCAATGAAATCAGCACTAACATTCGTGAAATAGAAGGGGCTTTGATCAGGGTGGTTGCTTACTCCTCCCTTACCGGCAATAAAATTAGTTTGGACCTGGCCAAAGAAGCCCTTAAAGATATTCTTTCTCAAAAAAAACAAAAAACTATGAGCATTGATCACATTCAAACCATTACTGCAGATTATTTTAAAATCAAAACAGAAGATTTGAAATGTAAGAGAAGGACCAAACATATTACTTACCCCAGGCAGATTTCCATGTATTTATGCCGAGAGCTTACGGATTTTTCCCTCCCTAAAATTGGGGAAGATTTCGGTGGAAGAGACCATACCACGGTAATGCACGCTCATCAAAAAATAACAGCAGAAATAATTAAAGATGATGAATTGAAAAAAATTATTAATGATTTAATTCAAAAAGTTAAGAAACTCTGATTATCCTGTGCATAAAGTCAGATTTATACACAGGGTTTTTTGAAATTTTTGATATTATTTTTTGCTTGTGTATATCACTCTAAAAAGACCTTCTTCATCCACTGCTTTTATCACAACAACTATTTAATCCAGACGTCGTTTCTTTTTAGTTTTCCACAAATCCACAAGCCTTATTACTATTACTATTTTTTTAAATTATTATTATATACATAATAAGCAATTAATATGCCAAAAATAAGGAGGAAAATATGAAATTTTCTGGAGATCAATCTGAAATGCTTTTTTTCCTACAGGCCTGTATGAAAATAGCACCTCAACGAAGCACCATTCCTTCACTGGAAGGAATATATCTTTCCTGTTATAAAAATGTGCTGGACCTGTCTGCTACAAATCTGGAGGTAGGCATCAGATGTCACCTGCCGGTAAAGACATTAAAAGAAGGAGCGGTCGTGCTTCCTACAAAACTGGCGGAAATAATCAGGCTGGTCAATGACCAGCAGGTAGATATTGAAATAGGAGATAACTTTAATGCTTTAATTAAGTGCAGCAAGGTAAATTTTCAATTAAAAGGCCTGGATCCTTTGGATTTTCCTGAAATACCCGTGATGGAAATGGATAGTGATTGGGCCATTAAAACGGACCTTTTTAAAGATATGTTGAAACAAACTATTTTTTGTGCCTCAGGAGATGAGGGAAAAGCTCCTTTGACAGGTATTTTATTTTCGATTGGAAAAGACCGCCTTACCCTTACTTCCTCTGATTCCTTTCGGCTTTCCGTGAGAAAAGGGGCCATAGAAAATATAAGTGGAAAAGAAATGCAATTTATAGTACCGTTAAAAATATTAACGGAGATAATTAAATTTAATTTTTCAGAAGAAAAAATCCAGGTAAAGGTAGATGAGAAAAAGCAAATTCTCTTTAAAATTGATAATTTCCTTTTCTTTTCTAAATTACTGGATGAAAAATACCCTGCCATTGAACGGGTGATTCCCAATGAGTTTAATACCACAATTACTGCAGGAAAAAATGATTTAATCAGCTGTCTGCAGAGAATTATTCTTATTTCAGAGGGAAATAATTTTATCACAAAAATAGAAGTTCGAGATAAGGCAGCTCTTTTCAAAGCAAATTCAGAAATGGGAAGTGTTGAAGAGGAAGTGGATATCGAAAAAGAGGGAGAAGATGTAGATATATTTTTAAACTCCCGTTTTTTAATAGAGCCTTTAAGATATATAGATATGGAAAAAATTCAGTTAAATTTTAGAGAAGCAAACGGCCCTTGTGTCCTTAAGCTTTATCCACAGAAAGATGATTATCTTTATTTAGTTTTACCTATAAAAAGTTAAAAGATGGGGGCCTGGCCCTTGCGAATAAAAAAACTACAGATAATAAATTTTAGAAACTATGAAAAATTGTATGTTGATTTGGATCCAAATATTAATATTTTCCTGGGAAATAATGCCCAGGGTAAAACAAATTTATTGGAATCTATTTTTTATTTTGCCGGCGGTAGATCTAATAGAACATTTCAGGATCGGGAACTGATTCGTTTGAACCAGTCTTTTTTTAATATAGCAGCAGAATTGGAGACACTGAATGGTAGTTATCATTTAAAAATTGCATATACTCAGGAGGGTAAAAAAAAGATAAAGATTAATGGTCTGGAAAAAAAGAGTATGCCTAAGGATTTTAAGGCTGTTATTTTTTCTCCCGATGATTTGAATCTGGCCAAAGGATCACCCTCCGGTAGAAGGGATTTTTTGGATAGGGAAATAGGTCAGATTTCCTCTATTTATTCCAAAACCCTTAGGGATTACACCAAAATTTTACGGCAGCGCAATAAAGTGTTAAAATTAAGTATGGATTGGAAAAAAACCGAAGAGGATTTATCTCTTTGGGATGAACAGTTTATTCATTATGGATCCCTGGTATTGAAAAAGAGGCTTGAAACTATTCAAAAACTGTCAATTTTATCCCGCCTGGTGTACAGGAGGCTGACCGATAACAAAGAAAACCTGCACCTGAATTATGTTTCCGGCCTGGAGATTAATCATGACTCAGAACTGGAGCATATTAAGTCTATGTTTAGAGAACAGCTGAACATACTCAAAAAAGATGAGCTGAAAAATCGGGTTTCACTTCTGGGCCCACATCGGGATGATTTGAAAATATTGATAGACAATCAGCCGGCCAAGAATTATGCTTCCCAAGGCCAGCAGAGAACCTGCGTTTTAGCACTAAAACTTTCTATTATGGAAATCATAAAAGGGAAATGGGGAGAATACCCTGTGCTGCTGCTGGATGATGTTTTTTCCGAGCTGGACCAAAGCCGGAGAATATTTCTGGTCCAGGAAATAAAAAAGGGGATTCAAACGTTTATTACCGGAACCCGGGAAGAAGAGATTTTAAATAATTTAAATGTTCCGGCGAAAATATTTTTAATTAAACAGGGAAATGTAAAGGTTTTATAAATGGAAAAACTGGGTTCTTTTTTAAATATTACCATGAAAAAAATAGGCGTATCCAAAAAGGTAAAAGAGGGAATGGCCCTTTGTCAATGGGAGAAGGAGGTAGGCCCCCAAATTTTACAGCATACCCGGGCGGAGGGAATCAAAGGAGGCATTCTATTTATCCATGTAGAAAATTCTCATTGGGCCCAGCATTTAAGCTTTTATAAACACAGCATGATCAATAAAATAAATCATAAGCTGGAAAGCCCGGTGGTAAAAGATATCCATTTTAAAGTAGGGTCAATCCTCAGCAGTGAACCACCTGAGGAGGAACTTCAGGAAAATCAAGAATCCCTTGATATCAAAAATATTTTATTACAAAAAGAGGAAGCCTTAAAAATAGAAGAGTCGGTTAAAGATCTGCAGGAAGACTATTTTAAAGAAAAAATCAAAAATATTATGACCCAGGAAGCCAGGCGTTCTATACTAAGAAAAGAACAGGGGTGGCAGGAATGTATAGAATGTGGGGCTCTGTTCTCACCACGGCAGCAGGAATCCATATGTCCGATTTGTCATTTAAAAAAATAAATCTTTTAGAACAGGAGGATAATTGTGTATTTGCATATTGGCAGTTCAATAGTTGTCCCCATGGTGGAGATATTGGGAATTTTTGACATGAGCTTGCTGTCCAGCAGCAGCACCAAAGAATTTTTACAGTCTAAAGAAGAAAAAAAAGTGGTGATCACTACGAAAAAGGAAGAATCTAAATCCTTTATTGTCACCACCGATAAAATTTATTTTTCTCCCATTGCTCCCACTACTCTGAAGAAGAGAGTGGAATTGATTACGGGGTAATGGAAAATTTTTTTCAAGGAAGGGAGGTCGGGTACGATGGTGAATGAAAAAAACCAGTACGATGAGCATCAGATTCAGGTACTGGAAGGCTTGGAAGCGGTGCGCAAAAGGCCCGGAATGTATATTGGTTCTACGGGGAAAAAAGGGCTTCATCATCTGGTTTTTGAAGTGGTGGACAACAGTGTAGATGAAGCCTCTGCCGGATTTTGCAGGGAAATAATAGTGATCATTAAAAAGGGGAACTTCATTACCGTGATAGATGACGGAAGGGGTATACCGGTAAAAATTCATCCTAAAATGAATCTTCCCGCCGTAGAAGTGGTTCTCACCCTGCTTCATGCCGGTGGGAAATTTGGTGGAGAGGGCTATAAAGTTTCCGGAGGCCTGCACGGAGTAGGCCTTTCCGTGGTAAATGCTCTTTCGGAATGGCTGGAGGTAGAGATTAAGAGAGATGGCGGCATTTATTCCCAGCGGTATGAAAGGGGTAAGCCGGTCACTCAGCTAAAAAAAATTGGAAGCTCCCAGGAAAGCGGCACCCAAATAAGTTTTTCTGCAGACAGTGAGATATTTGAAGAAATACGGTTTGATTTTGAATACTTAACCCAGCGGTTGAGAGAACTGGCCTTTCTTAATAAAGGGTTAAATATCATTCTTCGGGATGAGCGAAAGGAAGAAATTCGGGAAGAGGCGTTCTGTTACGAGGGAGGTATTAAGTCATTCATCAGCTACCTGAACCGTACCAAGGATGTTGTCCATAAAGACCCCATCTATTTTAATCGAACTTTAAGGGACTGTGAACTGGAACTGGCCATTCAATACCATACCGGTTATAACGAACTAATTTATTCTTTTGCCAACAATATCCATACCTATGAAGGGGGAAGCCATGAGTTTGGATTCAAGACCTCTTTAACTCGTTTAATCAATGATTATGCGCGAAAGTACAACCTTCTCAAGGAGGGTGAAAGCAATCTGTCCGGAGAGGATATCCTGGAGGGCATTGCCGCGGTAATCAGCGTTAAGATACGTGACCCCCAGTTTGAAGGACAGACCAAAACCAAACTGGGCAACCCGGAGGTCAGGGGGATTGTAGATTCATTAATTTATCAGGAAATGGGACATTATCTGGATGAAAATCCTAATGTAGCCAAAAAAATTGTAGAAAAGTCACTGCATGCGTACCGGGCTCGGGAAGCAGCTAAGAAAGCCCGGGAGCTGACACGGCGTAAAAATGCCCTGGAAATAACCAACCTTCCAGGAAAATTGGCCGACTGTTCCTCCAGGGACCCTTCCATCAGTGAAATATACCTGGTGGAGGGAGATTCAGCGGGAGGTTCAGCAAAACAGGGCAGGGACCGGAGATTCCAGGCCATACTCCCCCTGAGGGGTAAGATTTTAAACGTAGAAAAGGCGCGGCTGGACAAGATCCTGTCCAATAATGAAATCAGGACCATTATTACAGCTCTGGGCACGGGAATTGGCGAAGATTTTGATTTAAAAAAAGCCCGTTATCATAAAATTATTATCATGACCGATGCCGACGTGGATGGGTCCCATATACGGATTCTGCTTTTAACCTTCTTCTACCGTTATATGCCCGCCCTTATTGAGGCAGGGTATATCTATATTGCTCAACCACCTCTTTTTAAAGTAAAGAAAGGCAAAGAGGAACAGTATTTTTACAGCGATCATCAGCTGAACAGCTTTTATAAAAAGGTGGGGAGGAACGGTTACTCCCTGCAGCGCTACAAAGGCCTGGGGGAGATGAATCCCACCCAGCTGTGGGAAACTACCATGAATCCAGAGAGCCGGACTATTCTACAGGTAAACCTGATGGATGCCATCAAAGCGGACACGATCTTTTCCACACTGATGGGGGATAAGGTAGAACCCCGTCGGCAGTTTATTGAGGACCATGCCCATGATGTCCGAAACCTGGATATTTAAGGACTTTATTATATATGCTACATCATATTTTTTAAATTTTTGGATAGGAGAAATTGCGTATGGATGAATATACCCACGGGAAAATTGTCAGCATTAATATTCAGGACGAAGTAAAAAATTCCTTTATGGACTACGCCATGAGCGTTATTGTGAGCCGGGCGCTGCCGGATGTCAGGGATGGCTTGAAGCCGGTTCACCGCCGGATTTTATATGCCATGCACGAGCTGGGCCTGAGCCCCGACAAGCCCCACAAGAAATCCGCCAGGCTGGTGGGAGAGGTGCTGGGTAAGTACCATCCTCACGGAGATTTAGCAGTCTATGAAGCCATGGTCAGAATGGCCCAGGAATTTTCTACCCGTTACCCTGTGGTAGATGGGCACGGTAACTTCGGAAGTGTAGACGGCGATTCCGCGGCGGCCATGCGTTATACCGAGGTCCGGATGGCGAAAATTGCGGAGCAGATGCTCACCGATATTGATAAAGATACCATCGATTACCGGCCCAACTTCGATGACAGCCTGGAGGAGCCGGTGGTGCTTCCTGCCCGTTTCCCCAATCTACTGGTGAACGGTTCCTCAGGAATTGCCGTAGGCATGGCCACCAATATCCCTCCCCATAACCTGGGAGAGGTGGTGGATGGACTGGTAAGCATGATCGATAATCCGGAGGTAGATGGAGAGTCTTTAGCCAGGATTATTAAAGGCCCCGATTTTCCCACGGGGGGTTTAATCCTGGGTAAAGGGGGCATTGATTCTGCCTACAGCACCGGCAGGGGTATTATTAAAATGAGGGCTAAAACCACCATTGAACCGCTGAAGGGCGACAAGACCAGGATTACGGTGACGGAACTTCCCTACCAGGTGAATAAAGCCCGCTTAGTGGAAACCATCGCTGATTTAGTTAGGACCAAAAAAATTGAAGGAATTACAGACCTGGGGGATGAATCCGACCGTACCGGAATGAGGGTAATCATTGACCTTAGAAAGGATGTTATACCTCAGGTTATATTAAATAAGCTTTTTAAGTATACCCAGTTGGAACAGACTTTTGGGGTGATTATGCTGGCCCTGGTAGACGGTCAGCCCCGGGTGCTTAATCTTAAACAGGTGCTTCAGGCGTACCTGGACCACCAGAAGGAGGTCATCACCCGGCGCACCCGTTTTGAATTGAGAAAAGCTGAAGCACGGGCCCATATCCTGGAGGGGCTGCGTATTGCCCTGAGCAACCTGGATGCAGTGATAAAATTGATCAGACAGTCCAAGACGGTGGATGAAGCCCGAAAAGGGCTGATAAGCAGTTTTAACTTGACGGAAAAACAGGCCCAGGCAATTTTGGATATGCGCCTTCAGAAGCTTACCGGTTTGGAACGGGAAAAGCTGGAGGCAGAATACCTGGAGCTGATTAAAAAGATTGCCTATCTGCAGGAAGTGTTGAACAATGAGAGGCTTATTTTCCAGATTATTAAGACAGAGCTGCAGGAGGTTAAGAAGAAATTTTCCGACCCCCGGAGGACCAAAATAATGCCCCGGGAGGAGGAGCTTCATATAGAAGACCTGATTGCCGTGGAGGATGCGGTTATCACCCTTACCCACCAGGGTTATATAAAGCGCCTTCCCCTGACCACTTATCGGAGTCAGAGGAGAGGCGGCCGGGGAATTACCGGGATGGGGACCAAGGAAGATGATTTTGTGGAACAGTTATTCATCACTTCCACCCATCACAACCTGCTGTGCATCAGCAATCATGGGAAGCTTTACCGTCTTAAAGTATACGAAATACCAGAGGCGGGAAGGCAGGCCAGGGGGACTAATATGATCAATCTGCTTTCCCTGGATAAGGGGGAATTTATCACCACGGTTTTCCCCATTCGGAAATTTACGAAGGAAGACTTTCTATTCTTCGGCACCAAAAAAGGATATGTGAAAAAGACCCGCCTGATTGAATATCAGAGAGCCCGCAAGGGAGGGCTTATCGCCCTTACCCTGGGGGATGACGACGAGCTAATCGGAGCCAGGATGACCGACGGCAGCCGGGAAATACTTTTAGGTACCACAAAAGGCTTGAGCATCAGGTTCCGGGAGAGCGATGTAAGGACCATGGGGAGGTCTGCCCGGGGAGTAAAGGGGATTACCCTTTCCCGGGAGGATGCCGTCATTGGTATGCAGGTGGTCTGCCCTGAACGGGACGTGCTGGTGGTATCGGAAAAAGGTTTTGGCAAGAGGACAGCAGTGGAGGAATACCGGCTTCAGAAAAGGGGAGGCAAAGGTATTTATACCCTTCGGGTCACTCCACGCACCGGCCCCCTGGTAGGTTTCAGAGGAGTACAGTCCGGGGATGAACTGATGTTAATAACCGCCAAGGGAATTATTATTCGGCAGCAGGTTAGTGAAATTTCAATGATAAGCCGTTATGCTCAGGGAGTGACCCTGATTAAGCTGGATCAGGGCGACCGGGTTGTTTCCCTGGCTCGGGTTCCTGCAAAGACCGGGGGTGAGGAACTGGTCAGCCCCGAAAGCATCAGCCCCAATCAAAGGGAAGACGGACAGCAGATATCGTAAAAAAAATAAGACAAGGGGACGGTTCTCCTGTCTTATTTTGAAATATATTTGAATGTATGAAAAAGCATCGCCGGGAACAGGAATGAGTATTAGTAAAAAATAATTATTTTTATAAAAAGACATGTGAAAAAAGGGTCAATTATATGATATACTGGTATGAAAATAATTGTATTTTGACGTAGAAATTTATGTTGTATTTACTGAAAAAAAAGCTGGTATCATTAAGTATATCTCCATCCACAAAACAGAAAGTAACGCAAAATACCAAAGAAAACAAAAAGGAGGGTTTTTATGACACAGGAAAAGAGAATCGTTGGAATTACGGATACTTCTCTGCGGGATGCACACCAATCCCTGATGGCCACCCGTATGAAAATCGAAGAAATGATCCCCATATTAGAAATTATGGATGATGTAGGTTACCACTCCCTGGAGGTATGGGGAGGAGCCACCTTTGATACCTGCATGCGTTTTTTGGATGAAGACCCCTGGGACCGCCTGAGAGTCCTGAGAAAGCATTTGAAAAAAACGAAAATACAGATGCTTCTCCGGGCACAGAACCTGGTGGGCTACCGGCACTATGCAGATGATGTGGTGGATGCTTTTGTCCAAAATACCGCTGACTGCGGGTTGGATATTATCCGGATTTTTGATGCTTTGAATGATTTAAGAAATATGGAAAAAGCCATGGAGGCCACCAAGAGGGTAGGGCTCCATGCTCAAGCAACGGTCAGTTATACCATCAGCCCGTTTCATGACATTCCTCACTTTGTAGATATCGCCAGAAAGCTGACGGATATGGGGGCTGATTCCTTCTGTATCAAGGATATGGCCGGGTTAATTTCCCCCTATGATGCTTATGAGCTGGTGAGCCAGCTGAAGAAAGCGGTGGATATTCCCATTCAACTTCACTGTCACTACACCAGCGGGATGGCCTCCATGGCATACCTGAAGGCGATTGAGGCGGGAGTGGATGTGGTGGACACAGCGACTTCTCCCCTTTCCCTGGGAACCTCCCAGCCGCCTACGGATACATTTGTTACGGCATTAAAGGATACCCCTTATGATACCGGGTTGAACCAGGAACTGCTGCTGAAGGTAAGCGAATATTTCAAGGGTGTTCGAGATAATTATACCATCCCCACAGGTGTGGCCCTGGGGGTAGATACCAACGTGCTGCTCTACCAGGTTCCCGGCGGCATGATTTCTAACCTGGTATCTCAGCTGGCGGAACAGAACGCAACCCATCTGCTGCCCAAAGTTTTAGAGGAAGTCCCCCGGGTAAGAGAGGACCTGGGTTTTCCTCCCCTGGTTACCCCCTCCAGTCAGATTGTAGGGACCCAGGCAGTGGTAAATGTGCTTTTAGGGGAGCGCTATAAGATGGTTTCCACGGAAGTGCGGAATTATCTAAAAGGCCTTTACGGGCAGCCTCCGGCACCCATGAACCAGGAACTGCAGAAGAAAGTCCTGAAAGACGAAGAGCCTATTACTGAGCGGCCTGCCAACACCCTGCAGCCGGAGATGGAAAAGGCCCGGGAAAACATCAAGCACCTGATGGAAAAAGATGAGGATGCCATCACCTATGCGATTTTCCCACAGGTAGCTGAACCCTTCTTTAGGCGGCGCAAGGGACTGGACCCCTCCCTGAAAGCAGCTCAGGCCAAAAAAGATGAAATGAAAGAGGATGCAGCCCAAAAAGACCTGAAGCTGGATCTGAAAAAAGTAGGGGCTGCCGATGCCTCTCTGGCCGTTAAAAACAGCGAAGGACAGGTAGTGGGATACCCTGTTTAAAATAGGGTATTTCAGTTGACAAAGAACCTGATTTTGGTTATAATTAAACAAATTTGTTTGAAAAAGGCCTCTAGCGTCGGTTTAAGCTGACGCGGAGGCATTTTTTAAAAATATTTTATTGCCCTTATAAATTTGTATTACCATGTCCATAGTCTAAAGGTGATGATGGGGATAAGTAGGCCCCGGGTAAAGGATTCAGAGAGCCGGTTCCAGCTGAGATTCCGGTATCCGTGCCCCGGTTCGAAGTCACCCCGGAGCTGCCCGCTGAACCAGACGTGAGTAAGCGGAGCCGGTAATTCCGTTATTTCAGGTTATACAAGGCGCCTTAAAGATATTAAATTAAGGTGATAAGGGTGGTACCGCGGAAGTTTTACCTTTCGTCCCTTACAATTATGGGCGAAAGGTTTATTTATTTAAGTCATGTTTTTACAATTTTTGATTTATGTTTCACTGGTATTTTACTTATCATTTGCTATCATTTATGGAGGTGTTACGGTGAACGAGTTGATTTATCTTGATGGTAATTTAGTCCCCCGGGAGGAAGCCAAAGTTTCGGTCTTTGATCACGGATATCTTTATGGGGACGGAGTTTTTGAAGGAATACGGGTGTACAACGGAAGGATCTTCAATCTGGAGGAACACCTGGTCCGGCTTTATGAGTCGGCCAAATCCATCATGCTGGAAATTTACCTGGGCCTGGAGGAGATGGAGGCAGCGGTGATTAAAACGGTGGCTGCCAATAACCTGCGGGATGCTTACATCCGCATTGTGGTTTCCCGAGGGGTAGGAGATTTGGGATTGGACCCGAAAAAGTGCAAAAAATCAACGATTGTAATTATTGCCAGCGAAATTTCTATTTTCCCCCAGGAACTCTATGAGAAGGGGCTGAAAGTGGTCACCGTTGCCACCCGCAGGAATATTCCTGATGCCTTAGATCCGAAAATTAAATCTCTGAACTATTTAAACAATATTCTGGTGAAAATCGAGGCCAACCAGGCAGGGGTGCTGGAGGCCATTATGTTTAACAATTCCGGTTATATCACCGAAGGCTCCGGGGACAATATATTTATTGTGCGCCGGGGCGAATTGATTACACCTCCCTCTTATATCGGGGCCCTGGAGGGCATTACCCGGGAATGTGTTATAGGCCTGGCCCGGGAGAAAGGTTACTGCGTCGTGGAGCGTCCATTTACCCGCCATGACCTGTATATTGCCTCCGAATGTTTTCTCACCGGTACAGCTGCGGAAGTGATTCCCGTCATCGATGTGGACGGACGGGTCATTGGAGAGGGCAAACCTGGAGCCATGACCTGTGACATCATGGCTGCCTTCCATCACTATGTGATGAATAACGGCACACCGGTGTATGAATAGGACAAGATCCCAAAAGGCGCTGGGACGGTTTTCTTTTTGTCCCATTGAATTTGCTTTCCTTTATGTATTTTCGGAATACTTATGATAAAGATAAAGATAATTACAAGGAGCGTGTTATAAATTGCGCAGTGAACGGGTTAAGAAAGGAATTGAGAGAGCTCCTCACCGATCCCTGTTTAAAGCCATGGGATATACCCGGGAGGAGCTGGACCGGCCCCTGGTGGGGGTGGTCAACTCCGCCAACGAGATTATCCCCGGGCATATACACCTGGACCAGATTGCTAAGGCGGTAAAGGCCGGCGTGTATATGGCCGGGGGCACCCCTATGGAATTTTCCACCATCGGAGTTTGCGACGGCATTGCCATGAACCACCAGGGAATGCATTTTTCCCTGGCCAGCCGGGAAATTATTGCGGATTCCGTAGAGATTATGGTCATGGCCCATGGGTTTGATGCCCTGGTGTTTATTCCCAACTGTGACAAGATTATTCCCGGTATGCTGATGGCCTGTGCCCGGTTAAATATTCCTTCTATATTTATCAGCGGTGGGCCCATGATGGCCGGCCGGTATCAGGGAAAAGCTGTGGATCTGAGCAGCGTATTTGAGGCGGTAGGTACGGTGAAGGCGGGAGGCATGTCCCCCCAGGACCTGGAGGAACTGGAGGAGTGCGCCTGTCCCGGATGCGGTTCCTGCGCCGGGATGTTTACTGCCAATTCCATGAACTGCCTGACCGAGGCCCTGGGGATGGGCCTGCCGGGGAACGGCACGATTTTGGCGGTGGAGGCTGCCCGAATTCGACTGGCCAAGCATGCGGGCATGAAGGTCATGGAACTTTTGGAAAAAGAAATTATGCCCCTGGATATCATGAACCGGGAAGGTTTTGAAAATGCCCTGGCTGCGGATATGGCCCTGGGGTGTTCCACTAATACCGTCCTGCATCTGCCGGCCATCGCTTATGAGGCCGGTTTAGAGATGGACTTAAAGATCATCGATGAAATCAGTTCCCGTACGCCTCAGCTGTGCAAGCTGAGCCCCGGGGGAGCTCACCATATACAAGACCTTAGAGAGGCCGGAGGAATTCAGGCAGTGCTGAAGGAGCTGGCACAGAACCAACTGATTCATTCCCAGGCACTGACGGTAACCGGGAAGACCACAGGAGAAAACATAAAAGATGCCCGGGTACTGAACCGGGAGATCATACGCAGCGTCAAAGAGCCCTACAGCCCCAACGGGGGGATCGCTGTCCTCCGGGGCAACCTGGCCCCGCAGGGAGCGGTGGTCAAGCAGGGGGCGGTGGATTCCGAGATGATGAAGCACCAGGGGAAAGCCAGGGTGTTTGAAAGCGAAGAGGAGGCTTCGGAGGCCATTCTAGGAAAGAAAATCAATTCCGGTGATGTAATTGTCATCCGTTTTGAGGGCCCCAAAGGAGGCCCGGGAATGCGGGAGATGCTGAGCCCCACCGCTTCGGTAGCGGGAATGGGCCTGGACAAAAAGGTTTCGCTGATTACCGACGGGAGATTTTCCGGGGCTACCCGAGGGGCTTCCATCGGGCATGTTTCCCCCGAAGCTATGGAAAAAGGACCTATTGCTGCAGTCCGGGAGGGGGACCTTATTAGGATCAACATACCGGAGCGTTCTTTAGAAATAGATTTGAGCCCTGAAGAAATAGAAAAACGGTTAAAAGAAGTAAAACTGCCTTCCCCAAAGTTCCAGAAGGGATACCTGAGCCGGTACAGCCGGATGGTAAGCTCTGCGGACCAGGGGGCAATATTAAAGAGCGAGGTGAAATAACGGATATGAAGATGACGGGCGCACAAATGGTTGTAGAAGCCCTGAAACAGGAAAAAGTAGAGGTCATCTTTGGTTATCCCGGAGGGGCGGTACTGCCCCTGTATGATGCCCTTTATGATGCAGAAATCCGGCATATTATGCCCCGTCACGAGCAGGGGGGGATTCATGCAGCCGATGGTTACGCCCGGGACACGGGAAAGACCGGCGTCTGTATTGCCACCTCCGGCCCCGGGGCCACAAACCTGGTAACAGGGATCGCCAATGCCTATATGGATTCTGTGCCCCTGGTTGCCCTGACCGGGCAGGTGCCGCTGCATCTCATCGGCACCGATGCTTTTCAGGAGGCGGACATTACCGGGATTACCATGCCCATTACCAAGCATAACTACCTGGTGAAAGATGTTAAAGAGATTCCCCGGATGATTAAGGAGGCTTTTTATATCGCCTCCACCGGGAGGCCGGGGCCGGTGCTCATTGACTTTCCCCGGGACATCCTGGCCGCCGAAGGGTTTTTCAAATACCCGGAGAGGGTGGAGATGAGAGGATATAAGCCCACTTACAGCGGCCACGGCGGACAGATTAACCGGGCCATGCGGGTGATCAAAGAGGCCCGCCGTCCGGTGATTTGTGCCGGGGGCGGGGTGTTGATATCGGGAGCCCAGCAGGAACTGCTGCAGCTGTCGGAAATCGCACAGATTCCGGTGACCAATACCCTGATGGGATTGGGCAGTTTTCCCCGAAGCCATCCTTTATCTTTAGGGATGCTGGGGATGCACGGAACGGTTTATGCCAACTATGCTGTCACCCAGTCGGACTTATTTATTGGGGTGGGGATGCGCTTTGATGACCGGGTAACGGGCAAGCTGGAACAGTTTGTGCCCGGGGCGAAAGTGATACACATTGATATAGACCCGGCGGAAATTGGCAAAAATATCCCTGTTAATGTCCCCATTGTGGGGGATATCAAGCGGGTGCTGACCCAAATGATTAAAAAAGCCCAGAAATGCGACTCCGGGGAATGGATTTCCCGGATTGATCAATGGAAACAGGAATTTCCCCTGTGTTATGACTGTGCAGAGAAGGAACTGAAGCCCCAGTATGTCATAGAACAAATCAGTAAAATTACCGGTGGAAATGCCATTATCGCCACCGACGTAGGGCAGCACCAGATGTGGACAGCCCAGTACTTTTCCTTTGAAAAACCCCGGACCATCATTTCTTCCGGGGGACTGGGGACCATGGGCTATGGCCTGCCCGCTGCCATCGGAGCCCAAATCGGCTGCCCCGATGAAACCGTGTTCCTGATTGCCGGGGACGGCAGCATACAGATGAATTCCCAGGAATTAGCCACGGCGGTGTTTAATAAACTTCCTATCAAGGTGGCCATTATCAACAACCGCTACCTGGGAATGGTGCGTCAGTGGCAGGAGCTGTTTTATGAGCGCCGCTACTCCTCCACCTCTCTGGAATTTGGCCCGGACTTTGTGAAGCTGGCAGAGGCCTACGGCGCGGTGGGGATTCGTATTACCACGGCGGAGGAAGTGGTGCCGGCTCTGGAAAGAGCCATGGAAATTAAAGATAAACCTGTAATCATGGACTTCCTGGTGGTCTCCGAGGAGAATGTATACCCCATGGTCCCGCCGGCCAGCCCCATTGACCAGATTTTAAGAGGAGGGGGTAAATAATGAAACACGTTCTGGCAGTTATCGTGGAAAATAAGCCCGGTGTCCTGACCCGGGTTGCCGGCCTCTTCAGTCGCAGGGGCTTTAACATTGACAGCATCGCCGTTGGAGAGACGGAGGTTCCGGAACTGTCCCGCATGACCATTTTAGTGGAGGGGGACGAAAACACCATCGAGCAGGTGATCAAGCAGTTAAACAAGCTGGTGGACGTGGTAAAAATCAGCAACCTGACCAATGAATCTACGGTGAACCGCGAACTGGCCCTGATTAAGGTGAAGGCGGAGCCCCATATGCGGGCGGAGCTTACCCAGCTGGCAGAGACCTTCCGGGCCAAGATTGTAGACGTTTCCCTGGATTCACTTATAGTGGAGGTTACCGGGGACGTGGAAAAACTAAAGGCTTTTGAACTCCTTCTCAGGCATTTTGGGATCCAGGAACTGGCCCGCACAGGAAAGATTTCGCTGATGAGGGGAGTAAAATACATTAAAATGAATGGAGAGGGTAGAAAAAATGGTTAAAATGTATTATGATGAAAATGCTGACCTGGACATGTTAAATGGCAAAAAAGTAGTCATTATAGGCTACGGCAGCCAGGGTCATGCCCAGGCTCAGAACCTCAGGGATTCCGGGGTAGATGTGGTGGTTTGTGAACTCCCCAATACTCCTGCCTGGGAGAAGGCGGAGGCGGATGGATTTACCGTCCTGCCAGCGGCGGAAGGTGCCCGGCAGGGGGATATCATACAGATTTTAATTAATGACGAAATTCAGCGAAGAGTATTCCTGGAAAGTATTGCTCCCAACCTGGAGGAGGGAAATGCCCTGGTATTTTCCCACGGTTTCAATATTCACTTCGGCCAGGTTGTGCCCCCCCCAACGGTGGACGTCTTCATGGTAGCCCCTAAAAGCCCGGGCCACCTGGTAAGAAGAATGTATAAAGAAGGGGGCGGCGTGCCGGGCCTATTGGCGGTGTACCAGGATTATACCGGGAAAGCCCGGGACCTGGGATTGGCTTATGCCAAGGGGATTGGCTGCACCCGGGCGGGCGTTATTGAGACCACCTTTTCGGAAGAGACGGAGACGGACCTTTTTGGGGAACAGGCGGTGCTGTGCGGTGGAGTTTCGGAGTTGATCCGGGCCGGGTTTGATACCCTGGTAGAAGGCGGTTACCAGCCGGAAATTGCCTACTTTGAGTGCCTGCACGAACTGAAGCTGATTGTGGACCTGATTTATGAAGGGGGAATTTCCTGGATGAGGTATTCCATCAGCGATACTGCTCAGTACGGAGACCTGGTCAGCGGCCCCCGGATTATTACGGAGGAAACCCGCCGGGAAATGAAAAAGATACTGGAAGAAGTGCAGAGCGGGGAGTTTGCTAAGAACTGGATCCTGGAAAACCAGGCCAACCGTCCAGTATTTAATGCCCGTTCTAAAAAGGATGAGGCCCATTCCATTGAAGAGGTGGGCAAGAAACTGAGAGGCATTATGAGCTGGATTAAAAAGCAGCAGTAAGGGGGAACTTGGATGCCCAGGGTGATCCAAATATTTGATACCACCCTGCGGGATGGAGAACAATCCCCGGGGGTGAACCTGTGTCCGGAGGAAAAGGTGGAAATTGCCCGCTACCTGGAAAAACTAAAGGTGGACGTAATTGAAGCCGGTTTTCCCATTACCTCACCCGGTGACCTGCAGGCTATCAAAATGGTAGTCCAGAACATTAAAATTCCGGTAATTGCAGCACTGGCCAGGGCACGGCAGGGGGATATTGATACCGCCCGGGAGGCTCTGGAGGGGTGTAAGAACCCCAGGATTCATACGTTTATTGCTACTTCTGATATTCATCTAAAATATAAATTATGTAAGACCAGGGATGAGGTCCTGGAAATGGCGGAGGCTGCGGTGAAGTACGCCAGGAAATTTGTGGATGACGTGCAGTTTTCCGCGGAGGACGCCAGCCGTTCTGACCTGGATTTTCTGTGCCGGGTTATTGAGCGGGCTATCCAGGCAGGGGCTGCGGTAATCAATGTGCCCGATACCGTGGGGTACCAGATCCCGTCCCAGTTTGGGGAACTGATTCGAAAAATAAAGGAAAAGGTCCCTGCCACAGACAAGGTTACCTTAAGTGTCCACTGCCATAACGACCTGGGGCTGGCTCTGGCCAATTCCCTGGCAGCGGTGGAAAACGGGGCGGACCAGGTGGAATGTACTGTAAACGGCATTGGGGAACGGGCTGGAAATACCGCCATGGAAGAGCTGGTCATGGCCATGGCCACCCGTCCCGACTATTATGGGAATTTTACTACCAACATCGAACAAAACCAGATTTATCGTGCCAGCCGTTTGGTCAGCAAACTGACGGGCATGGTGGTACAGCCCAACAAGGCCATTGTAGGCCGCAATGCCTTTGCCCATGAATCCGGCATTCATCAGGATGGAGTTTTAAAGGAGAAATCCACTTATGAAATTATGAAGCCTGAATCTATTGGACTGATGAATCGAGCCATTGTGCTGGGCAAGCATTCCGGAAGGCATGCCTTCCGGACGAAGCTTAAGGAAATGGGGTTTGACCCTCCGGAGGAGCAGCTGGAAAAGCTCTTTCTGCGGGTAAAGGAACTATTGGATAAAAAAAGTATTGTTTCGGAGCAGGAGATGGAAGTGATCATCGAAGAAGAGCTGTATCGGGTTCCGGAATATTTTAAGCTGTGTTATTTTCAAATTTTTACCGGAAATAAATTTCGCCCCACCGCTACGGTAGGAATAGAGCGGCAGGGGGAATTATTGGAGGAAGCGGCCTGCGGCGAAGGGCCTGTGGATGCCATATATCGGACCATAGACAGGATTACCGGCCTGAATTTCCGGCTTCTGGATTACTCCATTAAAGCAGTCACCGGGGGGAAAGATGCCCTGGGAGAGGTAAACATACGACTGACCGATAAAGGGGCAATCATCAGCGGCAGAGGGGTCAGCACTGATATCCTGGAGGCCAGCGCCAAGGCTTATATAAATGCTGTAAATAAGATTGTAAAGAAAAGAGGTGGGCATTATGGGGATGACTGCAGCTGAAAAGATTATTGCGGCCCATGCGGGAAAGGAAACAGTAAAACCCGGTGAGCTGGTAAAAGCGAAAGTGGACCTGATCTTAGGAAATGATATTACTGCACCGGTAGCCATTCGAGAATTTAAGAAAATTGGGCTGAATAAGGTTTTTGACCCGGAAAGGATTGTGCTGGTGCCGGATCACTTTACTCCCAACAAGGACATTGCCTCGGCGGAGCAGGCTAAAATCATGAAGGAGTTCGCCCGGGAACAGGGAATTACCCATTACTATGAAGTGGGTAGAATGGGCATTGAACATGCCCTTCTTCCGGAACTGGGATTGACCCTTCCGGGGGAAATTATCATTGGCGCCGATTCCCATACCTGCACGTACGGTGCGTTGGGGGCTCTGGCTACAGGGATCGGAAGCACGGACATGGCGGCCGCCATGGCCCTGGGGGAAACCTGGTTTAAAGTTCCCTCCACTATAAAGTTTGTGTACCAGGGAGAATTAAACCCCTGGGTCAGCGGGAAGGATTTAATCCTTTACACCATCGGACAGATTGGGGTAGACGGAGCTTTGTACCAGAGCATGGAATTTACCGGGCCGGTGATTCGGGCTTTGAGTATGGACAGCCGTCTGGCCATGTGCAATATGGCCATTGAAGCCGGGGCCAAAGCCGGGATTATTGAACCTGACGAGATTACCTATGCCTACCTGGAGGGCCGGGCTCAAAGGGAATACCGGGGCCTCTTCAGTGACGGCGATGCTATTTACGCCCAGGAAATTGAATTTAACGTGAGTGAAATCGAACCCCAGGTAGCTTTTCCCCATCTGCCGGAGAACACCCGGGGAATCAGTGAAGTAGGAGAAGTTCCCCTGGATCAGGTGGTCATCGGTTCCTGTACCAACGGCCGGCTGGAGGACCTGAGAATAGCGGCGGAATTGTTAAAGGGCAAAAAAGTGCATCCCCACATAAGGCTGATCGTTATCCCCGGCACACAGAAAATTTATCAACAGGCCATGAAAGAAGGCCTTTTGGATATCTTTATTGAAGCGGAAGCGGCGGTGAGCACTCCCACCTGCGGCCCCTGTCTGGGCGGCCATATGGGGGTTTTAGCCAAGGGGGAAAGGGCCCTGGCCACCACCAACCGTAATTTTGTGGGCCGTATGGGCCATCCGGAAAGTGAAGTGTACCTGTGCAATCCGGCTGTAGCTGCGGCCTCAGCGGTCACGGGGAAAATCAGCGCCCCTGAGGAGGTGTTGTAATAAATGACCATATTAAATGGAAAGGCCTGGAAATTCGGAGATGATGTGGATACCGATGTGATTATTCCTGCAAGGCATTTGAGCACTTCAGACCCTGATGAACTGGCAAAACATTGTATGGAGGATGCCGACCCCCAATTTTTTAACAAGATCAGCAAAGGAGATATTATGGTAGCCCGGAAAAATTTTGGCTGCGGAAGTTCCCGGGAACATGCTCCTTTAGCAATAAAGTATGCGGGAATTTCCTGTGTTATTGCGGATTCCTTCGCCAGAATTTTTTATAGAAATTCCATCAACATCGGCCTGCCTATCCTGGAGAGCCCTGAGGCTGCGGAAAGCATCTCTGAGGGAGACCTGATTACAGTGGATCTGGAAAAAGGCCTCATAAAAAATGAAACAAAAGGGGAAAAATACTATTCAGCCCCATTCCCGGAATTTATGCAGGAAATTATCTCTGCCGGAGGGCTGATTAACTATGTGAAAGACCGTCTTTCAGAAAAACCGTAAAGGAGGTTAGCGCATAAATGGCTTTTTGGACCTGCACTCAATGCGGTTATGAAAGGGAAGCCCGTTGTAAACCTAAAAAGTGCCCCAAATGTGAAGAGAAAACGGAATTTGAAAAGAAGCAGGATAAAGAAAAAACGTAAGGTGAGTGCACTGCTGATAGTAACTAAAGGAGGAATTTTATGAAAACGTATCAAACCAAGGATATCAGAAACGTGGCGCTTATATCCCATGGGGGAGCCGGAAAGACCTCCCTTACCGAAGCTCTGCTGTTTACTTCCGGAGCGGTAAATCGCCTGGGCCGGGTGGACAATGGAACCACCACCAGCGATTTTGATTCCGACGAGATTAAGCGTCAAATGAGCCTGAGCACCACCCTGGCTCCTGTGGAGTGGAATAATTTGAAGATTAACCTGTTGGATACCCCCGGTTACTTTGACTTTGTAGGAGAAGTGCAGGCCGCACTCCGGGTCGCGGACTCCTGTATGGTGGTGGTTTGTGCCGCCTCTGGAGTAGAGGTGGGCACGGAAAAGGTGTGGGGGTTGGCGGATGATTATAAGCTGCCCCGCCTGGTGGTAATCAATAAGATGGACCGGGAAAACGCCAACTTTAACCAGACTCTGGAACAGCTGAGGGAGTTTTTTGGCCTGGGGGTCATTCCCGTTCAGGCACCCATCGGACAGGAGAGCTCCTTTAAAGGGGTGGTGGACCTGATGGATATGAAATCCCTTATTTTCAGTGAAGACGGAAAGAAGGTAACCGTGGAAGAAATCTCTGAAGACCTGATGGATCAGGTGGAGAGCTACCGTGAAATGATGATGGAGTCGGTGGCGGAAGCGGATGATGAACTTTTATTAAAATACCTGGACGGTGAGCCCTTGTCAGAGGAGGAAATCAAGGCCGGATTGAAAAAAGGCGTAATGGAAGGCAAGGTGATCCCGGTAGTATGCGGTTCTTTTACCGGTAACATGGGCAGCCAACCCCTGCTGGACTTAATCAACAGCTGTCTTCCTTCCCCTGAAGAAGTGGGTGAGGTGAAAGGATTTGTCCCCGGGAAGGAGGAGGAGGAAATCAGCCGGAAAGTCAGTGTTGAGGAACCCCTTTCTGCCCTGGTTTACAAAACTCTGGCTGACCCTTATGTGGGGAGAATTAACTTTTTCAAGGTGTATTCCGGAAAGATGCAGTCCGATTCCCAAGTTTACAATTCCAACAAGGATAAAATGGAACGTTTCGGACAGGTATTCCTGATGAGGGGAAAAAACCAGATCAATATTAGTGAAGCCGCAGCCGGAGACATCGCCGCAGTGGCGAAACTGTCGGAAACCACTACGGGGGATACCCTGTGTGATAAAGCCAACCCCATTGTTTTCAGTCCCATCACCTTCCCCCGGCCGGTCATTTCCTATGCGGTGAAAGCCAAAGCCAAGGGGGAAGAGGAGAAGGTTTTTGCAGGCCTGACCCGGTTTTTAGATGAGGACCCCACCTTGGAAGTGGAAAAAAAGACAGATACCAAGCAGACCCTGCTTTGGGGGATCGGTGAGCTGCAGTTGGATATTGTCAGCAACCGGCTTTCGAAAAAGTTTGGTGTGGAGGTGGACCTGTCTACCCCTAAGATTCCTTATAAAGAGACCATCCGAACATCAGTCAAAGTAGAAGGAAAACACAAGAAGCAGTCCGGAGGCCGGGGACAGTTCGGGCATGTCTGGGTAGAGGTGGAGCCATCGGAGGAGGAGTTCGAGTTTGTTGATAAAATCTTTGGAGGTTCTGTCCCCAGGCAGTATATTCCGGCGGTAGAAAAAGGGGTTAAGGAAGCCATGGAGGAAGGAATCCTGGCTAAAAACCCGGTGGTCAACGTAAGGACCACCCTTTACGACGGTTCATTCCATACCGTGGACTCTTCGGAGATGGCTTTTAAGATTGCCGCTTCCATGGCGTTTAAAAAGGCCATGGAAAAAGCAAACCCGGTTCTTTTAGAGCCTATCATGGAAGTGGAAATCACGGTCCCCGATGCCTTTATGGGAGATATCATGGGGGATTTAAATTCCAAGCGGGGAAGAATTTTAGGCACAGAACCCCTGGAGGGGAAACAGCTGATTCGTGCCCAGGTCCCCCTGGCGGAGATGTTCCGCTATTCCATCGACTTGAGATCGATGACCCAGGGCCGAGGGTCCTTTACCATGGAATTTAATCGATACGAAGAGGTGCCGGATCATATCGCTCAAAAAGTCATTGAGGCTTCCCAGGAGGAAGAGGAATAAAGAAACAGGAATGCCCGCCGGTCAGGCTGATAAATTTTATGGCCTGAAGGGCGGGGATTTTTTAGCCCGTAAAAAGGATTTGTTTCAGCATATGTTTGCATTCATAACATAAATTTAAATGATGAAAATTTTGGGGGTGAGCATATGAAGTTAAAGGTTGGGATCTTATTTGGCGGCCGCTCCGGCGAGCACGAGGTTTCTTTGAAATCAGCCTGTTCGGTAATGGCTGCTCTGGATGAATCAAAATATGATATATTTCCTATTGGAATAACCAGGGAAGGCACATGGCTGGCGGGGAATGACCCCATGAAGGCGCTGTCCACGGGGAATCTGCCCGGGGGTAATGTGCCCGTGGCTGTGGTTCCTGACCCGGGGGTGGGGGGCCTGGTCTATCTGGGTGAGAAGGGGGCAGCTGATTGTTCTGCGGCCGCTGAAAGATTTGGGTCCCCTGATTTTATTTCCGGAAAAATTGAGAAGCTTCAGGTGGTTTTTCCGGTGCTGCACGGCACCTATGGAGAGGACGGTACGGTACAGGGGTTGTTGGAACTGGCGGGGATTCCCTATGTAGGCCCCGGGGTTTTGGCGGCCAGTGCCGGGATGGACAAAGTAGTGATGAAGATGCTTTTTCAGCAGGTTGGGCTTCCGGTAGGAAAATACCTTTATTTTTTAAAACGAGAGTGGAGAGAAAACAGGCAGAAATATGTGGAGCAAATTGAAAAAGAGCTGAGGTACCCATGCTTTATAAAGCCGGCAAACCTGGGTTCCAGTGTGGGAATTTCTAAGGCAGCGGACAGGGAGCAGCTGATCCAGGGGATTGAGGAGGCCGCCCGGTACGACCGAAGAATTGTGGTGGAGGAGCACCTGCAGGGGAAAGAAATCGAGGTAAGTGTTTTGGGAAACGATGAGCCTGAAGCTTCGGTGCCGGGGGAGATCATTCCCTGTAACGATTTTTATGACTACCAGGCCAAGTACATCGATGATCGGTCTGAGTTGATTATCCCGGCAGAGCTGGGAGAAAAGCTTACGGCGGAAGTAAGAAGCATGGCCGTGAAAGTGTTTAAGGCGGTGGATGGCTCCGGTATGGGCAGGGTGGATTTCTTTGTGGACCCCCTTAAAGAAACCGTGGTGGTTAACGAGATTAATACCATCCCCGGATTTACCCAGGTCAGTATGTATCCCAAGCTGTGGGAAGCCTCCGGATTGAGTTATTCCCACCTGCTGGACCGGTTGATCAACCTGGCCCTGGAAAGGTTTCAGGAGAAAGCGGAATTAAAAACCATCTTTTAAGCCATATTAAAAAATAAGCACTACAAAATCTTGTTATTTAATCTCCCTTGTAGTAAAATTAATTGCAGTATAGCCGAGAAAGAAGGGATTAGAGATGGTGGAGAGAGGAACCGATAGGTTGAAAAAAGGCCTGGCGGAAATGCAGAAGGGCGGAGTCATTATGGATGTTACCACGCCCGAACAGGCCAAAATTGCCCAGGAAGCCGGAGCTGTAGCGGTAATGGCCCTGGAGAGGGTTCCGGCAGATATTCGGGCCGTCGGTGGAGTTGCCCGTATGGCTGATCCGGAAATTATTGAAAAGATTATGGAAGTGGTAACCATACCGGTGATGGCCAAGGCCAGAATTGGACATTTTGTAGAGGCTCAAATATTAGAAGCCCTGGGGGTTGACTATATTGATGAAAGTGAAGTGTTGACCCCGGCGGATGAACTTTTTCATATTGACAAGCACCGGTTTACAGTGCCCTTTGTCTGCGGTGCCCGGGATTTGGGAGAGGCTCTGCGAAGAATCTCTGAAGGAGCGGCCATGGTACGAACCAAGGGCGAACCGGGGACGGGCAATGTGGTTGAAGCTGTCCGGCACATGAGGATGATAATGTCACAGATTCAAAGAGTGGGAAACATGCGGGAGGATGAACTGGCTGCCGAGGCTAAAAACTTGGGGGCCCCGTTGGAGCTTCTGAAGGAAGTCAGGAAGACAGGCAGCCTGCCGGTGGTGAACTTTGCGGCAGGAGGGATCGCTACCCCTGCGGATGCCGCTTTAATGATGCAGTTAGGGGCGGATGGAGTGTTTGTGGGATCCGGGATATTTAAATCCTTGAACCCTGAATCCATGGCCAGGGCCATCGTGGAGGCCACCTTAAATTATGACGATCCCCATATACTGGCCCAGGTATCCAAAGGGCTGGGAGAGGCAATGCCCGGCATTGAAGTTTCCACCCTGCAAGAAGGGGAAAGGATGCAGCTTCGGGGCTGGTAAGGAGGATAAAAGGTGAAAGTAGGAGTCTTGGCGGTACAGGGTGCAGTTTCTGAACATATTAAAATGCTGGAGAAATGCGGGGTGGAAGGGGTCCCGGTAAAGAAGGACCAAGCCCTTTCCCAATTGGATGCCCTGATTATACCCGGTGGGGAAAGCACCACCATCGGAAGGCTTATAAAAAAATCCGGCCTGGACAGGCAGATCATTAAAATGGCGGAGGAAGGGAAACCTGTTTATGGTACCTGTGCCGGCATGATTATCCTGGCCGGAGAAATAGAGGGAGAGGAACCCCACCTGGGACTGATGAATCTCCGGGTGTTCCGAAATGCTTTCGGACGACAGAAGGAAAGTTTTGAAGCGGAACTGGAGGTGCCCTTTCTGGGGACAGACACCTTTCCTGCAGTTTTTATCCGGGCTCCTTATGTCACCTGGACCGGCCCGGAGGTAGAGGTGCTCTGTCGTTTCCAGGACAGCATTGTGGCGGCCCGGCAGGGGAACCTGCTGGTTACCTCTTTTCATCCGGAACTAACCGAGGACGACCGGTTTCACCGCCTGTTAATCGCCATGGCCCGGGAAAATTCTCAGGAAACAAGGAGCCCCCGAGAAAAAAACACGGTAGGGCCGGCTGTATTATAAGTAGAAGGATTACGATGGCTTTCTCTTTTTAGGAGCCATCTTTTATTTTTCCATAAAATAATTTTTTTAATATGATAAAATGAATAAAAATAAACAACGAGTAAGAACCAATACGGTATACCTTAGGAGGCAGATGAATGAAGCAGGAAGACCTTTTTAATTACCTGACAGAGGAAAATAGAGAAAAAGAAAGAGCTTCTGTAGGACAGGCCCTGCGGGAATTGGAGGAGAAGACCGCCAGCTGTCGACGGTGTAAACTGCGGGAGGGATGCAGCCAGGTAGTATTTGGAGAGGGCGACCCTGATGCCCTCTTAATGCTGGTCGGAGAAGGGCCTGGAAGAGATGAGGACAGGCTGGGCCGGCCCTTTGTGGGACGAGCTGGAAAACTTTTGGACAAGATTCTGGAGGCAGCCGGTTTTCAAAGGAAGGAGGTCTATATTGCCAACGTAGTAAAATGCAGGCCCCCCCAAAACCGCAATCCCCTGCCCGAGGAAATAAATGCCTGTTATTCCCATCTGCAGGAACAAATCAAGATTATTCGCCCCAAAATCATTGTCTGCCTGGGGTCCATGTCTGCCAAAACCCTGGTTGACCCCCGGGCACAAATTAGCAAAATCCGTGGGAAATGGGTGGAACGGCAGGGCATTGGCATTATGCCCACCTTTCATCCGGCAGCCCTGCTTCGGGATCCTCAAAAAAAGAAGCTGGTGTGGCAGGATTTTCAGCAGGTAGAAAGAGAATATAAAAGGTTAATAACATAATCCGTGCTTTTTCGCAATTCATATGAAATATATAAGAGAGGGTGTTCACATGGCCAAAAAAATACTGCTGGTTGACGATGAAAAAACGTTAGTGAAAGCGCTTACTTTTAACCTGGAAAAAGAAGGGTATCAGGTAGTCCCTGCTTATGACGGGGAAGAGGCCTTGAAAAAAGTGGAAACGGAAAATCCGGACCTGGTCATTTTGGACCTGATGCTTCCCGGAGTAGATGGGTTTGAGGTATGCCGAAAGGTGCGCAAAAACCTGGACGTGCCCATTATCATGCTGACTGCCAAGGGGGATGATATAGATAAAATTCTGGGACTAGAACTGGGAGCGGATGACTATATCACCAAACCCTTTAACCCCCGGGAACTTCTGGCCCGGGTAAAGGCTATTTTCCGCCGTTCTGATATTCAGGGCAGCACATTAAAGAATTTAATTAAGATTCAGGACATGCAGATTGACCTTTATCAGCATAAAGTGCGGGTAAAAGAGGAGGAAATTGACCTTACTTCCAAAGAATTTGCCCTGTTGAACCTTATGGCCAGCAATCCGGGCAGGGTATTTTCCCGGGAACAACTGCTGGAACAGATATGGGGGTATAATTATTATGGGGATGCCCGTACCGTGGATGTGCATATTCGGCACCTGAGGGAAAAGTTGGAATCGGACCCCAGCAATCCTCGCTACATTTTAACAGTTTGGGGGACCGGTTATAAATTCAGGGAGGGTCGTTAGTGTTTCACAGCATACGCAGCAAATTAACGGTAACTTACCTGATTTTAATATTCGCAGTTACCCTGATTATCAATGTTTTTCTGCTTAATTTGCTGGAACAGTACTACCTGGGCTATCAAAAGGAAGTTTTAACCAGAACGGGACGATTAGTAGCTGATTTTTCTGAAGGCTATCTCCAGGAAGGTTCAAGCTTTATGGTTTTGAGCAACCTGGCGGAGGATTTCAGCGAGCAGGTTGGAGCCCGGGTAATCATCGTAAATGATAATAAAACAGTAGTAGGCGACTCGGTTCGGGTTGAAGGTTTAATTGGAAGCCTTTTAGACCGTTCGGAAATTGACCAGGCATGGGAAGAGGGAGTGGGATACAGCATTCAGAGAAGTGCCATAACCGACCAGTGGGTAATGCAGGTGGCGGTACCGGTTTATTACGGTGGCAGTTCTTTGGGGGCTGTTTTTATATCCTCCTCTCTTGATGCCATATATGAAATACTGGCGGATATCAGCCGAATACTTTTGTTTACTATGGGATTGGCCTTAGTTTTTGTAGGTATTTTGGGAACTATTTTCGCCAAAAAAATAACAAAACCTATCTCAGC
>PWJM01000044.1 GCA_003560915.1 Syntrophomonadaceae bacterium
CGTCCCGGTCCAACCGTTATCCCCGTTGGAGATAGACTTTAAAAGAAAACCTTTAGAATTATCATATTTTAAACTGGAGGACCCTGAAGCTTTTAATTGGGATGTTGAAATAGTCTACACAGAAGTTAACGAGAATAGCAAAATAATACTGCCGGAAAAGTCAGGGGGTTACATGTATGTTCTAAAAGCAAACTGGAAACAGGGGGTTGCAGACTATGGCTTTTTAGTAGAAGTAATGAGCTCAAATTGAGATACAATGACTATTGTTTTTATTCTAGATAACTTCAATTGAAACAATATCTCCGGCCTTGTAATCAATAAGTTTCAATAAAACAGAACACAGCCCTGTAAGAATATGGGCTGTGTCTTAATTTTTTTATGTTTACTGCTGTCTGCTAACAGGTAAGCAGTTTAAATTTAACCTCGCTCTATTCCATTACTTTTTCATTTATTAGTAAACCTCTGCTGAAAAACTGTCGGCCTTCCCCAGTTCAAAATGGTCATGAAGGGTCTTGATGGCCTTTTTCAAATCAGTTTCCCTTATCAATAAAGAGATCGTGATATTGGAATCTCCGGTCTGAAGGATTTTTATGTCCTGCTCATTAAAAGCCTTGACCACTTTGGCCATAACCCCGGGAATATTCCGCATACCCACACCCACCACAGAAACTTTGGCACAGTCCTTGATGATTTCATATTCCACTCCCAGGTCGGACAGTATTTTTTCCGCCTTGGTTAGAACCGGCTGCTGCACCGTAAAAACTTTAACTTCAGGAAAAACGGTAATCAGGTCAATACTGATTTTTGCCTCCGCCAGCTGCTGGAAAATGTCCAGCTCGGTTACGGTTCCGTTCTCCGACAACTTTACTTTTATCTGGGCCAGGTCATGTCCATGGGCGATTCCAGTGATAATCCTTCTCCGTTTATGAAATCCTCCGTGGTCGCTGTATTCATTGTTAATCAATGTGCCGGGCCCGGGATCCGCCGGGTTCCTGATGACCAGGCTTACATTATGCTGCATGGCAATCTCCACCGCCGGTGGGTGAATCACTTTTGCCCCCTCATAGGCCATGTGGCATACTTCGCTGTAGGTCAGATGACTGATAATGCGGGCGTCCTCCAGCAGTTTGGGATCTGCGGTCATGACGCCGCTGACATCGGTAAAAATCACCACCTGTTCCGCATCCAGGGCTGCTCCCAGGATAACTGCAGAAGTATCACTTCCGCCCCGGCCCATGGTGTTAATTTCCCACTCCTGGGAAAATCCTTGAAAACCGGCAACCACCACCACTTCCCCTTTTTCCAGGGATTCTCGAATTTTGTCAGGCTTACACTTTACCACTTCCGCCTGGGCATACTCACCGTCGGTGTGCATCCCCGCCTGGAATCCGGTCATGGCCCGGGCGGGAATCCCCTTGGCCTGCAGTGTGCTGGCCATAACCACCGTGGAAATGATTTCCCCACAGCTCATGACCATATCCAGTTCCCTCAGGGTGGCATCGGGGTTTACGCTCAGTGCCAGGTTTTTCAGGGTATCCGTAGCATACGGTTCTCCCAGCCTTCCCATGGCAGATACTACTACCACCGGGGAAAATCCCTGGTCAATGGCCTCCTTTACCCGTTCCACCACCATATCCCTGTGCTGTGGAGTGGCCACAGAAGTGCCCCCAAACTTTTGTACTACAATTTTCATCTGTATCCCTCACCTCTAGCAGAGCCCTTTTTCAATCAGGCACTCTGCAATTTGTATGGAGTTGGTGGCGGCTCCCTTACGAATATTATCGGAGACCACCCACATGTTAAGTCCGTATTCCACCGAATCGTCTTTGCGGATACGGCCCACAAAGACCTCATCTTTTCCGTCACAGTCCCAGGGCATGGGGTAGAGAAGCTCCGCCGGGTTGTCGATTACAATGATTCCGGGGAATTGGGCCAGTGCTTCCCGGGCCTGTTCTACAGTAACAGGCGCTGTAAACTCAATATTCACTGATTCAGAGTGGCCGTTCATCACCGGCACTCTTACCGCAAAAGAAGAAACTCCTAAGCCCGGCAAACTCATAATTTTTCTGGTCTCATGAACCACTTTCATTTCTTCCTTTGTATAATCGTTATCTAAAAATACATCCAGCTGCGGCACCAGGTTAAAAGCAATCTGATGGTTTTTCCTGGCGCCTTTGTGTGGAATCATGGTTTTTACCAGTTCCTTTCCTTCGATAACCGCCCTGCACTGATCCACCAGCTCATCCACCGCTTCTTTTCCGGCACCGGACACCGCCTGATAGGTGGAAACTACGATCCTCTTCATGGGGGAAATATCCTGTAAAGGTTTTAGTGCCACCACCAGCTGAATAGTGGAGCAGTTGGGGTTGGCAATCAGGCCCTTGTGCCCTACCAGCGCATCGGGATTTACCTCGGGAACCACCAGAGGTACATCCGCCTCCATGCGAAAAGCACTGCTGTTGTCCACCACAATGGTCCCTCTTTTCACCGCTTCAGGGGCCAGTTCCAGACTGACATCCCCTCCGGCACTGAAGAAAGCAAAATCTACCCCTTCGAAAGCAGCAGGTTCCGCTGCCTCAATCTTGTATTCCTTTCCCTCCACCTCTACGGTAGAATCAGCGGAACGGGCTGAAGCTAAAAGCTTTAACCCCTCCATAGGGAAATTCCTTTCCAGCAGCACTTTGAGCATGGTCTGACCTACCATTCCTGTTGCCCCTACAATAGCTACATTATACTTTTTCACTTGTTTAATCCCCTCCAGTTAAATAATTTATAATTGAGTATACATGTGTATACTAAAGTCTCCCTTGGGATATGCCTTATCCCTTATACCGGACGGCCCCTTTAATCCGATCCATAGCTTCTTTGAGACGGTCCACCTCCACGGTCAGAGCGATACGAAAATACCCTTCTCCGTATTCCCCAAACCCGCTGCCGGGGGTTACCACCACCCCAGTCTTCTCCAACAGGTAAGAAACAAAATCCTTGGAAGTATATCCCTGTGGGACCGGCGCCCAGACATAGAAGGAAGCTTTGGGAGCTGTAACAGTCCATCCCGCCTCTTTCAAGGCCTGCACCACCACATCCCTTCTCTCCTGGTAAACCAGCTGCATACTTTCAATATGTTCCTGGGCTTTTGGATTATCCAGGGCCTCCACTCCCGCAAACTGTACTGCCTTAAAATTTCCAGAATCTATATTGGTCTTGTATCGGTACAGGGCCTCCAGAACTTCAGCAGAACCTACCGCATACCCTACCCGCCAACCAGTCATATTAAAGGGCTTGGATAAAGAGCCAAACTCAATGCCGCATTCCCGGGCTCCTGGAGCTTCCAGGAAACTTACCGGTCGGTAACCGTTAAAGGAAATTTCTAGATAGGCGGAATCGTGACAGACCACCACATCATGTTTTTTAGCAAACTCCACCGCTTTTTCAAAAAAATCTATCCCAGCCACAGCGCCGGTGGGGTTATTAGGGTAATTTAAGAACATCAACCTTGCCCTGCGGGCTGTTTCTTCCGGGATTATGCTGAAGTCCGGCAGGTATCCGTTTCCCTCCAGAAGAGGCATGCGATACGTCTCGCCCCCGGCAAACAAAGTCCCAATTCCGTATACCGGATAACCTGGATCCGGAACCAGGTTAACATCTCCGGGATCAATGAAACAGGCAGAAATATGTGCAATTCCCTCCTTGGAACCAATCAGGGGAAGAACCTCTTTTTGAGGGTCCAGTTCTACTCCGAACCTTCTCTTATAATATCGGCTGACCGCTTCCCGGAACTCCATTAAACCCTCATCGGGAGGATAACTGTGGTTCCGGGGTAGAGTTACCTCCTCCTGCATACGTTCTACAATATACCCGGGGGTAGGCCGATCAGGGTCTCCAATTCCCAGTTTGATCACGTCCACCCCTTTATCCAGGGCCTCCCGAATTTTTTTATCAATCTCCGCAAAAAGATACGGAGGAAGCTTCTCTATCCGTCCTGCTTTTTTCACTGTTAAAAACACCTCTTCTCTATTGAGCCCTATGTAAAGATTACTTTTTCCACCTCAACTTTACTAACTCAAAAATATTGTCCTGCATAAAAGTCCCTAACAAAAACTGTGAATAATAATTATTATTAAGCCATGGTTATGATTAATTATAAGGACTGATTATTTGTTCTTTATTTTTCAGGCTGCTTTTCCGATAAATCTGCTTCCCCGGTAAAGACTTTTTCAGCCGGGCCTTTCATAAATACTTGATTTTGCTTCTCGTCCCAATATATCTCCAGCTGCCCCCCGGGAAGGGTCACCGTCACCCTCCTTTCCGTAAGGTTGTTGAGGACTGAAGCCACCACAGAAGCACAGGCACCGGTACCACAGGCCAGGGTTTCACCCACTCCCCTCTCCCAAACCCTCATTTTAATCTTTCGTTTATTTACTATTTCTACAAATTCTACGTTGGTCTTTCGAGGGAAAAGGGGATGATGCTCAATCAGGTACCCAATCTCATTAAAGGGCATTTTTTCTCCGTCCTCTACAAATATCACACAATGGGGGTTGCCCATGGATAATGCCGTTATCTTAAAGGTGAGGCCCAATTGGTTCAGCACCAGTTCTTCCATAATGATCATCCTGTTTTCTCCCTGGGCAGGCACCAGGAGGGAGTCCAACACCGGCTCTCCCATGTTTACCTCTACGCTGTCCACCTGGTTTCCCTTGAGGAATATATTTATCCGGTTTAGCCCTTTCTGGGTCTCCACCAGCACTTCGTTTTTATCCACCAATCCGGTTTCATAGGCATGCTGTGCCACGCAGCGTATGGCATTCCCGCACATTTCCGCCTCTGAACCGTC
>PWJM01000030.1 GCA_003560915.1 Syntrophomonadaceae bacterium
CAGTTTGGTCAGCGCGTCCTCCATGGTTTGGGCCAATTCTTCAAAAGTCTTTTTGGCCTGCTGGTCCTGAGTCTCCAGGGCACAGGTCTTCATGCTGGCCGCTGCGCTCTGCACACCGGCAATCGCCTGCTGGATTTGGGTTCCTACGGTCATGAGTTCACCTCCAATTATTTTACCTGTAATGTTTACGTATTCCTATTACTTTTCTTGCATTACTGTGTTGTTAAGCTGATCCTTCTGAGTTTCTTGCTGGCTGATACTTTTTTCCCCTTTTGTTACATCTTTGAAAATAGACGTTTATTATTTATTTTTAAAAAAAACATTTTCATACAAAGGTCAAGAAACTGTTTCTTGTTTACTATCCTTTCGGCTTAAAAATCAAGGCAGCCAAAAACCCAAATATAATGGCGGCAGAAATGCCGGCGCTGGTGACTTCAAAGATTCCCGTCAGAACCCCTACGATTCCAGTCCTTTCCGCCTCCGACAGGGCACCCTTTACCAGGGCATTCCCAAAACTGCTGATGGGAACCGAGGCTCCGGCTCCTGCAAATTTAATCAGGGGTTCATACAGGCCCAGCCCCCCCATCACCGCTCCCGTTACCACCAGCGTAACAGTGGTGTGGGCTGGAGTAAGCTTCCCCACGTCCATCAACAGCTGGCCGATTACACATATTCCCCCTCCTACTAAAAATGCATACAAAAATTGTTCCATTTTATAACATAAGCTCCTTTAATGATTTTCTATGGACACCGCATGGGCAATGCAGGGTATCGTTTCATTCTGCTGGACAGAAAGGGGAGAAAGCAGTGCGCCGGTAGCAACAATTAATATTTTGTTGAGCTCTCCCTTTTTCATACGGTTTAGAAAATGTCCGTACGTAACCATGGCAGAACAGGCACATCCACTTCCCCCTGCCATCACCGGCTGTTCTTTTTTGTATATTAAGAGGCCGCAGTCGGTAAATTTCTCCTCCGGCACATCAATATTATGTTCTTTAAAAAGATCTACGGCTATCCGGTGGCCCACCAGGGCCAGGTCTCCGGTAGCAATCAGGTCATAATACGAAGAATCCCGCTGCATATCCCTGAAATGAGCCTCAATGGTATCCACCGCCGCCGGGGCCATGGCCGCTCCCATGTTAAAAGGGTCCGATAGCCCCATGTCAATCACCCTACCTATGGTGGCAGAAGTTACTCTAGGTCCCTCCTCCCCTTCCCGGCCCAGCAGGGCTGCCCCTGCTCCAGTCACTGTCCACTGGGCGGTAGGAGGTTTCTGTGCGCCGTATTCCGTGGGATAACGAAACTGTTTCTCCGCTGCAGCATTATGGCTGGAGGTGGCGGCCAGTACCAGATGGGCAAAACCACTGTCCACCAGCTGAGCACCCAGGGCCAACCCCTCCATGGAACTGGAACAAGCTCCAAACAATCCAATAAAGGGGATAGATAGTGTGCGCGCTGAAAAGTTGCTGGAATAAATCTGGTTAATTAAATCCCCACTTAAAAAAAACTGTACGTCCTCTTTCTTCTTACCGGCCTTATCAATAGCCTTCTCACAGGCCTGCTCCAAAAGTTTTACTTCTGCTTTTTCATGGCTGTCCTGCCCTAACCATATATCATCATGAAGGATATCAATCTCCCGGGCCAGGGTTCCTTCTGCCTCAAAGGGACCCCCCACTGTAGCCGAAGCCAAAATTACCGGTTTATTTTTAAATAACCATGACTGGTGTCCCTGCAGCAACTATATCCCCCCCAGAGCCGTAATAATTAATTTAATAATGGCTATCACGAAGGCGGCAAAAACCCCGTAAGTAATCACCGGGCCGGCCACCTTAAACATGTTGCCCCCTACTCCCAGCACAAAACCTTCCGTGCGATGTTCTATGGCTGAAGCAGCCATGGTATTAGCAAATCCCGTTACCGGGACGATGGTGCCGGCTCCTGCCCATTGGGCCAGGTGGTCATATACTCCCAGGCCGGTAAGCAGCGCTGCAATAATGATAAGAACGGCTACCGTGGGATTACTGGCAGTAACATCGGTAAAACCAAAATAAGTTACAAAAATCCATTGAAAAAATTGACCTATGGTGCTTATAATCCCTCCCACCAGAAAAGCTCTGGCACTGTTCAGGAGCACGGGCCGTTTGGGTTCCCGGGCCTGGGCAAAGACCTGATACTGCTGCTGCGTAGGGCTTAACTTCTTCTTTTTTTTGTTAGACATAATAAACCACCCTTTAATTTATAAAACATTGTAAATTTTTACCTTAATAAATGCGGCCGTAATTTTTCCAACAAATCCTCCAGCCGTTGGGCATTCCCTGCAAAGGCCTCCTTCGTTTCCTGATCTTCTATCTCCAATACAAAACCGGAAAGTTCCGCCTGGGCCTTTTCCAGGTTGGCATAGAGCATTTCCCTTACTTTGGGCTGGGCAAGGCTTACGGTATCGTCAAAAAGATCAACATATAATTCCCCGGTGGTATCCACCTGGGCGATAAATACGTTTTCCAGGGAAATTCCTATGGTTTCCAGCTGCTGTTCCAACCAGTTCCGGTTCAACCCCATTTCCGTCAAGGCCTCGTTTGATACGCTCCCATCCAAAATCACCGTCTGGGGTTCCGTTTGAGGAGAAACCTTCCACTCCAGGTCCTTGGGGGTAACCGGTTTTTTGTCTGATTTTAAAACCATATTAATATCCCCGGTGGCTTCCATAATGGCAAATTCAACATCATTAAGGTTAAAAACATTTTTGTAACGAAGTTCTCTCAGCAGATCCTCTCCGGTTAGCCTCACCTGGTTTAAGTTTTCCTCCATGACTTTACCCTGTTTTACCAGAACCGTTTCCCGTCCGTTTACTATATCATGTACAAATTTGCTCCGGGCAGACAATAAGTCTAAACCAATGGGAAGCAGGCTGAAGACAGCCAGGGCTACAACCCCCAGGAATAAATTTACAGCCCCCACCGCAGTTAAAGCGGCAGTCACCCCAATCATCACGTAAAGGGTAAACTTAAAAGGAATCAATCGAGACGGATTTCTCTTCCCCATGATTCGTACCAAAAACAAAACTAAAAAGAAAAAAAATACAGACCTTAATAGGATAATTGTCCATACAGGCATCTTGATACACCCTTCCTTAATTACCTTTGTATTGTGGTTCTTCAAACTCTATTTTTTTCAACCTGTTTTCCAGGCTGTCAATAATCTCACCGGTGGTTTCCAGAGACTCCTGAAAAATATTGCGCAGTTCCTCCTCCTGGCTTTGAAGTGCATACGTCCTGATGGTTCCCTGGGCACTTTTCAACCCGGCCAGCGTTTGTTTTAACTGTGAAGTAACAGTCATTTTTATATCACCTCCCTTTTATTATCCAGAAAAAAGCAATCTTTATTCGTTTTAAAAATAAATAAAAGCTATTGTCACCAGAAGAATAATTATTCATCAGAAAGCGGCCGAAATTTTTCGTTACAGAGTCAAAAAAGTTATATAAATTTAAGAAATTGAAGGAGATACAACATAGAAGGGAAAACAGTCATGGAAATGGAAATAATTTAAACATAGAAAAGGGGTGGGGTTGTGAAGGCTGTATCTTTAAATTTTTCCCGGGGATCCTTTGGAACCCCAAAAGAATACAGGATATATTTAAAAAATATATTAAAACCCTATAAGAATGAAGAAAATTGCCTGGTGGTTTTGCCCGGTTATTCCGGCCTGCTGCTAGCTTTAAATTGGGGTAATCTGGGCACTCCTGCCAACTTCAGGGAAGCATATAAAGCTTATTTGGGGCTTCCTGCTTCCTGGCATGAAGATTTACTTTCCCTCCATATTCAAACGGCGCGGCAGTTATCCTTATTTATGGTATGCGGGACAGATATACTTACAATGAATGCAAAAAAATATATAGTATCCTATCTGGTATCACCCCAGGGCAGGATACTGGGCTGCCAAAAAAAGCTGTTTCTCTCCCGGGAGGAACGTTCCCTGGGTATTTCCCGGGGAGAAGAGGCGGAAGTTTTTTCAACCTCTCTGGGGAAAATAGGCCTGATGTCGGGCAGCGATGCCTTTTACCCGGAGGTGGGGCGGATCCTGGCGCTGAACGGGGCAGAAGTGGTTTGTCACTGTGGAGCTCTTCCGGGGGAACAAACAAAAATCCCCAATTATTGGCGGCAGATGACAGGGATGTGGCCCCAGGTCCAGCAAAACCAGTTTTTCTGCGTGGAGAGCCAGCTGTTTACCACCATCGCCGGCCGAAATTTTCAAGGAAGTTCTTGTATCCTGGCCCCCTGTGAAATGACAGGAGATAAAAGTGGCTTCCTGGCCTGGGGAGGATCAAGCCCGGGTTGGCTATCCCCGGAGGAATTGAGTCATGAGAAACTAAGCTCGGCAGCTCATATCCCTGAAGAATTGGAATCCGATGGACCCGGCCTGAGAAAACCTGCCCGGATGATACTAACATCTGAACCTCTAGAGGCGCACCTGGACTTTGAAGCCCGGGAAAAGGTTATTAAAAATTATCCCCTTTTAAAACTGCTGAACCCGGCAGCCTATGGACCGCTGCAATTTTCAATTAAAGTGCCGCCAGATGAGGAGGCTTGATCATGAAGCTGAATGACTTAAAAGAACAGCTGTTCCTCAAATATTTACACTGGCGCACCCGACCTGCCCCTATAAAAAATTATTTATTTAAAAAAATGATTACCAGAACCGATAATTGTATCCGTGCCAACCCGGAAAAGATCAAAGTGGGAGCCTGTCAGCTGGAACTGAAACTGCTTGCCAGCCCCCTGGATTATGTAGAAATGATGTTTCAAAAGGTGGATGCCGCTGCC
>PWJM01000069.1 GCA_003560915.1 Syntrophomonadaceae bacterium
AATTCCTCATACCGGGAAGGTTTATTTTTTGTTTTTCCTTATTTACATCCAGTTGATCCATATTCAGATTTCCTCCTAATTTAGAGTTTTTCATTCTTAGTATTTTTATTGCAACAATAAATTATGTGCAATCATTTTTGTTTATATTTTACATAAATAAAATATTTTTTTATAATATTCTAAATATTTTCATTAATTAGAATATTTATATTTTTACGAAGTTTGTAACAAAGAAGGTTTTTTGCGTTTCTAAATCGAAAATACAATATACTAAAAGCTTTTATAGGTGCATAATTATAATCCATAATAATATTAGTAAAAATTAATATATATTTGCAATATTCTGAATATACTACGATTGTTATTATTCGCCTGTTTACTTATAAGATTAATGTCTCTTTTTTTGGTTTTTTACTGGCTTGATAATTTTATGATCAAATACTGCAGGAGGTGATTATAAGGGTTTTTTAGAGATATCTTATGACTTTCGTGTTCTTAATTTTTTATGTAAATTTACTTTAATAGTTCAATAAAGCTTTATACATTTTTAATAATTTTCATTTATTTGTACTTGGGAGGAGGTGCCTTTAAAAAATTTATATCATTAATATTGCCAGGGTTCGCTGCAGCCCACCTTTTTGGAATAATCAGTTTCCTTATAATTTTACTTAATAAGGTATTTTCAATTCGTTATAATTGAATTTTTGCTGCAGTATTCAAGACATACTGGCAGTAAACCTGCAGCTGCATGTGTTAATTAACCAAGTTTTTTTCAAAATCGTTATATTACTTAACTAAAGAGGAGTGAAGATATGTCTAAAACTCAAGATGTAGGAAACCGAGGAATGATTGTTGCTTTAGCAGGGATGGGTGTAAACCTGGCTCTGGGTGTACTTTATTCCTGGGGAGCTTTTCAGGGCGTTCTGGTTACGGACCCTTATAACTGGACAGCAACTCAGTCCCAAATCCCTTATATGATTGCTTGTTTCATTTTTGCAACCTCAATGGTTCCAGGCGGCCGCCTTCAAGATAGCATCGGCCCCAGAACTGTTATTGTAGCCGCCGGTGTAATGGCCCTTATCGGTATGGTTCTTTCCGGCTATTTAATTACTCCAGTAGGATTATCAATCTCTTTTGGTATCATTTTCGGCCTGGCCATGGGTTTTGGTTATGCCGCCCCCACTCCCGCAGCGGTAAAGTGGTTTGGCCCTCATAAAAGAGGCCTCATTTCCGGTATCGTGGTCAGCGGCTTCGGACTGGCGGGTATCTATGTAGCGCCCCTGGTCAGGTACCTTCTGGCACAATACGGCCTGTCACAAACCTTTGTCATTCTTGGTATCGCCTACGGTATAGTGATTGTGGTGTTGGCCCAATTTATCTCCAACCCCCCTGCATCCTTCAAACCGGAACCTCCCCCTGCAAACATAGCCCATAAGTTTGCGGCTAAAGCCAAGGGCGTGGTTGTAGATTGGGATTATAAACAGATGATAAAAACTCCACAATTTTTAGGATTGTGGGCTATGTTCTGTATCGGCACCTTTGCCGGCCTCCTTATTATCGGCCAGCTTCGTTCCATTGGGCTGGAACAGGCACTGCTGTCCGATGACCTGGCCTTTTGGCTCATTTCGATGTATGCGCTTTTCAATTGGGGCGGACGCATCGGCTGCGGAATTATAGGCGACAAGCTGGGAGCCCGAAATACCCTGATCGCCATGTTTGTTTTACAAGTGGTTGTTTTTGCCTTTTTCGGAACATTTACCACTGCAGTCCCTCTGTTTATCGGCACCGCTCTGGTTGCCTTTGCCTTTGGTGGAATGCTAACCATATTCCCCGCTATAACAGCCAACTACTTTGGCGTTAAAAACCTGGGCGTTAACTACGGCCTGGTATTCACCGCCTGGGGCGGTGGTGGCGTCTTCGGGCCACTAGTAGGAGGAATCGTTCGGGACATGACCGGAACATACGGCTTAAGCTATACGATCTCCGCCGTTCTCAGTGTCATTGGTATCATCCTGGCTGTGACCATGAAAGCTCCTCAGGAAATTCATGAAGAAGAATCGGCTGCTGCCAAAGCATAATAACCGGCATTTCAGCCTCATCTTATTACGAAAAAAAGTTGCCAATATTTTAAACTTAACAGGAAATATTTTTATTAAAAAGCCGCTGGATTATCATACCAGCGGCTTTTTTACAAGATAAACGGTTTATAATTTTTAATAGCTGGAAATATGATATACTTTTGCAAAATGTACTTAAAACCCCTTTCTTCACACATGGGGAGGCTCAGTGCATTTTTTGAACCATTTCCTGTAATAATATATCGTTAAACGGAGGGTTTCTATGAAGTTAATCATAAACGCAGATGATTTTGGATACGATCCAGGGGTAAACCAGGGCATAATTCATGCTTTTTGGGAGGGTATTGTCACCAGCACCACCTTAATGGTAAATCAACCATATACTGAGCAGGCAGTGGAATTGGCAGCACAATACCCTCAATTGGGAGTAGGCCTTCATGTAAATTTGACCCGAGGGGAACCCATATCTCCGGCAAAAGAGATTCCCAGTCTTCTGAACGAAGCAGGGGTTTTCTGGGAACCCGACGGTTTCTACCAGCAGAAAGTTGATAAATATGAGGTTGAAAAAGAAATAGCCGCTCAGCTGGAAAAGTCTCTGGGCCTGGGCATCTGTCCCACCCATATGGATGCCCATCATCACCTGCAGTATCACCCTGTGGTCCTGGAGGTTCTAGTAGAATTGGCAAAAAAGCACCGCCTTCCCTTGAGGCATGTGGACGAAAAAACCTGTTCTCATTTCCGGAGGGAAGGCATTCCTACTCCGGATTTCTTCGTATCCAGCTTTTTTGGGGAAGAAGCAACTCTGGAACATCTTGCGGCCATCCTTATGGAATTGAATACAAAAAGCCCAGGGAGCACTGTTGAAATAATGTGCCATCCGGGCTTCTTGAATGGTTTTAAGACCGAAAGCTCATACATAGACCCGCGACAGAGGGAACTGGAGATACTGTGCTCCGAAGAGATTAAGGAAATTATCCGCAGCCTGAATATCCAGCTTATTAATTTTAGAGAAATTAGTTTAAACTGTTAGAAAATACTGTTGACCACAAGTTCCGCCAGGGGACTGGTAGTAAAGGTTGGAAATAATCCCAAAAGTATGCAGCAGAAAGCCAAAAACATTGCTGGATATAAAAGCAGCGGTTTTTCTTCGGGAAGGTTATCCTCTCCTGCAAAATCGTTTTCTCCCCAAAAGGCTTTAATAATTATAGGTAAATAGTAAGTGGCGTTTAATACCGCACTGATGAGTACAATGGATATAATAAGTGGAGTCAAGAATCCTCCTCCCACTTCAATACCGGCCCGCAGCAGGTACAGTTTTATTAAATAGCCGCAGATGGGTGGCACCCCTACCAATCCCAGGGCAGCAATAGAAAAAGCTTTCATGGTGCGAGGATATTTTTTACCTATTCCACCCATCTGGCTGATCCGAGTCCTGCCGGTCATGCTGATAATCATTCCCGCACAGAAAAACAGGGTAATCTTCAAAAAAGCGTGGTTAAACAAATGAAGCATAGTACCGGTTAAAGCAGCAGGCATCAGAAGTACGGTGCCCAGGGTAAGGTAACCCATCTGGCTGATGGTTGAATAAGCCAGCCGCAGTTTTAATTCATCCTCCCCTAGGGCCCGGAGGGAAGCCAAAATCATTGTAATAATAGCGAAAATTACTAGCGACAGGTAGAGTCCCGAGGCAGCTACCCAATCAGGCCCATAGATGTAATATACCAGCCGAACGACGCCAAAAACCCCGGTATTAACTACAGCCACAGCATGAAACAGAGCGCTTACCGGAGCCACAGCAACCATAGCGCCAGGAAGCCAGCGATGAAAGGGAACCATGGCCGCTTTAATGGAAAATCCCAAAAATCCCACTACAAAAGCCAGGGGCAAAGTAAGGCCCAGATCCGTGGATAGGTTCCCCAACACCCCACCTGGTGTGAAAGTGAGCTGCGAAATAAAACCCTGATTCAAATAGCTCTGAAGAATTAACAACGTAAAAAGTATCATAGCCCCACTGGCTACAGAATAATAAACATAGTTTAACGTGGCCTTTCGAGCTTCTACCGTCTGGCTGTGGGCTACCAGGGGGAAGGTTGTCAGTGTCAGCAGTTTATAAAAAATAAACAGGGTAAACAGATTACCTGAAAAAGCAATCCCACAGGCGACTCCCAGGTTTAAGACATAAAAGGTAAAAAACCGCCGGTGGTTACGGTGCTCCTCCATATATCCTATGGCATAAATAATACTGAAAATCCAAAGGAAATTACAGACCATCACAAACACAGCAGAAAAAGCATCTGCCCGTAAAACAAACTCTGCCCCGGCCAGGCTAAAAAAGGCCATCTCCATGGCTTCACCGGCAGCAATATGCCTTACCATAATAAGAACCACCACAAAACTGGCCAAAACGGTAAAAACAGCCAACTTACTTCGAAGCGCATGATTATCCTCTTTAATAAAACCAATACTTACTGCCCCCAGAACAGGTATTAATATAGCAGCCAAAGTTAACAGCCATAACATTAACACTACCTCCTTCCCTTTGGATAATAATACGAAAAACTTTATTCCGGCACATCCATGTGCTTGTAAAATAAATATTGCAAATTCAGACCATAAATTTAAAAGTTTCCCTAATACATCTATATATGCCTTATATGCTTTATATTCCTCACTATATCAGCATTATCCTTTCTATATTTAGAATTCTTAAATATTGAAACAACTGCTTTTTAT
>PWJM01000093.1 GCA_003560915.1 Syntrophomonadaceae bacterium
ACGATATCAGCCAGGTTGGCCCAATGTTGAGGAAAAGCATCAAAAAAGAAGCTGCTTTGGATTTGGGTATCTTTGAAAGAAAAATTAAGGAGCTTCTAGACCATCAAGCTGAGTTTGAATAAGAACTTATCTTTATTTTTGTACCTTTGAATAAAAAATTCTCGATTGCATAAGGCCAAATTATTTAAGAACATATCAAACGCATGACTTGCATTATGGTACGCTGGATATTCTCGGCCGTCCGTTGCATTGCTTCAGTCAGGGAAATGGGGGCATCAATAATGCAAAAATAAGCGGTAATCCCCTGTTGATGGAGGTTTTCCGCATCCGCTGCAATGCTGCCGGCCAGTGCAATCACGGGAATACCGTATTTCCGCGCCCGGCGTGCCACCCCTATGGGAACCTTTCCGAAAGCGGACTGGGCATCCAGCCGTCCTTCCCCAGTAAATACCAGGTCACAGTTAGCCAACTGCTTTTCCAGTCCAATCATGTCCATGACCAGGTCGATACCCGGTGTCAGTTGTCCGCGGAGAAAAGCCATGATACCGGCCCCCAGGCCTCCCGCCGCCCCGGCCCCAGGTACGTGCTCCACCTCTATTCCCAGATCCCTTTTGATGATTCCGGCAAAATGCTTTAAGGCAGTGTCAAGTTTATGAACCATTTCTCCGTCAGCCCCTTTTTGGGGGCCATACACGGCAGATGCGCCCTGCGTCCCCGTCAAAGGGTTGTTCACGTCGCAGGCAGCCAGAATGGAGACTTTTTGCAGCATGGGGTCCAGTCCGCTGCTGTCGATGCGGCTCAAATGTATCAGCTGCCCACCTCCGGGCCCCAAATTTTCTCCCTTTTCGTCCAGGAACATTACCCCCAGGGCCTGGGCCATTCCCATTCCCCCGTCGTTAGTGGCGCTTCCCCCGATGCCGATAATCAGCTTTGAGCATCCGTGATGCAGAGCCGACCTGATCAATTCTCCAGTGCCGTAAGTGGTGGTGAGCATGGGGTTCCTCTTTTCTGGCGGTATTAAGGTTAGACCTGAGGCTGCTGCCATTTCGATCACTCCAGTCTTCCCGTCTCCCAACACGCCCCAGCATGCTTCTACCGGTTCTCCCAGGGGTCCTGTTACCTGCTCTGTCTGCATTTTCCCATCCGTTGCTTTCACCAGGGAATCAACCAGCCCTTCTCCGCCGTCGGAGAGGGGTAGCTTGATTGTTTGGCCCTGGGGTAGCACCGTTTTAATACCCATGGCCATACTATCCGCTGCCTGGGATGCGGTTAGACTGCCTTTAAAAGAATCGGGGGCCAGGACTATGCGCATAAGTTAAAAACTCCTTTATTTTTTGAATAAATCTGTTAACAGGCGAACAGCTAAAAGTACAGAACCTAAGGATATAACAACAAATACGGGAATCCAAATATAGATAGAAACGCCAAACAGGTTAATGGAACATCTCCCCCTTTCTTAAACAGGACTGAACATATAACCATCCCGGGCAGATATTTTCTGAGGTTTCATGGGTATCTTTCGATTGTTATTTTAACAATAGTATTAATTCATTGTCAAATTAAGTATTTGTTAACGTTTCTTTAAAACCGGTCAGGGTTATATCCGAAAAAATGACTACCGGTGTGTTAATCTGAACCAAACTGTAGAGCTCCTTGGCATCGTTGTTATCCATACGGATACAACCCCCCGATTCATAAGTGCCTATGGTTTCTGGTGAGTCCGTTCCATGAATCCCATATTTCAAGCCATCTTCATGGCCTGGTATTTCTAACCCCATCCACCGGGAACCAAAGGGATTGTTTTTAACCTTCTCTCCACCGTGTGGGTTTTTTTGCATAGCTACAATCCTAAACCATCCCTCCGGAGTTAGTTCCGGAGTTTCACCTGTGGAAACGTTATAAATTTTCTGTAGTTTACGGTTTTCATAATAATATAACTTATTGTTGGTTTTATTTATTATTATATGGTCTTCGTCTAATGCCGGAGGCATAAAAACTTCTGCCCGGAAATAGACTGCACCTGCAAATATTAATAATAATGTTAAAAATAGAAGGATATTTTTATTTGTTTTCATAAATTTCACCATCTATTATTATTGTATTTTATCTTAATTATATTCACTTCAAGGCTAATACTTTCAAAGCCTCACTTATGTGTAATTCTTATCCCATGAAGCCAGGCTCCCAATACAACTTTCCAGTGGACGGGAATTACACTGCTGCCTTTTGGCAATGGAAATTGATAAAAGCTGCAAAACAACCAATTATTTAATCTTTCGTTTAAAATTTGCAGGAAGAACCGGGCAACATAGCGAATAAATGAAACGTTTTCTTTGAACATACCTCAGATTGGAGGCTTTAATAATGGATATATTATCTTCTATTGGCAATACACCTTTGGTAGAATTAAAGAATATCAATATTAGCTCAAAAGTGCGGATTTTTTGTAAGTTGGAAGGTTGTAATCCAGGTGGTTCCGTGAAGGATCGTCCCGCCTACTTTATGATAAAAAAAGCGGAGGAGTCCGGAGAATTAAAGAAAGGAAAGGTTATTCTCGAACCCACTTCAGGAAATACGGGAATTGCCCTGGCTATGATTGGCGCGGCAAAGGGATACCCTGTCACGCTGGTGATGCCAGGCTGTGTTAGTGTAGAAAGGAGCCGTATCCTGGAAGCCATGGGGGCTGTAGTAATTCTTACTCCAGCTAAAGAAGGTACTGATGGCGCTATACGAAAAGCCAATGATATCGTTCAAAACGATCCTGATAAATATTATATGCCTAACCAGTTTGGAAACGAAAATAACTCCTTGTCCCACTACGAGACCACTGGGCCAGAAATCTTTGCTCAGACCAGGGGTGAAATCGATGTTTTTATTGCAGGAATGGGGACAACTGGCACCTTGATGGGAACCGGCAGATATTTAAAAGAGATGAAGCCCGACGTCAGGATTATCGGTGCTGAGCCGGTCAAGGGACATGCTATTCAGGGACTGAAAAACATGGAAGAAGCTTTGGTCCCGAAGGTTTACCACCCTGAACTGCTTGATGAAAAGATTACTGTGGAAGACGAGGATGCTTTCGAAACAACAAGACTTTTGGCCATGAAAGAAGGAATCTTTGTGGGAATGTCCAGCGGTGCTGCGGTAGCTGGGGCCCTGCGGGTAGCTGAGGAGCTTGGTTCAGGAACCATTATTTCTATTCTCCCTGACCGGGGGGATCGTTACTTAAGCACGACGCTGTTCCGATCAATATGTGCCAAGTGTGCTCCTTAAGGCCTTTCACTTTTTTTACTCTAACTTTCATGATGGATCTGTTAAACGCGGAGCCTTTTTGTAATTTCTCTTTATAATTAATAATAGTATTTAATTACAGCGGCCAAAAATGCAGAATTAAGGGAATAGAAACAGCGATAACAATGATTGAAAGGGGAAGCCCTAAACGCCAGTAGTCCTTGAATTTGTAACCACCCGGACCCATTACCAGGGTATTGGATTGATGTCCTATAGGGGTTAAAAATGCACAGGAAGCACCTACTGCCACGGCCATAAGAAAAGGATTGGCAGAGGCATACAGTCCTTCTGATATATTAACAGCGATAGGTGCCATAAGGACTGCCGCCGCAGCATTATTAATGACATTAGAGAGTAACATGGTTCCCACCAGCACAATAGTTAGAGTAATAATCGGAGACATTTGACTAGAAAGTGTTAGTAAGAGATTGGCGAGTGTCTGTGCCCCTCCGGTAGATTCCAAGGCCTGCCCCACTGGGATCATAGCTCCCAACAGGATAATGATTGGCCAGCTTATACTTTCATAAGCCTCCCGTAAGGTAATCAGGTTAGTAACTATCATTGCCACTGCAGCGGAAACAAAAGTTACCTGGATGGGCAAAAAGCCAAATGCCGCGGTAATCAATGCTATACCAAAAATTGCCAGGGAGAAAAGTATTCGCCGGGGTTCGCCTATTTTTAAGCCTCTTTCTGCCAGTGGTAGACTGCGGAGAGCTTTTACTGCTTCCTGAAGGGAATCGGTTTTACCCTGGAGCAGAATAATATCGCCGGGTTGAAATCGTATATTTTTCAGTCTTTCTTTTAAACGGAGGCCCCGACGGGCTACTGCCAAAAGGTTTACTCCATAAAACCAGCGAAGGTTTAAGCTGGCTGCCGTACGATTGAGCATAGGGGAATCCATGGTTACTATGGCTTCCAACAGGGATGTATCCTCGAAATCCAAAACTTCTTCTCCTGGTTTTTTATCTCCTGCCACTTCCAGCTCAGCCGCATCTAACAGTGTTTTAATGTCTTCTGAATCCCCCTGAATCACCAGAACATCACCAGATTTAATGGTTTCATAATTGGAAGGAGCCGAAACATTTAAATCTGCCCTAACCAGCCCTAAAACCATAATATCAGCTTCGGTGGAGTTTTCCAGGTCCCGCAAAAACTTCCCCACCATTTTAGATTTTTCCGGCACTACCACCTCAATCAAGTAATCCTTAACCTCAAAAAGCTCTTCCCGGGATCCGTGGGCTTTTCTTTGGGGAGTAAGCCGCCAGCCTATTAAGGCAATAAAGATCAGCCCTGCCAGGGCGACTCCCAATCCCACCGGGGCAAAATCAAACATTCGAAAGGGCTCTCCTCCATTTTGTGCCCGGAATGTAGCGATAATAATATTGGGAGGGGTGCCGATTAAAGTAATCAGGCCTCCCAGAAGAGAGCCGAAAGCCAGGGGCATCATGAGTATTGAGGGGGAATTTTTACCGGTTCTGGCCATGCGAAGCCCTACAGGCATGAGCAGGGCCAGGG
>PWJM01000161.1 GCA_003560915.1 Syntrophomonadaceae bacterium
ATAGCTGCCTTGCCCTTACCTACTTTTTCATAATACCACTTCCATACTTCCGGCTCAATAGGTTCTCCAACGGTAGTCATATGCTTGAAATTATGGTTATATTTATCAGGCTCGTCATATCCGGCTTTCCTTAACATGCGGATAGCTGTAGGTGATGTGTGGTAGATGTTAACATCCAGCTCCTCGGCAACTCTCCAGCAGCGGCCGGGATCGGGATATGTGGGCACTCCCTCATAAATAACCGTGCTGGCACCCAGGGACAGGGGCCCGTATACGATAAAGGAGTGACCTGTAATCCAGCCAATGTCAGCCATGCACCAGTAAACATCCTCAGGATGAATGTCCTGAATAATATAGGACATGGCTGTCACATAAGCCAGGTAACCCCCGGTGGAGTGCTGAATTCCCTTGGGTCTTCCGGTGGTACCGCTGGTATACATGAGGAACAGAATATCCTCCGCAGGCATGGAAACAGGCTCCACTTTAACCCTCTTATATTTCGCTATAAGGTCGTTCATTACCAGGTCTCGACCTTCTTTCATGGGTGTCGCAGAAGAGTTCTTTCCTTTATAGCGCTGCCAAACAAGAACCGTTTTAATCTTTTGTCCTTCCTCTTCAGCTCTTTTGCAGGCTTCCTCCGCCTTCTCAAAGTGATCCAGCAATTTTCCGCTGCGATAGTAAGCATCCATGGTGATCAGGACTTCACTCTCCGAGTCCCAGGCCCTTTCTCCGGCTGCCTTTCCGCTAAATCCACCGAAAACCTGAGAGTGAATTATGCCCAGTCGGGCACAGGCCAGCATGGTTATGGGAAGCTCAGGGACCATGGGCAGGTGCAGGGTCACTCTATCTCCTTTTTTTAATCCCATTTCATCTCTTAACACGGCTGCAACTTCATTAACCCTCATATAGATATTCTGGTATGTTATATGCTCTATGGCCTCACCCTCAGGCTCCGGCACATAGTGGATGGCTGCTTTGTTTTTATTCTTTTTCAGGTGCCTGTCTACACAGTTGTAGCTGGCATTAAGCCTTCCCCCTACAAACCATTTCCAACAGGGAGCATCGCTGGTGTCCAGTATGGTGTGCCAGTACTGATCCCAATCCAGCATATCGGCAAACTCCTTGTAGTAATATGGAAAATTATCCAGGCTCATCCTCTTAAAGATATCCGGGTCAGTCACGTTGGCTTGGGCCACAAACTCGTAGGTAGGGTAAATAAGGTCCTGCTCTAACATAGTTACTTCATATGTTTTATCTTCTGACACAAAATCTACCTCCTTAGAATTTTTAATAGTACCTCTTAAAAGATACTTTCCTCCTGATTACTTTTTTCATTATTAACTCAAAGCAAGCTTCGAATTATCACCTCCTGTATTGAATTACAATCCAGACCAATATGAGAATCAAACAGAAAATATTGTTTTATTTATTGTCTTCTTCATTAACCGAATATTTATATATATGGGTGAATTGACAGAATAGAATGACAATTTTAATGAAAGTTTACTATTTGCCGTAGTATTGGATACGCAAACAAGATTTCTTTCTATTGAGCCAACATATTATCTGTTTTTTCTTTAATTAATAATATTTAACAGCATTGAAGGCAAGAATATACAGGAATAATTAAACAGTAATTTACTGGGCGTAATAAAAAGAATAACTTCAATAAACTTTTAAATAAACTTAAAATAGTTAGGAATAATAAAAAAGGAGTAAGAACTTATTTTAAAGAGGAAGAATAACTTACTAAAAATAGCAGGAGAAAAACAAAAGATTATAATTAGTAGGTAGGGCAGTGAGGAGAAAAACTTAGAACTTCATTTTTAGAGGAAAAAACAATTCAGGGAAAAAATCTTTTAACATTTTAACCCTTCGCCATAGAAAAATTAATACTAACTGCCGGAAATAAATATTACCCGCCGCAGAACTAAATAATGGGGATAACTGAAGATAATTAAAAATATTGTTTTTGTTTCTTTTATTAAATTGTATTGTATTTTATTCGACACTAAGAAGAATATTCCTGCTTATTTTTGAAATTTTCTGAAAATTTATTGTTAAGGTTCCATAATACTCATTATGGAACCTTAGCAATAAATAAGCCCTTTTTCATGAGCTTATTAAATTTCAAATGTTTTTTCGAAGATTTTTGTAAATTTGCATGTTTCCTCCTCCGTCTGTGAGGGGGAAATACTACCACTGCAATAGAATTGACAAAGAACGGCTGGCCAAAAAATAATCTTCTCTGGTAGCCAGTGTGACTCGGTAACCGACCCACCCCAACAGGAGAAGAATTGTGAAGTAAACGCCTATAAAACTAAAAACCGCTGTTTCATTCATCTATACTCATCCTCCTCTACCTTAAGAGGTAAAAGCAGGTCCTCCGGTGGGTCCGGCCAGACCAGCATGATGATTAGATAAATCGCAGCGGTAGCTAAAAATGTATAGAAAATATAATACGAAAAGGCAAAGGGCATAAAACCAAAAAGTAAAGGGAACGTGGCATCAAACTGCCAGCTCCAAAAGTTATTATGCAGAGCGAACATGACCAAAACAATTACCATAACCAATACAAAACGCATCTTAAAGGAAAGTTTTCTCATGATGAACCCCCTATGCCAAAGTTACATTTAATATATGTTTAAGTTCTTCTGATGTTCAACACTGCATATCATATACTTTATAATAATGCACAATAAATATTCATATATTAAAAGGAACATTCAAAAAAATCCATTCCATCAATAATTCTAAACTTTTTCCTCTGCACTGTCAATGAATATATGTGTTTTATGAACCGTTTTATGAACCCCTAAGAGAAAAATATTTTTAAAAACTCTTTTTAACTGCTGATAGCTTCCTTATTTCAACTTATCCCTTAATATTGCATTAACCATTTGAGGATTGGCACTTCCCCGGGTGGCTTTCATTGCCTGGCCCACCAAATACCCTAAAGCCTTTTTTTTCTTGGCTCTATAATCAGCCACCGGGCCGGGATTATTCTTAATAACTTCTTCAACGATACCCTCTAAAACCCCCTGGTCACTGATTTGTTCCAGGCCCTTTTCCGCTACCACCTGCTCTGCCTTTTTCCCGGAGGAAAACATTTCTGCAAAGATATCCTTAGCCATTTTGCCGCTGATTCTGCCCTGCTGCAGCATTTCCAGCATCTCTACCAGGTGCTCCGGAAGGACTTTATTGTTACAAAAATCTAATCCTGCAGCGTTCATATGCCTGGACATCTCTCCCATCACCCAATTACTGACGATTTTGGGTTCGGGAAAACCCTTTACACAGTCCTCAAAAAAATCTGCCATTTCCCGGGTGCTGGTAAGGACTTCAGCATCATATTCCGGAAGGCCGTATTGTATAACAAACCTTTCCTTTTTCTCCTGGGGCAGCTCCGGCAGTCTCTTCTTTACCTCTTCTACTATTTGAGTGCCTATTTCCATAGGCACCAGGTCTGGCTCGGGAAAATACCGGTAATCATGGGCCTCCTCCTTACTTCTCATGGAGATGGTTTCTGCTGAACCCTCATCCCACCGTAACGTTTCCTGTATAATCCTTTCCCCTCGTTCCAACCTTTCAATCTGCCTCTCCACCTCAAACTCCAGGCCCTTTTGAACCGCTTTAAAACTGTTCATATTTTTTAACTCTGTCTTGGTGCCCAGTTCTGTTTCCCCTTTTAACCTTATGGAAATGTTGGCGTCACAACGTAAGCTTCCCTCTTCCATCTTGCAGTCGGAAACCCTGGTATACAACAGGATTCTTTTCAATGCTTCCAAAAATACCCTGGCTTCCTCCGCAGAGCGGATATCCGGCTCCGACACAATCTCCACCAGGGGAACCCCGGTGCGGTTGTAATCCACCAGGGAATATAATCCGTCTTCAGAGTGAATTAATTTGCCGGCATCCTCCTCCAAATGGACCCGGTTAATCCCAATCACTCGGGTTTCACCATTGGTTTGCATGCTTAAATGCCCTTGTTTGGCTACGGGGAAATCATACTGGGAAATCTGGTAAGCTTTAGGCAGGTCCGGATAAAAGTAATTTTTACGGTCAAACTTGCTGTGCGAATTTATATCACAGTTCAGGGCCAGACCCGTAAGGACAGCAAACTCCAGGGCCCTCTTGTTTAATACCGGCAGGACTCCGGGAAGCCCCAGGCATACCGGGCACACATGGGTGTTGGGTTCATCCCCAAAGGTGGTGGGGCAGGGACAAAATATCTTGGTTTCGGTACGAAGCTCCAGGTGGACTTCTAATCCAATAACTACTTCATATTTATCCATGTCTAAGCACCTCCTTTGGCATAGCTGCCAAAACCGGGTTTCATATCTTCAAAAGGCATGCTTTCCTCAAAGGCTGCCGCTACCTGAAGTATAGTTCCCTCATCGAAGGGCTTTCCTATAATCTGCAGCCCCACAGGAAGGCCTTTAATAAAACCGCAGGGAATAGAAATCGCCGGTAGTCCGGACATGCTGACAGGGATGGTAAAAACGTCATTTAAGTACATCTGCAGTGGATCCCTTACTTTTTCACCTGTTCTAAAAGAAACCGTAGGCGCCGTAGGAGTGACAATTACATCACACTTTTCAAATGCCTGGTCAAAATCACTTTTAATCAGGGTCCTTACCTTCTGAGCCTTCAAGTAATAAGCATCATAATACCCGGAACTTAGAGCGTACGTCCCCAGCATAATTCTCCTTTTTACCTCGGTCCCAAAACCCACACTCCTGGTCTTCTTATAGGTTTCCAGGAGGCTTTCACTATCTTCATACCTGAAGCCGTAACGGATTCCATCGTACCGGGCCAGGTTGGATGAAGCTTCCGCAGGGCTCACCAGGTAATAAGCGGGCAGAGCATAAGAGGTATGAGGAAGAGATAATTCTACCTTTCCCATACCCAAACTATCCAGCCTGGCGATTGCTTTTTCTACTATTTTTCTAACCTCATCATTAATTCCTAAAGAAAAGTATTCTTCGGCTATGCCCATGCGGATTCCCTTAACTGGTTTCCCAATAAAACTGCTGTAATCCGGCACCTCTACCGGAGCTGAGGTGGAGTCCTTGGGGTCCTGGCCGCAGATAGCATTCATAACCAGGGCACAATCCCTTACATCCCTGGTCAGGGGGCCAATCTGGTCCAGAGATGAGGCAAATGCAATCAGGCCGTACCTGGAAACTCTGCCGTATGTAGGTTTCATGCCCACAACCCCACAGTAAGAAGCGGGTTGCCGGATTGAACCACCGGTATCGGAACCCAGGGCAAAAGGAACTTCATCTGCCGCTACCACAGCGGCGGACCCGCCGCTGGAACCTCCCGGTACCCGGGCAGGGTCCCAGGGATTTCTGGTGGAAAAATATCCGGAATTTTCCGTAGACGAACCCATGGCAAACTCATCCATGTTGGTCTTTCCTACCAATACTGCCCCCTGTTCCTCCAACCTGTCAAATACTTCAGCATTATAAGGGGGCACAAAATTTTTGAGGATTTTAGAAGAGCAGGTGGTAAGTATATCTTTAGAGCACATATTGTCTTTTAAGGCAAATGGAATTCCCGTCAGGGGCCCGACCTTTTGCCCCCGGTCAATTTTTTGGTCAGTTTCCCGGGCTTTCTTCAAGGCATAATCCCCGGTTACGGTAACAAATCCCTGAACAATCCCCTCCACATCCTCGACCCGGGCCAGAACACTAAGCAGCAGTTCTTCGCTGCTGACTTTTCTATCCCTAATCAACTCATGAGCTTCATGAATTTTTAACTGGTATAAATTCAAATTGAACACCTCCCTGTAGGCTTTCCCCTCTGTTTACTCAATTACCCTGGGTACTTTAAAAAATCCTTTTTCCTGTCCCGGAGCGTTTTTTAACACTTCTTCCCGACTCAGCGACTCCTTTACCTGGTCGCTGCGGAACACATTTTTTATAGGGAAGACGTGAAATGTGGGGGAAATATCCTCCGTGTTCAGCTCCTCCAACACTTTAACATAATTTAGTATATGGCTCAGCTGCTCGGTAAACATTTCCTTTTCGTATTCGCTTACCTCCAACCTGGCCAGTTCTGCAATGTACTCCACATCTTTTTTTTCTATTTTCAATGAGTATCCCTCCAACCCCAAAATTCTATTTTTATATTATAACATAGCATTTCATATTGATAAAGAAAACCGTTGAAAATAATTCCATTCCTTTCTCAACGGTTTATCTTAATCTATTGGCATAAATTTTATGCAAAACAGGCTGCAAAAAGGGATCCACTAATCCACTATGCCGGTTTTTGCTGTAAGGATTTCTTGAAACTGTTTCTCCGTTAATACTCTTACCTCCAGGGACCGGGCCTGCTCCATTTTGCTCCCGGGGTTTTCCCCGGCCACCACATAGTCAGTGTTCCGACTAACAGAAGAGGTTACCCTGCCTCCCAGACTTTCGATTCGGCTTTGAGCCTCGGACCGGCTGAAGCTTTCCAACTTTCCCGTCAGCACAAAGGTCTGTCCCTCCAAAATTTGCTGCCCTTCCTCCCCCTGCTTCTGGGATTGTTGTAAATTCACCCCGGCGGTATGGAGTTTTTCCACCACCTGGAGATTAGAAGGGTTTTGAAAGAATTCAACAATACTGGCAGCAATTTTAGGCCCAATTTCCGGGACAGCAATCATTTCTTCTGTAGAGGCAGAGATAATATGCTCAAGGCTGCCGAAATGTTCCGCAATTACTTTTGACCCTTTATCCCCTAAAAAGCGGGGGCCCAGTCCGTAGAGAAGTTTATTCAGCGGATTCTTTTTGCTGTCCTGGATGGCCTCCAGCAGATTATCTGCAGATTTTTCCCCCATCCTCTCCAGGGCTACAAGTTCTTCCTTCTTTAAATAATACAGGTCAGCCACGTCCTCCACCAGTCGTTTTTCCCACAACATTTTGGCCACCGCAGGGCCCAGGCCCTCGATATCCATGGCTCCCCGGGAAGCAAAGTGTACAATACGTTCGTACATCTGAACCGGACAGGTGGAATTCATACAGCGAAGAGCCACCTCCCCAGGGATATGCGCCACCTGCTGGCCGCAGGCGGGACAGCTTTGAGGCATCACAAACTCTTTTTCGTTACCGGTTCTTTTCTCCACAAGGACCTTGACCAGCTCGGGAATTACTTCCCCTGCCTTGTGAATAATTACTCTGTCCCCAATCTTTACCCCTTTTTCCCTTAGGATATCTTCATTATGTAAAGAAGCCCTCTTTACCACTGACCCGGAAACCTTCACCGGGGCCAGCAGGGCTATGGGGGTTAATGCGCCCGTCCTGCCTACGCTGACCTGGATATCCTCCACGGTAGTCTCCACCTGTTCCGCCGGAAACTTATAAGCCACAGCCCAACGGGGGCTCCTGGCAGTATATCCTGCCAGCGACTGTATTTCCAGGTCATTTATTTTGATGACCATTCCATCAATCTCATAAGGAAGTTCGTATCTTTTTACAGCCCAGCTCTGACAGGTTTCCACCACAAGGTCAAAATCCGTGTAAAGGGCAGTATAGGGGTTCACCCTCAGCCCCAGCTCTTTGAGGTACTTAAGCATTTCCATATGGGTTCGGAAAGGAAACCCTTCATAACTACCCATACCGTAAATAAATATATTGAGCGGCCTGGATGCGGCGATCACCGGATCCAGCTGCCTCATGGAACCTGCTGCGGCATTGCGGGGATTGGCAAACAGCGGATAACCTTCCTCCGCCCTGCGGTCATTAAGTTCCTGAAAAGCTTTGCTGGGAAAATAAACTTCACCCCTCACCTCCAGGTCTACCCTCTCCCTCAATTTAAGAGGGACACTTTTTATAGTCCGAATATTATGGGTTATATCCTCCCCTACATAGCCGTCCCCCCGGGTAGCACCCCTGACCAGGACCCCTGACTTATAGAGCAGAGAAACCGCCAGACCGTCCATTTTAGGTTCAACCACATATTCCAGTTCCTTTATTCCACTATAGTTTTTTATTCTCCTCACAAAGTCCCAAAGTTCGTTTATGCTGAAAGCATTGTCCAGGCTGAGCATGGGGGCGGTATGACTGACTGACTTAAAGGTTTCTAAAGGCTTACCTCCCACCCTTTGGGTAGGAGAATCAGGAGTTACCAGCTGAGGAAATTTTTTTTCCAGTTTTTCCAATTCCCTTTTCAACAAATCATATTCCCGGTCGGATATTACCGGGGAGTCCAAAACATAGTAATTATAATCATGTGCGTTAATTTCCTCCACCAGCCTTACAGCTCTTTCCCTCGCTTCGTCCAAATTCATTTACGAGACCTCCCCAATATTCTATAAGACAAGAGACAAGAAGAGACAAGGGGACGGTTCTCTTGTCTCCTTTTCTCAACCAAAGCTGCAGAAACTCCGTAACCGTCATTTGTCACTATCAGCTTTATATAAAAAAGTTATTATTTCACTTGATTTGTCATATTTTTTTTATAGGGGCAAAGGTAGCCAGTATAACTTTCGTGCCCTCTGTAGGGAAAAATACGGTTAAAACCGGGTCCGCCCCGGACCTGCCCACGGACTTTACCTCTCCCTTCCCCCATTTGGAATGGTACAAACCATCTCCAGCCTCCCAGTCTTCATTTGAGGCTGTTTGAAAATCCGCATCCGCCTCTGTAAGGTTTTCGTTATACGCTTCTTGATTAACATCATAGGTTTGTTGATTTTCTTCATTATAATCATCACAAAGAAGTTCTATGGGAATCTCCTTAAGAAAACGGGAAGGAGAATTAAAGACCAGCCTGCCATAAAGATTTCTTTGACGGGCATGAGTCAAATAAAGCCGTTCCATAGCCCGAGTACAGCCCACATAACAGAGGCGCCTCTCTTCCTCCACTCCCTGGCTGCTTTCCAGGGACATGCTGTGGGGGAAAAGCCCCTCCTCCATACCTGCCATGAAAACCACTGGAAATTCCAGCCCTTTGGCGCTGTGGAAGGTCATCAGGCTGACCTTTTGTTCGTTTTCCTCCTCCTGCAGCACCTCTTCAGAAGAAGTAATCAAAGAGATTCCCGTAAGAAAAGCAGTTAAACTCTTATCCTCAGATAATACATCAAACTCCCGGGCGGCGGAAACCAGCTCCTTGAGATTTTCAATGCGAGAGCGTGCCTCCAGAGTGCCCTCCGCCTCCAGGCAGGAAATATAACCAGTTTTCTCCATTATTTCTTCCGTTAACTCCCTTACCGATAAGAATTCCCTCATACTTTGAAAATTATTAATTAATTTAGCAAATTCTTCTATTTTATTCCCGGTATTCCGCGCAATCCCTGAAATTTCCCATTTTTCCAGAACCTCAAACAGGGTCAAGTTATGAGCGGAGGCTGTCGCCTCTAACTTTTCTACTGATTTTTTGCCTATACCCTTACGGGGAACATTGATAATCCTTTTCAGGCTCAGGGAATCGGAAGGATTATCAACCAACCTCAGGTAAGCCAATATATCCTTTATCTCCATTCGTTCATAAAATCTGACTCCCCCATAAATGATATGGGGAATATTTTCCCTGAGCAAAACCTCCTCCAACACCCGGGACTGGGCATTGGTTCGATAAAGAATGGCAAATTCCTTGAACCTGTCCAGGTTACTTTTAATTTCACCGGCAATATATTTTGCTTCGTTATATTCATCCCTGCCGCAAAAATAAAATATTTTTTCCCCCGGGGATTTTTGTGTCCAAAGTTTTTTGGGCTTTCGTTCCTGGTTATTCTTTATTACATGAAAGGCTGCCTCCAAAATATTTCCTCCGGAGCGGTAGTTTTCCTCCAGTTTAACCACCCGGGCTTCGGGATAATCCCTTTCAAATTCTAGTATATTTCGAATATCTGCACCACGAAATTGATAAATTGACTGGTCATCATCTCCCACTACACAAAGATTTCGATGCTTTTCGGTCAGCATCTTGACCAATAGATACTGAACCATATTAGTGTCCTGGTACTCATCTACCAGGATATAGCGGTACTGGTCCTGGTAAGCCTGTAATATCTCCGGCCTTTCTCTAAAAAGTCGAACTGTTAACAGAAGCAAATCATCAAAGTCCAGGCTGTTGCTGACCTTCAACTTTTTCTGGTACAGATGGTATATCTCACTTACTTTGCGGGAAAAAAAATCTTCAGACTGCTGTTCATATTGGTCTTCATCCATCAGGTCATTTTTGGCTTTGCTGATAATCCCAGAAATTTTACGGGGTTGATACTGCTGGAAATCCAGGTTAAGCTCCTTCAGGCACTCTTTTATAACATTAAGCTGGTCCTGAGTGTCAAAAATCACAAAACTGCTCTCATAGCCCAGGTGGCCGATGGCTCCCCTGAGAATCCGGGCTGCAGCAGCGTGAAAAGTCGACACCCAAATCCTGGGGGTGTCCTGCAAAAGCCGGCTGACCCTGTCTCTCATCTCTTCCGCTGCCTTGTTGGTAAAAGTCAGGGCCATAATCTGACCGGGCCCACACCTCCCGACCCTTAACAGGTAAGCAATCCGATGAGTCAATACTCTGGTCTTCCCACTGCCGGCACCGGCCAAAATCAACAGGGGCCCCTCCGTGGCAGTTACTGCTTCCTTTTGTTTTTGATTCAAATCCTTTATAATATCCTCTGCATGGATTTCAAAATTCATGAAATTTCCCCTTTTCAAATGTCTTGCTACTTTTTACCCGGATAGTTCCAACCGGGAAACTCAGGTAAAAATAAAATAGTTCAGAGATACCGGGTCTTCCCGGGGCACTTCTCCTCTGAACAATGTACATGTAACCAAATCTAAGCTGCCCCCTCAGGGTCTATAGAACCCAGGGAATGCCACTTAATCTTCTTCCGCCTTCAAGCGCTGTAGAACTACAGTATAACCGCCGCTCCCATAAAACAAATAACGTTTTACCCGGCTGATGGTGGCGGTGCTGGCTCCGGTCTCGTTCTCAATTTGATTATAAGTATAACCATCCTGGAGCATTTTCGCTACCTCCAACCTCTGAACCAGGGACTTTAATTCATTTATGGTACAGAGGTCTTCGAAAAATTTATAACATTCCTCAATATTTTCCAGGGAAAGAATAGCTTTAAACAACTGGTCCATATATTTATCTTTTAAATTAGAGTTAATCATAAGTATCACCCCGGATTACCCTTCGGTAGATTTTAATTCTTACGTTATTATTCTTTAGGCATTACAGAATTCCTGCTAAAATTTATTTTTTGCTTTAAAGCGGTAAAAGCCCCTGCTGGAACAGGGGCTAATTAGAAAGTAGTTTAAAAAAATTATAAGTTTATTCAAAAAACCTTAGGGCCTTCTGCCCAATATCTTTTCGGTAATGTGCACCGTCAAACTCTATGGATTCAACGGCTTCGTATACCTTTTTTAAAGCCTCAGGAAGGTTTTCCGCCCAACCGGTTACCCCCAGCACCCGTCCGCCATTGGTTACGATTTGACCCTTTTGATCTTTAGTCCCGGCATGGAAAACCACAAAATTTTCTTTCCCCTTTTGCTTTTCCAAACCATGAATAACTACTCCCTTCTGGTAGGGCCCGGGATAGCCTCCGGAGGCCATAACCACACAAACTGCAGAACCTTCATGCCACTGGGCTTTTACCTCAGAAAGCCGGCCTTCTACCACTGCCTGCAGTATGGGGATCAGATCTGATTTTAAGAGAGGAATAACTACCTGGGCCTCGGGGTCTCCAAAGCGGCAGTTGAACTCCAGCACTTTAGGGCCCTTTTCGGTGAACATAAGCCCGGCATATATAACCCCGGAATAAGGATGCCCATCGGCCTTTAATCCCTGAACCGCAGGAATCAATATTTTTTCCTCCACATACTGTGCAATTTCCGGGGTAACCAGCGGAGCCGGGGCATAAGCGCCCATTCCCCCGGTATTGGGGCCCCGGTCACCGTCGTAAACCGGCTTGTGGTCCTGAGAAGAAACCATGGCCAGTATACTTTCTCCATCGGTAAAGGCAAGAATCGAAGCTTCTTCTCCTCGCATGAATTCTTCCACAATCAACCGGTTTCCAGCATCCCCAAATGCCCGGTCTATCATAATTTTTTTCACGGCCAGGAGGGCTTCTTCCTCCTCCTCACAAATAATGACTCCCTTACCGGCAGCCAGGCCTTCTGCCTTTATTACCACAGGTGTTCCGATTTTTTTTATGTATTGTTCTGCCTCCTCAGGAGAAGTAAAGGTCCTGTACTCTGCCGTAGGAATGTTATATTTCACCATTAATTCCTTGGCAAATACCTTGCTGCCCTCCAGCTGTGCTGCCTGTTTGTTGGGCCCGAATATTTTTAAACCTTTTTCCTGAAACAGGTCTACAATGCCCCTGGCCAGAGGATCTTCAGGACCCACTACTGTTAAATCTATTTTCTGCTTCTCCGCAAAATCTGCCAGTCCCTGCAGGTCCTCTACAGAGATGGGGACACATTCAGCATCCTCTGCAATTCCGGCATTGCCGGGAGCACAATAAATCTTATCTACCAGAGGACTCTGTTTTAATTTCCATACCAGGGTGTGCTCTCTCCCGCCGCCTCCAACCACTAATATGCGCAAAAGGACACCTCCTTAGTGTTTGAAAAACCTTCTGCCCGTAAAGAGCATGGTCATTCCATAAGAATCCGCCGTCTCAATAGCTTCTTTATCCTTCAATGAGCCTCCGGGCTGTACTAGAGCCGTAACTCCAACTTTGGCCGCTTCCTCTATAGTATCCGGGAAGGGGAAGAAAGCATCTGAAGCCAAAGCGCTTCCCTTGGACTTTTCCCCGGCCTGCTCAATAGCAATCCGCGCTGCTCCCACCCGGTTCATCTGACCGGCACCCACGCCGATGGTCTGCAATCCTTTGGCCAGGACAATGGCATTAGACTTCACATGCTTCACTACCTTCATGCCGAAGACCAGGTCTTTCACTTCACTGTCTGTGGGCTTCCTTTTGGTTACAACCTGCCAATCGTTGGCCTCCAGGGGCACGATATCCATCTCCTGAACCAAAAGCCCTCCGGACACCTTCTTGTAATCACTGACCTCCCGGTCCTCAGGGGCTAATGTAGCGTGCAGTACCCGGATATCCTTTTTGGATTTAAATGCCTCCAGGGCTTCGGGGTCATATTCCGGAGCAATGATCACTTCGATAAATATTTTCAGTATCTCCTCCGCGGTCTTTTTATCCACCCGGGTGTTGGCAGCAATAATCCCCCCGAAAATGGAAACCGGGTCGGAATCGTACGCCTTTACGTATGCATCATAAAGTTCTGCCGCCGTGCCCACCCCGCAGGGATTGGCATGCTTCACGGCCACGATGGTAGGATCTGAGAACTCCTGAACCAGCTCCCAGGCCGCATTGGTATCGTTTATATTGTTAAAGGAAAGCTCTTTTCCCTGGTGCTGGCGGGCAAAGGCAATGGAGGAAGGAACCGGATTGGCTTCCCGGTAAAAAACCGCCTGTTGTTGTGGGTTTTCCCCGTAACGCAGCTCCTGCACCTTTTTATAATTTAAAATCAGGGTATCCCTGAATTTTTCCTGGCCGGGAATTAAGCCGGAAAGATACCCACTGATTACCGCATCGTACTCCGCGGTATGGGTAAAAGCTTCTACCGCCAGATTAAACCGGGTTTCCGAACTGAGGGACCCTTTCTCCTTCATTTCGTCAATAATTTCCTGGTATCGGGCGGGATTAACCACCACGGCCACATCCTGATAATTCTTTGCAGCGGAGCGCACCATGGTAGGCCCACCGATATCAATATTCTCAATGGCATTCTCCAGGGTAACGCCTTCTTTGGCTATGGTCTGGGCAAAGGGATACAGGTTGACTACCACCAGGTCAATGGGGGAAATATCGTGTTCCGCCATTTGTTTTTGATGCAGTTCTTCACTTCTCCGGCCTAAAATACCCCCGTGAATTTTTGGATGCAGGGTTTTAAGCCTCCCTTCCAATATCTCCGGAAAACCGGTGACATCGGAAACGGATTTTACCGGGACCCCCGCCTCCGCCAGGGACTTCTTGGTCCCTCCGGTGGAGAGAATTTCAAAACCCAGTTCCGTCAAGGCCCTGGCAAACTCCACCACTCCTGACTTGTCAGAAACGCTGATTAATGCATATTTAGTGCTCATCATTCCCACTTCCTTCCTTAATAATAATGGCTGCTTCAACAATAGAATACAGACTTATTTTAAATCTTCTACTTAATAACTTCAGAAGTTATCTCAATACCTTCCCCGGAAATCACTTCACCTAAGGGCCAGCCCTGCTTTCCGTAGTTGGAAATTGTTGTTAATATTCCTTCCTCCTCCGAGGCCGGTACAATCAACATGAAACCGATTCCCATATTGAAGGTTCTAAACATTTCCCTGGTATGAATATCCCCTTCCTGCTGAATCAGTGAAAATATTGGTGGAACTCTCCAGTCTTTATTAATTATCGCACCGCTTCCCGGGGGCAGTACCCGGGGTATGTTCTCATAGAATCCGCCTCCGGTGATGTGCACCATTCCGTTGATGGTGTGGCCCTTTAACAGTTCAAGAATCAATCCGGTGTAAATGGTGGTGGGTTTCAAAAGTTCTTCTCCCAGGGTGCATTCCAACCGGGGGATAAACTCCTTAATCCGGTGTTCATTTCCCTCTAAAAGAACCTTCCTCACCAGGGAGTAGCCGTTGCTGTGCAGTCCAGAGGAAGCAATCCCTATAATCTTATCTCCCGGGGAAACCCCACTTCCGTCAATAATTTTTCCCCTGTCCACTACTCCTACGGCAAAACCCGCCAGGTCATATTCCCCAGGGGCATAAAATCCCGGCATTTCTGCAGTTTCACCGCCAATGAGGGCGCATCCCGCCTGTCGGCAGCCCTCGGCAATCCCCTCCACAATCTGGGATACCTTTTCCGGTTTCAGCTTTCCCACCGCCAGGTAATCCAGGAAGAACAAGGGCTCAGCCCCTAAAACAGCGATATCGTTCACACACATGGCTACCAGGTCGATGCCCACCGTCCTATGCATTTCCATGAGAAAGGCAATTTTAAGTTTTGTACCTACGCCATCGGTGCCCGACACCAGGACCGGTTCTTTATATTTTTCCACATTCAGGGCAAATAATCCTCCAAACCCACCTATATCCGTGAGGACCTCTTTTCTGTGAGTTTTTTGCACCCATCCCTTTATTTTTTCTACCGCCTGGTTGGCGGCATCAATATCCACTCCTGCTTTTTTATAGTCCATTTCTTCACTCATGGTATCACCTTTTCATAGATTCAAATACTTCTTTTTTTATACCCACGGTGGGCTTCACCACATACTGTTTATCAAAACAAGCTTTACAGAAACTGTCCCGCGTCAATCCCACCGAAGAAACCATGCCGTCTATACTTAAATATCCCAGCGAGTCTGCTTTAATAATCTTTTGTATCTCCTCCACACTTTTGTAAGCCCCCAGCAGTTCCTTGGTGGAGGAAGTATCTATACCATAATAGCAGGAGGAAACAACCGGCGGCGAACTTATTCTTACGTGGACCTCTTTGGCCCCGGCGTTTCTCAGCATCTGTACAATCTGTTTAGAGGTGGTGCCCCGGACGATGGAATCATCCACCATAATAATTCTCTTCCCCTCTACTACTTTTTTTACGGCGTTGAGCTTCAGCTTTACCCCCAGATCCCTTATTTCCTGGCTGGGTTGAATAAACGTTCTGCCAATGTAACGATTTTTGATGAGGCCCATCTCATAGGGCAGCCCCATTTCCTCCGCCACCCCTGAAGCCGCAGAAATGCTGGAATCCGGAACCCCCGTTACAATATCCGCCTCCACGGGACATTCCCTGGCCAGCTGCTTCCCCAGCTCTCTCCTGGCCAGATGCACATTCCGGCCGTGTATGTTGCTGTCCGGCCGGGCAAAATATATGAACTCGAATACACAGAGGGCCAGCTGCCCCGCAGGGGAAAACTTCCTGGTGTGCAGGCCCTTGTCATCAATAATTACCATCTCTCCGGGGTCTATATCCCGAATAAATTCGGCTCCTATGGTATCAAAAGCACAAGTCTCCGAGGCCAGCACATAACAACCGTCCAAAAGCCCTAAGGAAAGGGGACGGATCCCATGGGGATCCCGAATCCCGATAAGCTTATCCTCGGTCATTATTACAAAGGTAAAGGCCCCCTTAAGATGAGTTACAGCCTCAGATATGGTATCTTCTAAAATATCTCCTCCCAACCGGGCAATCAGATGGGCTACGATTTCACTGTCTGTACTGGTCTGAAAGATGGATCCCGCCTGCTCCAGTTGGTCCCTTATCTCCCGGCCGTTTACCAGGTTTCCATTATGGCTTATGGCGAGACTTCCCCGGCTGTACCGAATCAAGAGAGGCTGAGCGTTTACCAGGGAACTGGAACCCATGGTAGAATACCTTACATGGCCTACAGCCAGGTGACCTTTCAGTCTCCTGGTCTTCTTGCCGTTTAATACTTCTGAAACTAATCCCATACCCTTCTCAATGTCCACTTTGTTTCCATTGGAAACAGCGATCCCGGTACTTTCCTGTCCTCGATGCTGCAGTGCATAGAGTGCATAGTGAGTAATCTGGGCGACATTATGTCCCGGGGCATAGATTCCAAATACCCCGCATTCCTCCTTAAACTTATCACATCCTACCTCCATAGGCCCCTCAGGCATTCCACGGCACCTCTCCATCTCTTCTGAATTTCTTCCGGGCAAAAATAGTTTATTTAAAACTTCACTTTAGTAGTTGGACATAGTATAGGACAATTCCTTTTTCTTTGAAAAACTACCCAAAAAATTTGACTTGCTTTTTCATATTCTAGTGATACAACCTTTGCGGCAGGTGCATCTATCCTGTAAACAGATAGAGCCTTAAAAATTATTAACTTTAAAGCAGGTTTAACCGCTGAAAAATGAAATCTACCCTCTTCAGCTGTTCCCGGGGGTCAAAGCAGGAGTCCAGGTCATGGGGAGTTAAATAATCTTTCACTTCCGGCACCTCTTCTAAAAGTTTTCGGAATGAAACTCCTTTCTCCCAGGCTTCCATAGCCTTGGACTGCACAATTTCATAGGCCCTTTCCCTGAGCAGGCCTTTTTCCACCAGTTTTAATAACACCCTCTGGGAATAAATCAATCCATAGGTCCTTTCCATATTTCTCTGCATATTTTCGGGATAAACGTGAAGGTCCCGGATGATTCGGGTCAGCTGTTTCAAAAGGTAGTCCACCAGGATGGTGCTGTCAGGGACTATTACCCTTTCAGCAGAGGAGTGGGATATATCCCTTTCATGCCAAAGAGTTATATTTTCCAAAGCGGTAAGGGCATTACTCCGGACAATTCGACAAAGGCCGGTAACCTGTTCACAGGAAACAGGGTTTCTTTTGTGAGGCATGGCAGAGGAACCGGTCTGTCCTTTATAAAAGGGCTCTTCCACCTCTCGAGTTTCGGATTTTTGAAGGCCCCTGATTTCTGTAGCTATTTTTTCCAGAGTGCCGGCAATTACCCCCAGGACCGTCATATATTCCCCATGGCGGTCCCGCTGGATAATTTGAGTAGAGATGGGGGCAGGTTCCAGCCCCATCTTCCCACATATATATTCCTCTACAAAGGGGTCAATATGGGCATAGGTGCCTACAGCACC
>PWJM01000129.1 GCA_003560915.1 Syntrophomonadaceae bacterium
AGGAAATATTAACTTTTGTTATTATTTTACCAAAAATGAAACGGAATGCTCAGAACAAAAACCCACTTTTTTTGTTAGTACATAATCAAAAAAGAGTGGGTTTTGATGTACATGTTGATAGAAACCAAATCAAATAAATTATTTGATTGTACTTTTGAACACTAATGTTTATTGTATTCTCATCAGTGCAGTTTGCTCTCAGGATAAGGGAATTGAGTTTTATAGCCGTTAAAAATATCGTAGGCATCGGCCACCTGGTTGGGAAGGGCAATGTCCGCCGTATACTCCCCCATATCAAAAAGAGCTTCCAACATCTGCTGATGAACCTGCTGCAACTGCTGACGGTTTTCCTGCAAAAGATTTAAAAGGTTAGGGTCCAATACTTCATTAATACCGGTGTTATACCCTGTAAGCATATGCTTTTCATGTAACAGAATATCATTTAATCGGTCCCGGTCGTTCACCGTAGCATCCTTCTGCTTGGGAAGCTGAGCCGTGACTTCTTTTCCTATTTTCACAGCGCCCGTCTTAGTGGTTATGATTGATTGAGTATCCATAATCAGCTGTTCACCTCCTGATTAATCTGCCCCAGGTAATTTAAGTTCACCTGGTAATTCTGCTGATGGATTTTGCCAGCCTGGTCAAAAAGCCCCTTTAACTCTTGAATCTGTACTTCATTAGAATATTCAAAACATTTTTTGGCCATTAAAAGTTCCCAGGAAAGAAAGTCTTTCATATAATTCAGTTCTTTGTTAGATATATTGGTCAAGATAACACCTCCAAATTTTCTTCAAAAAAGCAAGAATGCTTCTATTTTCTTTGCCCTTTCATTCGAACTAACTTCAAAAGTCTCTATCCTTTATTCTTTGGTATAAGGCCAAGAATATACAAAAATTATAAAATTAAAAACCAAATAAGATTTCTTCAAAACCAGGCTAATGTACTATCAGCACAACTTTTTGGCACTAAAAAACCCCCGGCATGGGGGTTTTTAATCTTCATTTTTTTCAATCAGCACCTGATCTACGCCGTCGGTTTCCACCAGGTTCACCGAAACTACCTCGGTGCGGCTGGTGGGAACGTTTTTCCCTACATAGTCAGCCCGGATAGGGAGTTCCCGGTGGCCCCTATCTATTAAAACCGCAAGCTGAATCAGCTTAGGCCTGCCCATATCCATCAGGGCGTCCATAGCTGCCCTGGCGGTTCTTCCTGCATAAAGCACATCGTCTACCAGCACTACTTTTTTTTCATTCACCCCAAAGGGAAGGCTGGCCTTTTCTCTGTCAGCTAAATCATGATTATCCAAATCATCCCGGTAATAGGTAATATCTAATACTCCAATGGGAATCTGCACACCCTCAATCTCATTAATCTTTTCACCAATTCGCAGTGCTAGAGGGACTCCCCTGGTTTGAATACCCACCAGTATCAAATCCTCAATTCCTTTGTTTTTCTCTAGAATCTCGTGGGATATTCTGGTCAAAGCCCTGCGCATACCATTTTCGTCCATAATAATTTTTCTAAATTGGGACATGGTTTATCTACTCCTTCCCAGGTGATTTAGTAATCTTTCCCTGCCTCAAAGCACTCAATATCCTTCGAAAATGTTCCGGCAGCGGAGCAAAAAATTCCATGTAATTTCCGCTCTGAGGGTGGTTAAAGCCTAGGGTGCCCGCATGAAGGGCCTGCCCCGTTAGATTAAACTCATTTTTCGAAGTACCGTACTGGCCGTCCCCCAGAAGAGGATATCCTATATAGGCCATGTGTACCCTGATCTGATGGGTTCTCCCCGTCTCCAGTTTCAGGCGGAGATAAGTATACCGCTCAAACCTTTCCAACACCTCAAAGTGGGTAACCGCCTCCCGGATCCGCCCTTTGGTAACGGCCATCTTTTTGCGGTCCTTATGGTGCCTTCCTATGGGAGCGTCCACCATGGCCCTGTCTTCCTTTATCCTGCCGTGCACCAGGGCCTGATACTCCCTCTTCATAGACCTCTTTTTTAGCTGATGTGCCAGTGAATGATGAGCAGAATCATTTTTTGCCGCCACCAGGATTCCCGACGTATCTTTGTCCAGACGGTGTACAATGCCCGGCCTCAGTTCACCGCCTACTCCTGATAAATCCCGGCAGTGATATAACAGGGCATTCACGAGAGTCCCCCGGTAATGGCCCGCCGCTGGATGGACTACCATTCCCGCTGGTTTATTCACCACTACAATATCCTGATCCTGGTATAGTATAGGCAGGGGAATATTCTCCGGCTCAACAGTTACTTCCCTAGGAGGAGGAACTTCCATATAAATCTGGTCTCCCTCTTTAACCTTATAATTAGATTTAACCCTTTTCCCCTTCAAAGAAATCATTCCTTCAGCAATCAACGCCTGAAGACGGGACCTGGAATAGGCCGGATTCTTTTCCATAAGAAAAATGTCCAGCCGTTTCCCACTTTCCTCGGGGGACACCAAAAAACAGTATTTTTTAACCACTGAATTTCTCCACCTGTTTCCAGGGCCAGTACTTGATGAGCAGCACAGAGACCAGCACCATCAATAGACTTAATGCCTGAGCCAGAGTAACCGGCCCAAAGAATACATCTGAATCCCTGAAAAATTCTATAACAAAACGATAAACACCGTAAAGGCCGACATACAGCACAAAAAGGTACCCTTGAAAGGGCTTTTTATCCCTGAGATAAAGAAGTAAACCAAAAAATAAAAAGTTTGTCAGGCTGGCATAAATTTGTGTGGGGTGCCGTAGTGCTTGGTCTACAAAAGATGAAGGCAGGGCCCAGGGAAGGTCACTGATTTTACCGTAACAACAGCCGTACATCAGGCAGCCAATTCGAGTGATAGCGTAACCCAGGGCCACATAAGGCGCAGCCAGGTCCGCAGTAACTCCCACCGGAACCTTATAACGTCTGACATACCACAAGGAGACTAAAAAACCGGCAATTAGCCCTCCATGAAAGGAAAGCCCCCCTTCCCTGGAGATAATTCTCAAAGGTACTTCCAGATAATAATTGAGATCCAAAATAATATAAGCAATCCGAGAACCCACCAGGGCAGCAATACCGATTAATATAGATAAATCCAATATCCTTTCCTGCTCAATCCCTACCCGAGGAGCTTCCCTTATGGCCATTACTGTTCCCAGGATAAAGGCCAGAGCCAGGGAAGCTCCATAGGAATAAACCTTTATAAAGCCTATTTCAAACAAAACCGGATGCAAATTTATTTGCCTCCCCTATTGGTTATTTTTTATACTGAAAGATATATATTCAAAAAGGAAAAAAGCTGCTCCTACACAGAGGGCCATATCCGCTATATTAAACACCGGCCAAAAACGAAAATCGATAAAATCGACAACATAGCCGAAACGTAACCGGTCTATTAGATTCCCCAGGGCTCCCCCTATAATTAAAGTCATTCCAACCTTCATGAAAATTTTTCCCCGGGGTATTTCTATCATCAGCAGGGCCATAATAGCCAATGATATTATAGTAATTACAATAAAAAACCAGCGGCCTCCAGGCATAAACCCGAAAAGCGCCCCGGGATTCCTCAGCAGGGTGATATGAAAAACGTCAGTGATGATGGGGACTGACTGGCCTAAATATAAATAATTTTCTACCACATGTTTGCTCCATTGGTCGGCAAAAACGATAATAATTCCCAACAGGATTAAAGCCAAAAATAATCACCCCCAACTTTCTCCATTCTAGCATAAAACATAACAGGTAGACAACCCTATCCCTTTTTCTGTGAGGCCTCCTAAGTAAATCATCTGCCCTTTTAAGTATCTTTTCCTTATTACGAAACAAAAGTCTCCACTCCAGTTATTTTATTATCAGGTAGAAAGCAGCTCATGAAAAAGAACCCGGATGGGTTCCTTGACCGAAAAAAGTAACCTGCAGCCCCTACATTATTTGTCAGACTGCACGTTCTTCTTATCCACTTTCCTCCCCTTTTTCCCCTTGCCCTCTTTTCCAAACTCAAAATTCCGGTCATCTTTCCAATACGTTTGCACATAGGTTCCCCCACGGTCCTTTGCCGTAGGCATATTTTCTAAACTGGCCCCGGGGTCTTCCCCATCCTCTCCAGGATCCACATCTTCGTAATGTACATGGGGCAAACGATTGTACTGCGCCACCTCCTGCCAGGCATCTTCCCCATCAAAACCCACATAATCCTCCCCATCTTTAGAAATTCTTCCGTAAGGGGGGGCAAGAACCTCCTCTTCAACAGGTCTGGAGTCGGCATGGGGTAACCCTTGAGCTTTTTCCGCACAGTTTATACAAAGGTCCGCATAGGGAAGGGCCTCCAGTCTAGAATTTTCAATGGGTTTTCCGCAGGAAGCACAGTTTCCATAGATTCCTTTTTCAATTTTTACCAGGGATCTCCGGATTTTTTGTAATTCAAAAAGACGGTTTTCATGCAGAGATAAATCCTTGGACCGCTCAAAATTTTCACTGGCCAGGTCAGCCGGATGATTGTCATATAAAGCAAGTTCCTCTACACTGTCCCGTAATGATTCATGCCTGCCCATTCCATTATTATTCTCCAATGCCTCGGTAATTTCAGTTTCCATCTCCTTCAACTTCTGGTAGAAATGCTGGTTCATAATATCGATTCTCCTTTGTATGAATATGGACACACGTCCGTTTTTTATGGAGAAAATTAAATAAATCTAAAATAAACATGGGAATGCCTCTTCCATTCAACCATAGACTGAAACCCTCATTAACCCCTAATCAGTCCAAATAA
>PWJM01000007.1 GCA_003560915.1 Syntrophomonadaceae bacterium
AATGAATGGAAATATAAATTGTGAAATTGGAAAGGGCTGGCTTAACAATGGAAACTAGTAAACTAAGGGTAGACCTGGAAAGCAGGAGCTATGACATAATCCTGGGATATGATATTCTGGGCAACCTGGGGCAGCATTTAAAAGCCCTGGGATTTAAGGGTAAACTTTTAGTAATAACGGATGATAACGTATTTCCCCTTTACGGTGAAAAATGTTTGAAGGGCCTTAAAGAGGCAGGCTATTCAGCTAAAATTGAAGTAATTCCTGCGGGTGAGGGATCCAAAAGCTGGCCCGCTGCAGATCAACTTTTGACTTCAGCCCTGGATTTCGTTATGGACCGCGACTCCGGCATTGTTGCCCTGGGGGGAGGAGTTGTAGGGGACCTGGCGGGGTTTATTGCGGCCACTTATCTTAGGGGGGTAGCTTATGTACAGGTGCCCACTACGCTCTTGGCCCAGGTGGACAGCAGCGTAGGAGGCAAGGTGGCTATCAATCATCCTCGGGGAAAGAATATTATTGGTTCGTTTTATCAGCCACGATTAGTGCTCATTGATTTAAAGACTTTGGAGACCCTGCCCTTTAGAGAATTGAGGACAGGGATGGCTGAAGTGGTGAAATATGGCATCATTCGGGACCAGGGTTTTTTTAACTATCTTTATGATCATCTTACCCCTACCCTGGAGCAGGAGAAGGATTTTTACCGGCATATTGTATACAGGTCCTGTGCCATTAAGGCGGAAGTTGTTTCCATGGATGAAAGGGAGGGAGGCTTGAGAGCTATTTTAAACTTTGGTCATACCCTGGGCCATGCTCTGGAGGCGGCCACTTCCTATAAACATTTCAACCACGGGGAAGCGGTCAGTTATGGTATGCTGCTGGCCTCCAGGCTGGCATTTATGCGGGGAATTTTAAATGAAGAATCTCTGAAAGCCATTGAAGAAATTTTGTTCCGTCTAGGATTTAAGGAACTCCCCCCGGGATTGACAATGGAAGGGATCAAAGAAGGGTTAAAGTATGATAAGAAGCGGCGGGGGGATAAACTGGCCTTCATTCTTCCCGAAGCAATAGGGAAAGTGCAGGTATACACCGATATTCCCGGTGAATACCTGGATCAGCTTATCAGCAGTTTTTTAAAAGAATTTACAGGAAAACAGGAGAACAAATAATAGAAAGGAACTGCAAAAACCAGCAGTTCTTTTTGCATTAATGCTCGGCAAATGATATTGTTGTATATATTATTTTAATAAACAATTATGGAATTTCTTTATTTAACATACCTATTTATTACTGTTTTTTTTTGGGTTTAAACCCCCGGTTACTCGTTGTTCTTAAGGGGTAAATCATTTATAATATAGGCAGGAAGGAATAACAAATATTACTGGAAAAGGATTATAAGAAATAAATTGGTGCATCAATAAAGTATAAGTAATTACAGGAGTGGTTGCATGAAGTCAAAGGATTACCTGGGAAGTACGTTAAAACGAATAGAAGGAAAAGGTTATAAGGCTTACAAGGATATACAGGGCAGTTATGATTTAAAAGATTTTGAGCTGTATATTGATTATGTACAGGGGGACCCTTTTGCTTCTCCTACACGGTTAAGGGTCAGGGTGCCCCAGAAGAGGGCGGGGTTTCCCCAGAGACTCTTTACCTCCCGTGTGCGGAGGACGGCATTGGAGGATTATCTGACCCGGGAGTTCGCAGGGGCCATCCATCGGGTGGCCAAAAGGAGTCGGGGTGCCGGAAAGAGCGGGTTAATTTTCATTGATCCCTGCAGCCAGGAGATTCTAGAGAGGACTTCTATGGTGGTTACCCCGGATTATGTAGAAGCCAGGATTTCTATGGGATTGCCTGCTCAAGGCAGGAGAGTCCTGGCCCGGGAGGCAGCGGACATGTTTTTTAAAGAGCTGCCACTGCTGGTCAGGGAAGCGCTTCTCTATGAGACTCTGGACTCTGAAAAAATAAGAGCCCATGGTGAAGGGAACGAAGACCAGGAATACTTGAGAGGGGAACTACAAAAACGAGGGTTGGTATCCTTTGTAGGGAACGATTCTATTTTACCCCGTAAAAGTGGTGCCAGTGACCTGCCAATGAACCGGGAAGAGGCGGTTCCTTTTACCTCTCCCCGGGATCTGGAGGTGGAAGTGGACCTGCCCAATGCCGGTAAGGTGAAAGGCATGGGAATCCCCTCCGGCATTACTCTGATTGTAGGGGGCGGATACCACGGGAAATCTACTCTGCTTCGGGCGGTGGAAAGAGGAGTATATAACCATGTTCCTGGAGACGGCCGGGAGAGGGTGGTGACCCTGGAGGATGCAGTAAAAATCCGGGCCGAGGATGGCAGAAAGGTGGAGAAGGTAAACATCAGCCCCTTTATTAACAATCTGCCCTTTCATAAAGGTACTGTGGGCTTTTCTACGGAGGAAGCCAGCGGTTCCACCTCTCAGGCGGCCAATATCATGGAATCCCTGGAAATGGGTTCTCGGCTTCTTCTTTTAGATGAGGACACCTCTGCTACCAATTTTATGATCAGGGATGTACGTATGCAGTCTTTGGTGTCCAGGGACAAAGAGCCCATTACTCCTTTCATTGATAAGGTAAAACATCTATATAATGACTTAGGGGTCTCTACCATCTTGGTCCTTGGGGGGTCCGGCGATTATTTTGATGCAGCGGATCGGGTGATTATGATGGATGAATACTGTGCCCTGGAAGTAACCTCCCGGGCCAAGGAGATAGCTCATCAATATCAAACTAAACGTAAGCAGGAAGGCGGAGAGGAATTTGGTGACATTATTCATCGGATACCTCTGAAAAAGGGTTTGGACCCTACCCGGAAAGGGAAGACTAAAATTTCCGCCAGAGGGCTCTCCTCCTTACAATTTGGCAGGCAGGAGGTAGACCTGTCTATGGTGGAGCAGCTGGTGGATGTGAGCCAGACCCGGGCCATTGGGGATATTATGTATTTTAGTGCCCACTTGATTGACGGAAAGAGGACCCTGAATGAAGTTATAGAGATTACTCTGGATCAAATTGAGAAACAGGGGCTGGACCTGCTGTCCCCTTTCCGAGGGCAGCATCCGGGGGAGTACGCTCTTCCACGGAAATACGAAATTGCAGCAGCTTTTAACCGGCTTAGAACCTTTCATACACTGTAAAAATATATTTATAGAGAAGAGGATTTTATTTAGAAAAAGAGAAGTAAATATGAATGATTTCCGGGATGAGGGGAAAGTCACTCAACTGGCGATATATTGAGTAAGAGGGAGAGATAAAATCTTCACCATTTCCATAAAAGGGGGAAGAATAATGCAGGAAACGAAGCTGATTACTCTGGAGGATATCAAGGGGGACCTGCAGATTCAAATATATATGGAGAAGGCCAACGAGCATCTGGGGGCGTTGGGTTTTACAGAGCATGGTTTCCGGCACTGTAATTTGGTGGCCAAAATAGCCTATAATATCCTTTCCCGGTTGGGTTACCCGGAGCGGGAGGCTCAACTGGCGGGGATTGCGGGATATCTCCATGACATCGGAAATGTGGTCAGCCGATTCGGTCATGCTCAGACCGGGGCCAACATCTGCATGAACATTCTGGAGAGGATGGGAATGCCCTATCAGGAAATTGCCGAGATTGTTTCAGCCATCGGTAATCATGACGAGAAGGAAGGCCGGGTGGTAAACCCTGTTTCTGCGGCGCTGATCCTGGCGGACAAATCTGATGTGCATCGTTCCCGGGTGAGGAATCCGGACTGTTCCAATTTTGATATTCATGACCGGGTAAACTTTGCAGTTCAGAGGTCTTTCCTGCGGATAGATAAGGAGTCCAAGATGATTACCCTGGAACTGGTGATTGACCCGGTAATCAGCCAGGTTATGGAGTATTTCGAAATATTCTTAAGCCGCATGGTGCTGTGCCGCAGAGCAGCAGATTATTTGGATACCCGGTTCTCTCTGGTCATCAATGATACCAGGCTGCTGTAATAATGTTACATGTTTAATTAAGACGAGTAAACAGTTCCTTTCTAATTATTTATAATCGAGCTCTTCATTTAGGATAGAGGATAAAAGTTAGAGCTGTACAGTCAGAAGTATGAAACGTAATTATATTTTAAGTTTTAGAACAAGGGATAGGATTGGAGGATAAACAAGAATGAATAAAAAAGCAAAAAAAGGAAAAGGGGATTCTTCTCGAAAGTTTCTCCTGCTCTTTTTGGGTCTTATGATTCTGCTCTCCGCCTTTTCTTACCTGGCTTATACCCAGGTCAGTTCCCATTTGAGGCTGGGATTGGACCTGGAGGGGGGCGTGTATGTGCTCCTGGAGGCCCGGGAAGAAGATGGAGAAGTGGAGAGGGACACTATTGAAAGGGCCATTACCATTATTCGAAACCGGATTGATGAGTTTGGAGTAACAGAGCCGGTGATTCAGCAGGAGGGGGCCAATCGCATCCGGGTGGAGCTTCCTGGCATCGATGATCCGGGACGGGCTATCGATATTATCGGCCGTACCGCCCTGTTGACCTTTGAGGATCCAGAAGGGAACGTGGTGGTTACCGGGGCCAATTTGATAGAGGCAGCATTTACACAGGACAGCTTCGGCCACCCGGCGGTAGGCCTGGAGTTTGACCAGGAGGGCGCAGCTAAATTTGCTGAAGCTACCAGAAAGCTGGTGGGCACCCAACTTCCCATTTTTATCAAGCTGGATGGGGAAGTGGTTTCGGCTCCTACTGTGCAAAGTGTGATAACCGATGGAAACGCACAAATTACCGGACGGTTCACCGCCGATGAGGTAAGTGACCTGGTGCTGATTCTGCGCTCCGGGGCCCTGCCGGTGGAACTGGTGGAACTGGAAACCCGGACGGTGGGCCCTTCCCTGGGGAGGGATTCCCGGGACAGGAGCCTACGGGCCGGTATCATCGGATTCACACTGCTGTTTCTTTTTATGCTGGTGATTTACCGTACCATAGGTTTTATAGCCAGCTTTGCCCTGGGGGTTTACGTGTCCCTGGTTCTGGCCATATTGACCGCCTTGAACGCCACCCTGACCCTGCCGGGAATTGCGGGGTTGATTCTTTCCGTGGGGATGGCGGTGGATGCCAATGTGATTATTTTTGAGAGATTTAAAGAGGAATACCGCAGCGGACGTACTTTACGGTCTGCGGTGGAAGCAGGGTTTAGAAATGCCCTGAGCACCATTTTGGATGCCAATATTACTACCCTGATTGCTGCCAGCGTGCTGTTTTATTTCGGCACAGGGCCGGTCAGGGGTTTTGCGGTAACTCTTTCCGTGGGGATATTGACCAGTATGTTTACGGCCATTGTTCTTACCCGGTACCTGCTTCGGTATCTCATCGGAGCAAATATTATTACCAATCCTAAACTATTTGGGGTCAAGGGGGTTGATTATGTCACGCCTACAGATTATTAAATACCGTAAATATACTTTTGTTTTCTCCCTTGTAATCATCATGATCGGCATCATTTCCCTGGCTGTAAATGGGCTGAACCTGGGCATTGATTTTACCGGCGGCACTGTGCTTCATTATAGAATAGGACAGCCTTTTGAAGTAGAGGAGGTCCGGGATATCCTGCAGGGCTATGACCTGGAGGGAAGCTTTATACAGAAGGTGGGACACGAGGGGCTGTTCCACGAGGAAAAGGACGAGGTCATCATCAAGACGGTTTCCCTGTCGGAAGAAGAACGCCGGGAAATTTTCCAGGCATTGCAAGCCAGGTGGGACCTGACCGAAACAGATATTATCAGTGAGGACAATGTGGGAGCCGTGATTGGAAGGGAGCTGACGCGGGATGCTATATTGGCGCTGCTCATAGCAACCGTGGGGATGATTGCCTATATCACCATACGGTTTGAGTTTAAGTTTGCCCTGTCAGCCATTGCCGCGTTGGTCCACGACCTGATTATTCTCCTGGCAGTATTTTCCCTGCTGAGGATAGAAATAAACAGTCCCTTTGTGGCTGCTATTTTAACCATATTTGGTTATTCTATTAACGATACTATCGTGGTTTTTGACCGTATACGGGAAAATTTAAAGGCTATGAAAAAGTACGATTATTTTACCATAGTCAATGAAAGCATCAACCAGACCATTACCCGTTCCATTAATACTTCTGTTACTACTCTGCTGGCGCTGCTGGCCCTGTTCATTTTCGGAGGTATTACCCTGCGGCCCTTTATCACGGCGCTGCTGGTGGGAGTCATCAGCGGAACGTATTCGTCGATTTTTGTGGCCAGTCCCATTTGGGCAGTATGGAAGCAGAGTGAAGTTTCCGGGAAGAAATAATATTACGGTAGAAACCGGGAGGTGAAAGTATGCAGTTGGGATTTATATTGGCCCTGTTGTTCAGCATATTAATTGCAATCTTTGCCATACTGAACAATGAAGTAGTGGAAATCAATTATTTGTTTGGAAGGGCGCCGGTCTCGGTGGTTATCGTGATTCTGGCTTCCGCTTTTACCGGTGCCCTGATTGTAGGCTTGTTCAGCCTGGTGGGGCGCATAAAATTCGGGTTTCGTTCCAGGGAACACCATAATCAACTGAAAAAGATGGAGGAGGACTTAACCCGGATGGCACAGAGGGAGTCCGAACTTTTAGAAAAGCTTTCCCGGTTGGAAGAGGAGCTATACGGAGAAGAGGAAGAGGAACCGCCCAAAGTGCAGTATACTCAGGACATTACTCCCGAGTAAAAGAGCGATTGGGGTTTTGCGGTTCAAATTGGGGGAAATAGCATGCATTGTTATCAATACAGGTGGCAGTTAAAGGCAGGAAGCCCGGCATTGAGGGAAGTTTTGAGCCGGGCACTGAAGATAAAGCCCACCGTGGCTCAGCTTCTCATAAACCGGGGTATAACCGATGCTGCCCAGGGGAAAAAGTTCTTATATCCCCAACTGGAGGATTTAAATGAACCGGAGAGGTTAAAGGGGCTGATAGCTGCCCGGGACAGGATTAAAAAATCCCTGGAAAAAGGGGAAAAAATTGTGGTTTACGGTGACTATGATGTGGATGGTATCACCGGTACAGTAATCCTGGTTTCCCTGTTAAGAAAATTGGGAGGCAGTGTTTCCTATCATATTCCTCATCGGCTCAGGGATGGTTACGGAATGAACTGTGAAGCCCTGGAAAGGCTGAAGCAGGAGGGGGCAGGTCTGGTGGTTACGGTAGACTGCGGAATCACTTCACTGGCGGAGGTGGAATACGCCGGGAAACTGGGGCTGGAGGTCATCGTTACCGACCATCACACTCCCCTGGAGACGCTGCCCGGCTGCATTGTTCTTAACCCTAAGCAGGCAGACTGCGGGTATCCTTATAAAGACCTGGCTGGAGTGGGAGTGGCCTTTAAACTGGTGCAGTCTTTTCTTCTTCGGGAGGAATGGGAGGAATACCTGGATCTGGTGGCTCTGGGAACTATTGCAGATGTGGTTCCTTTGCTGGAGGAAAACCGGGTTATAACCCGGTTTGGGATGGATCAACTGAACGCTTCCTCCAGGTTGGGAATCCATGCCCTGAAAGAGGTCAGTGGTTTTGGCGGCCGGGAAATTACCTCCGGCCAGGTGCCTTTTTCCCTGGCCCCCCGCCTGAATGCGGCGGGAAGGATTGGAGAAGCGGAAAAAGCGGTAGAGCTGCTTTTGACTTCTTCTCCGGGACGAGCCCGGGAGCTTTCCGAGCTTTTAAACCAATATAACCAGGAAAGGCAGCAGATTGAAGGGGTCATTCTGAAGGAAGCTTTCAAGGAAGTAGAAGAAAAGGGGCTGGATCAAAAGAAGGTCATTGTTCTGGCCCGGGATGGATGGCATTCCGGTGTGACGGGTATTGTTGCTTCCCGTCTTGTGGATAATTACCGGCGGCCGGTGGTTTTAATCTCCCTGGAGGGGGAGGAGGGCAGAGGCTCTGGCCGGAGTGTAGAGGGTTTTAACCTGATTGAGGCCATTCACCGCTGTGCTGATCTTTTGACCCGTTACGGAGGACACCAGCAGGCTGCAGGATTGACTATATCCACCTCAAATCTTGAGGAATTTGAGAAGCAGATAAATATGGTGGCGGAGGATATGCTGCCGCCCCCGGCCCTGGAGAGGCAGATTTCCCTGGAGGTGGAGCTGGAGGCTTCCCAAATTGACGTGGAACTTTTAGACCAGCTGAGCCTCTTAAGCCCCTTCGGTCAAGGAAACCCTGTGCCTTTTTTTAAAACGCCGGACCTGGAGGTAGAGAGTTTTCAATTCGTGGGGAAACAGAAAAACCATCTTAAGATGAAGCTGAAGAACGGTAGAAATTGTCTGGAGGCCATTGCTTTTAAGATGGAAGACAGGGCACTGCATTTAACAGGAAGAAAGGTTTCTGCAGCATACATTTTGGAGGACAACTATTGGAATGAACTGAGGACCCCGGTGCTGCAGCTGAAGGATTTTCACTACAGTGACTGTATGCAGGCCGGTGGGATTACGGTAATAGACCGCCGGGGAATGGACAAAAAGGAGAAATACCTGAGGGCGTTAGCCCGGAAAGAAGAGAAAACAGGCAGCCTGGTTTACATAAATACTCTGGGACAGCAGAAAAGGCTGTCTAGATTAATTGGGGAATCACAGGAATTTTATTACAGCCATCAGGGAAGTATAAACGGCTGTAGTTTGGGAAATATTGAGAACTTAGTGATTTATGATCTTCCTCTGGAGAGAGAAAAGCTCTTTTCCCTGGTTAAAATCCTTCAGGATGCTGTGGATAGTTTAAAAATTCACCTGTTGTTCGGTCTGGAGGACTTGAGGGTTAACCGGGCCTTAATGCAGGCGTTTCTGCCCCAGAGGAGCAGCCTGAAATGGGTTTATCAGGCCATAAAAAAAATAGAACGGCAGGGAATGGTACATGCTAAAGAACTGCTGGAATTTTTAAAAGGGTTAAACCATGGAAGCTGTACCGACCATCTTTTTCAAAAGAGCCTGGACATTTTCCAGGAGATTAATCTTCTTGAACCTTTAGATGACGGTTTAGAAAATTTTCGGATACTCACCTCCCCTGAAGTGGGAGACTTAAGTGAGTCCCGTGTTTACCAGAATAATATGAGTTTATGGAAGGGCCTGGAGGAATTTCAGACTTTTCTTCTGGAAGCAGATACAGGTGCTGTTGCCTCTCTTTTTTTCGGTGTTGAACAGGAGAAAAATGGACTAAGGGAGTGCAGTTCTTAAAGAAGGTGATAAAATGAGCCTGGAACTGATTAAGAAAAAATTTAAATCATACAGCCCTGACGGCAACTGGTCTATTATTGAGAAGGCCTATCACTTTGCATTAAAGGTACATGCCGGTCAAAAGAGGGTTTCTGGAGAGGTGTACATTATTCACCCCCTGGGGGTGGCCCAGATTATCGCCGATTTGGAACTGGACCCGGTCACCATTGCTGCGGGTATTCTCCACGATGTGGTGGAAGATACAGGGACTACCCTGGAAGACCTGCAGGAAATATTCGGAGAGGAAATAAGCCTTTTGGTGGATGGCGTAACCAAACTGAGTAAGCTGCAGTTTACCTCCAAGGAGGAGCACCAGGCAGAAAACCTGAGAAAGATGTTTGTGGCCATGGCCCGGGACATCCGGGTGATTTTGATTAAACTGGCGGATCGCCTTCATAATATGAGAACGTTGAAATATCTTCACCCCACTAAACGGAAGGAAATTGCCACGGAAACCCTGGAGATTTATGCGCCTTTGGCTCACCGGCTGGGCATTTATAAACTGAAATGGGAACTGGAAGACCTGGCTTTTAGGTTTTTAGAACCGGAGAAGTACTACAACCTGGTGGACAAACTGGTTACAAAAAGGCAGGACCGGGAGGAATTCATTTCAAAGGTTATAAGCAAGCTGCAGGAACGGCTGGAGGAGGTGGGGATAGAGGCAGATATCCAGGGACGTCCCAAGCACCTTTACGGAATTTACGAAAAAATGGAACGGCAGGGTAAGGACATTAATGAAATTTACGACCTGACGGGAATCCGGCTGGTGGTGGAAAATGTTAAGGACTGTTATGGAGCTCTAGGGATTGTCCATACCCTGTGGAGGCCTATCCCGGGCAGGTTTAAGGATCACATCGCCATGCCCAAGGCCAACATGTACCAATCCCTGCACACCACTGTGGTCTGTGCGAAAAATGAACTGCTGGAGGTGCAGATTCGAACCTGGGAAATGCACCGAACTTCCGAATACGGAATTGCTGCTCACTGGCGCTACAAGGAAGGGGTTAAGGGAGATGCGGAATTCGAGGAGAAGCTTTCCTGGTTGAGACAGCTTTTAGAGTGGCAGCAGGATTTAAAAGATGCTCATGAATTTATGGAAAACTTGAAAATCGACCTGTTTACCGACGAGGTGTTTGTATTTACTCCCAAAGGGGATGTTATTAACCTTCCTGCCGGGGCAATATCCCTGGATTTTGCCTACCGGATTCATACGGATATCGGCCATCGTTGTGTGGGAGCTAAGGTCAACGGCCGCCTGGTCCCTCTGGAATATACCCTTGCCACCGGGGATATCGTGGAAATTGTCACCTCCAAGCAGGGCAACCCCAGTCGGGACTGGCTGAAAATGGTTAAAAGTTCTCAAGCCAAAAGCAAAATTCGAAGCTGGTTTAAAAAAGAAAAGAAGGAAGAGAATATTGTAAGGGGCAAAGAGATACTGGAGAAAGAGTTGAAAAAAATTGACCTGTCTCCCAAAGAACTGCTGAAGCCGGCTATTTTGACTGAAATTGGCAAGAGGTTCAACCTGTTGTCCGAGGAGGACGTTTATTCTGCAGTGGGTTATGGAGGGGTTACTCCACAGCAGATTATCACCCGCCTTCGGGAAGAACATAAAAAAATGCACAAGGACGAGGCTCCCCTGGAGGAGCCCAAGTTGAAGCCCTGGAAGGATAAGGAAAAAGCCGGCAAAGGGATTCGTATTGAGGGCATGGATAACCTGTTAATCCGCTTTGCCCGGTGCTGCAATCCTCTTCCGGGGGATAAAATCGTAGGTTTTATTACCCGGGGCCGAGGGGTGTCTATCCACCGAAGGGATTGCCCTAACCTGGCAAACCGTGAAGATTCCTGGGACAGGGCATTAAATGCCTCCTGGGAAGAGGACCCCAAGGTTTCCTATCCTGTAGAAATTGAGATTACAGCCATGGATCGGACCAACCTTCTTCAGGAACTGGTGGCCGCTGTATCTGAAAGTAAGATCAACATAACAGCGGTAAATGGCCGGACCAATAAAAACCAGGTGGCTACCATTCACCTGACCATTGTGGTCCGGGACCTGGAGCATCTCCAGCATACCATGAACAGGTTGAGGAAGGTTAAGGATGTGTTTAGTGTAGATAGGGTTTTCTCCAGCTAAGGGGAGGTTCTAAAATGAAAGCTGTGGTACAGCGGGTCAGCAGGGGAAGCGTATTCGTAGAGGGCGAAGAGGTAGGTACCATCGGTAGAGGTGTGGTGGTATTGTTAGGTGTAGGGGTTGGAGACGATCTGTCCCAGGCATGTTTCCTGGCGGACAAAATTGCAAATTTGCGAATTTTTGAAGACCGGGAGGGGAAGATGAACCTTTCCTTGTTAGATATACGCGGGGAGGCTCTGGTAGTCTCCCAGTTCACTTTATACGGGGACTGCCGCAAGGGCCGGAGGCCCAGCTTTACCGAAGCAGCCTCCCCCGAAGAGGCCCAGCAGCTGTATTTGAAGTTTTGTGATTTACTACGGGAAACCGGAGTCATAGTAGAAACCGGACGCTTTCAGGCCATGATGAAGGTAGAAATCATTAACGAAGGCCCCGTAACCCTGCTTCTGGAGAAATAACCCTCTTTTAAAATTCGCAAAAATTCGGGGGACAGCTTACTTAATTACGCAAAAATTCGGGGGACAGCTTACTTAATTACTGGCGAAACCAGGTGTAATTCTCTAGGGACGCAATATCAATTATTTTATGAATTAAGAGGGCAAAATACGATTTATTCAGTGTGTCTATAAATTGTAATCGTTGACAAGCGGTTTAAAATTGTTTACAATCTATGCTATAAGAAAATTAGGAATAAAGGCATTGATCAGGAAGAGTAAGCAGACCTTTCGGCATCAGGAAGGGGATAACGCGACTGAAATTATCCCTTGTTGGAAATTGCTGAAAAACCCCTGTTAGCCTCCTGCTGAAATCTTATGGAGAGTAGGCATAGGACGGATTTCACCGTTAAAGAAAGAGATGATCCCCGGCCAGCTGGGAAAGAGGCTTTCCTGGTGCCGTTGAGTCATGGGATATAAACAGGGTGGTACCGTGAGCAAGAGTTCTCGCCCCTGAAAAGAGATTTCTTTTTAGAGGCGGGTTTTTTATTTTCTGAAATTTCCGTGGTTTTCCCTAATAACATGGGATGGTAAGTAAGTCTATAATTTAAATGTATTATTAAAGCCAAGGGGATTAATATTTTTGAATGATAAAACTTGTGTAAACAGGAGGGAATCATATGCTGGCCAAGGCACCCCGGGGAACCCGGGATATACTGCCGGGGGAAGTGGAAGAGTGGTCAACCTTAGAGACTTTTTTTCGGAATTTATGTAAAAATTATAATTATCGGGAAATCAGGACCCCCATTTTTGAACATACAGAACTTTTCAGCCGCAGTGTGGGGGAGGATACGGATATTGTGGGCAAGGAGATGTACACCTTTTTGGATAAGGGGAAAAGAAGCTTAACCCTGCGCCCTGAAGGGACCGCTTCTACGGTGAGGGCTTTTTTAGAGCATAAAATGTATGCCCAGGCCCAGCCCACCAAGCTTTTTTACTTTGGCCCCATGTTTCGTTATGACCGGCCCCAGGCGGGAAGGTACCGACAGTTTCACCAGTTAGGAGCCGAAGCTTTCGGTTCCGCCAGCCCAGAAATAGATGCGGAAATCATTTGCCTGGCCATGGATTTCTTCCAGAGTGCCGGGTTAAATCAACTTTCTTTAGAAATAAACAGCGTAGGCTGCCCCCAATGTCGGCCGGGATACCGGGAAGAGATACGGAAAATACTTGAAAAAAACCGAAGGGATCTGTGTCCGGACTGCCAGAGCCGTTTTGAAACTAACCCCCTGCGCATCCTGGACTGCAAGATAGAGGGCTGCCGGGAGGTGACCCTTCAGGTCCCGGAAATCTTAGACCATTTATGCAGCTACTGCGTTCAGCATTTTGAAGATGTGATCAATTTTTTAAAACTGCTGGAAATTTCATATCAGGTTAATCCCAAGCTGGTACGAGGGTTGGACTATTATACAAATACCGCCTTTGAAATAGTGGACACTGGATTGGGTTCCCAGAACTCCCTGGGAGGCGGGGGAAGATATGACGGTTTGGTGGAGACCTGCGGCGGCAGCGCTACCCCAGGGGTAGGTTTTGCCATAGGATTGGAGCGGGTTCTCCTCTCACTGGAACAGCAGAGCAGTCAGTTGGAATATACCGAGGAGTCCCGGATCTTTGTAGCCACCCTGGGGCCCAGTGCCAGCGCCCGTGGCCTTCAGCTGGTGACTGAACTGCGCAGAAATGGAATAGCCGCAGAAAAAGACTACCAGGACCGAAGCTTGAAGGCACAGATGAAACAGGCGGATCGGGTAGGGGCGGCCAAAGTTCTTATTTTGGGAGAAGAAGAGCTGGAAAAGGGTAAAATAGTGTTGAGGGATATGGAAAAGGGAGATCAGCGGGAAGTGGAACTGGAGGAAATTCTACAAATATTAAAAAATGATCTTTAATAAGTTCCTGTTTCTTTCTTATGGAGACAGGAGAACCGTCCCTTTGTCTCTTGTCTCCTGTGTCTCTTGTCTTTCCTTTTGGCTTGAACCAGAGAGAATTAGAAACAGCTATATATTTCATATATAAAAATATTAATGCGGAGGTAATGAAGTATGAAAAAAACCCATGATTGTGGGATTTTAAAGGCAGCAAATATAGGAGAAACGGTATGTCTCAGCGGTTGGATCCAGGGGCGCCGGGACCATGGGGGTATTATTTTCGTAGACCTGCGGGATCGCACCGGTATTGTTCAGGTGGTCTTCGATTGTGAGAGGAACAAGGAGATATTTCACCTGGCGGAAGCTCTTCGGAGCGAATATGTCCTTTCTGTATCAGGAGAGGTAAAGCCTCGGGATCCAGAAACGGTTAACCCAAAAATTCCCACCGGTGAAGTGGAGGTTTTTGTCCGGGAATTCACTATTCTAAACCCTTCCAAGACCCCACCTATTTATGTTGAGGATGACATTGATGTAGATGAAAATTTAAGGCTGAGATATCGATACCTGGATTTAAGAAGACCGGAAATGCAGAAGAAGCTTTTCATGCGTCATAAAATCATTAAAAAAATTCGTGATTATTTAGACGACCAGGGATTCTGGGAGGTAGAGACCCCGGTTTTAACTCGAAGCACCCCTGAAGGGGCTCGAGACTACCTGGTGCCCAGTCGAATCAGGGCCGGCAGCTTTTATGCCCTTCCCCAGTCACCCCAACTTTTCAAGCAGCTTTTGATGGTTGCAGGGACGGAAAAATACTTTCAAATAGCCCGCTGCTTCCGGGATGAAGATCTCAGGGCGGATCGTCAACCGGAATTTACTCAGCTGGACATGGAATTATCCTTTGTAGAAACAGATGATATTCTAAGCCTCATTGAAAGCCTGGTGCAGTACATCTATCATGAGGCATTGGGAATAGAATTAACTATTCCCTTTCCCCGAATGCCCTACCGGGAAGCTATGGAACGCTATGGTTCCGATAAACCTGACCTACGCTTCAGTTTAGAAATAAAAGAAGTATCTGACCTGGTTTCCGACTGTCAGTTTAAGGTGTTTACAGGAGCTTTAAAAAAGGGTGGAGTAGTCAGGGGAATTAACGCTAAAGGGGCAGCTTTCAGTCGTAAAGACGTAGATGACCTGACAGAATTTTGCATTCAGCTGGGTGCTAAGGGCCTGGCCTGGTTTATGGTAGGAACCGAGGGGTTAAAATCTCCTCTATTGAAATTTTTCACAGAGGAACGGCTGGAGCAGCTGAGCAGTCAAATGGAAGCGGAAGCCGGTGATGTTCTGTTTTTCGTGGCTGATGCACAGGAAAAAGCGGAAGATATTTTGGGACATTTAAGAAATCACCTGGCTGGAAAAATGAACCTGGTCAAAGAAGAAGAAAACAGGTTCCTCTGGGTGGTGGATTTCCCTCTGCTGAGTTATGATCCGGAGGAGAAGAGATATGTGGCTAACCACCATCCTTTCACCTCTCCCCGGGATGAAGATATAAACCTGCTGAATACCGAGCCCTTAAAGGCGCGGGCAAAGGCCTATGACCTGGTCCTGAACGGCCTGGAGGTGGGTGGAGGAAGTATTCGTATTCACCGCCGGGAACTGCAGGAAAAAATGTTTGAACTCTTAGGTTTTACTACGGAAGAGGCTTATGAACAGTTTGGATTTTTGCTCCAGGCCTTTGAATATGGTACTCCTCCCCACGGGGGAATTGCCCTGGGACTGGACCGATTGATTATGCTGATGTTGGGGGCCAGCTCCATACGGGAGGTTATTCCCTTTCCAAAAACTGCCAGCGGCAGCTGCCTGTTAACTGATGCCCCGGCCCCGGTTGCCGAAAATCAATTGGATGAGCTTTTTATTCGGCTGCAGCTGCCTGAGGATGAAGAGGAGATCTAAGCGACCTTTTTTTCAAACTGTTTGAACAGATCATGTATTACATTTGAACCGCGGGAAATAATAAGTCCTGTAACCAGATAATCTAGATACACAAAACTGACGTGGATGTTAAGGAGACCCAGGAGGCCGCTTTGGGTGGCCAGGCAGACCAGCATACCCATAATGGCTGCTACTTGTTTGCCTCCTATTTTTTTAATACCCGGGAAGAGGGATACAATGATTTCCGTTACAAATTCAACGATAAACGCTAAAACGGTAATGGTGGCCAAAGGTTCAAGTGACATAATTCCACATCCTTTTCAATACATATAATTAGGAAATTCTTAGTTGAGTATATTGGCACAAAAAGAAATCTATGTCATTTATTTTTTTCTTGCCTAAAAATTTTTAATGTGATATTATTAGGTCAAAGAAAAGGATTAATTAAAAAATTAAAAAAATTTAAAAAAATTTTATAAACTTTGAAGGGACCCTGCTGTGTGCGTATGACCCCGAGAAGTTTTGAGCTAACACTATGTTCACGGGAGCCTAACTCTATGTGTGGCGTATAAGCCTTCTTCGAAAGGACATACAAAATATGTAGGAGGGCACCCACCTGTGGGGGGAGCAGTTCAAAACAATCGGTATCACGGCACAGTGGGGTTTTTTGTTTTCAAAAATAAATTGTATAAAAAAGGTGAAATAGTTATAATAATAGTGGACAACTGCCATCCGGGGGTGAAGATATGATAGATGAAAAAAAAGAAGCTATAATTAATAGGCTGAACAGGATTGAAGGCCAGGTTAAAGGGGTTAACCGTATGGTAAAGGAGGATAAATATTGTTCAGAGGTATTAATTCAAATTGCTGCCATTCGTTCAGCCCTTCACAGCCTGGGGGTCCAGATGATCAAAGACCATCTGAGCCACTGTCTGGATGCTGCTATAGAGGAAAACAGGAAGGATGAATTTGTAGATGAGCTGGGGGAACTTTTTGCCAGGTATCTAAAGTAAAAGCAATGTAACGCAAAGGGACGGAGGTGCACATATGCCCGCAAAAACCATTCAAAAGCTGATAAAATTGTTAAAAAATAGAAAACAGGATCTAATCAATATTATGGATGAGCTCCATCCCACTGACCTGGCAGAACTTTTGGAGAATTTGGAGGAAGGCCAGAAGAAAGAACTCTTTGACCTTTTAAATGACGAAGAAGCGGCCCTGGTAGTTCAGGAGATGGAGGACAGCGATCAGGTTTCCCTTTTTAAAGTTCTGGATAAAGAAAGGGCCTCTTCCATTTTGAAGGAAATGTCTTCAGACGAAGCGGTGGACCTGCTAAGTGAACTTCCCCAGGAAGAAGCCCGGGAACTGCTGATTCGGATTGAAGATACGGAAGAAATTGAAGGCCTATTAAAGTATGCGGAGGACACTGCCGGTGGTTTAATGACCACGGAGTATATTGCCCTTCCGGAAAACATGCATGTGGAAGAAGCGATTCTCCGGCTTCGGGAAGTAGCCCCCGAAGTGGAAACGGTGTACTACATATATGTGATTGATGAAGAAA
>PWJM01000119.1 GCA_003560915.1 Syntrophomonadaceae bacterium
AATATTATACCGGTTTATCACGCCCCCGGCTTTCCATCCGTGCGCAGGCCGAATGTTGAAAAAATAGCCAACATCAGAAAAACCTGGGTCCCACTCTTTGAAAAGTATGGAGTTGAAATCGTTTTTGAAAATCATGACCATGCTTACAAACGCACTTATCCCATTCGGGATAACAAAATTGACCCGACTGGCATCGTATATATCGGTGACGGTGCCTGGGGTGTTCGTACAAGGGAAATAGGATATTGGCAAAGCGAAGAGCATGATACATGGTACCTCAAGCATGCTGATTCACAGCGTCATTTTATCATCGGAACCATCCACGGATCACTTCAACACTACCTTATTATTAATGAGGATGGTCACGTCATTGATGAATATCCACAAACACCTCATCTCAGAATCGATCGATCACACTTCCTGAATTCTCCAGATAATCAGGAGTGAGGTTATTAATCAAATCCCAACAATACTATTCATCAAGAGTCTTTATTAAAAAAAGATCGACAATGGGTCAGTGATGCGACGGGCATTGTGAAATCAATCCTGATTATTCATATCAATAATCAGGTTATGCCGTGATGGAGATATTACTGCTTCTGCATTCAAAAAGCACATGAATTTACATTTTGACTTTATTCTACTATGGGTAAAATGCCTGATTCGGTTTCACCGATACAAACCGTTCCAACAGAATATTGGAATGAAATGTAACAAACGCACCTTGTTTCTCAGTACAGATTAACTGGCAAAATCTCAAAACGGATTCGGGACTGTATGCAAGAAACGGCATAAACAAATTACACTTTTACTCGACTGCATTACTTGCCGATGCAAAACCGCGAAAATATGCTTTCTAATAGATCCTCGGTAGTGATTTCTCCGGTGATGGTGCCGAGTTCGTTGAGCGCCGCACGCAGGTCGATGGCCAGAAAATCGCCCGTCATGCCGCCCTCCAGTGCCCGCAACGCCTCTTCCACGTGATGCCGCGCCTTTTCCAGCGCATCCCGGTGCCGGGTGGATGTGACCAGCACCTGCCCCGTATCGATGTCCTTGTGATGGAGCACCTCGGCCCGCATTCGTTGCTTTAGCTGCTCGATGCCCGTCCCGTCTTTGGCTGATATCACCGCGTCAAACCGGCTTTCAGCGGCACCCGGATCCAGGCCTTCGTCCCCCGTCGAACTTTTGGAAGTGCCGGAGCTGTCCGGAGTTTCAGAAGTATCGGTAGTTTCGGAGCTGTCGGAGCTGTCGGAGCTGTCGGAAATATCGTAACTCTCCGGCATACCGGAACGGCCGGATGACTCGCCCCGCACACCTTTCAGCAGCTCCTCCCGCCTGGCCGCATCCGCCAGGTCGAGCTTGGTCCCCACTTTCAACAGCACCTTGCCTTCCGAATACGCGACAATGCGGCCAAGCAGGCGCTGTTCCTCATCGTCGGGCGGCACATTCACATCTGCCAGATACAGGATCAGGTCGGCCTTCGCAACGGCCGACTCCGACCGGCGCACACCTTCCGACTCGATCTCATCGGCCGTCTCCCGCAGCCCGGCCGTATCGGTCAGGGTGAAAGTGAGCCCCTCATAACTCCAGTCCGCATCGATGACATCGCGCGTGGTACCCGCCGTCGCCGAGACAATTGCCCGCTCCTTGCCCATCAGCGTGTTGAGTAAAGTGGATTTGCCGGAATTCGGGCGACCCACGAACACCGTCTGCACCCCGTGCTTCACCAGACGGCCCGACTCGTACGTCTCCAGCAGGCGGCCGATTTCCGCACGGACCTCCCCGAGCAACCGCGCCAGCTCCTCCTTGTTGGCGAACTCCACATCCTCCTCCACAAAATCCAGCTCCAGCTCCACCATCGCCGTGGCGTCGATGATCTGTTGCCGGAACGCCCGCACATGCTTCCCGAGCTCGCCTTCCAGTTGTTGTCCTGCCGCCTCCACCGCCTTCCGGCTCCGGGCATGGATCATGTCCGCCACCGCCTCAGCCTGCGAAAGCTCCAGCTTTCCATTTAAAAATGCCCGTTGTGTGAACTCGCCCGGCTCGGCATGACGTACACCCTGACGCAGCACCGCCTCCAGCACCTCCTGTGTCACCAAACCCCCGCCGTGGCACGAAATCTCAACCGTATCCTCCCCGGTGTACGATTTCGGCGACCGAAAGATCGTCGCCACCACTTCGTCAATGATGCGCGGTCCCTCCGGCCGGTCCAGTATCCTCCCGAAATGAGCCGTATGGGTCGGCTGGGCGGACAGATCCTTCCCGCGAAAAATACGCGACACCTTTTCCAAAGCGCCCTCACCGGAGACGCGTATTACCGAAATACCGGCTTCACCAAGAGCGGTAGCAATCGCCGCTATGGCCGGTTTCTGTCGGATAGATGATGTATGCGATTCGTTCACGTAATTCTTAGATTAAGGGGGCAATTTACTTGATTTGGAGTCCAGGTTTCATGGATCCACAGGCAGTGGCAGGATTAACAAAGATACAAAGCAAACCAGCCGCTGCAAAACCGCACGCTTCAGGCCGGCTGCCGACTCTGCCTGCCGAAACCGCATCAAACCCGCTGATATGACAACAATAAATAAGGAAGCCACCGTCATTACACGAGTTCAGAGCGCCTGGCAATCAATAGAAATCCGGCATCATCCCAGGTTCGGACACCAGTTGGTCATAGACGGTGACCTGCAAATATCGGAGTCCGACCGCTCTTATAACGTCGCGATGGTGAGTCCGCTCATTATGCTCGGATCGTTCGGACGCGTGGCCATCCTCGGCGGCGGGGACGGCGGCGTGCTGCGCGAGCTGCTGGACATGGACCGCGATCAAAACCGGGATCTGGAGAAAGCGGTGATGATTGACATCGACGAGGAGGTGACCCGGCTGTCAAAACAGTATCTTTCCGGCCTGTGTGGCGATGCCTTTGACCACCCCAAAGCGGAGGTCGTTGTCGGTGATGTGTTCGAATACATCGAAACGCACACAAAACTCGACGGCGTTATTTACGATCTCACCATCGATCCGATTCGTGAAAACCAGTCACGCCGCGAGTTTCTGGCCGATCTAATGCAAAAGGTGGCCGGAAGCCTGAAATCCGGTGGCATGCTGAACATGCAGTGTTGTGGCACACAGCCCTTCGATGTTGAAACGGGTGTCTCCCGCCAGGAGATCATGGCGGATATCCATGCGGCGCTTGAGCATGAATTCACCGGCTTTGTGGAACAACGCGTCTTCATACCATCCTACGGAGAAGCCTGGACGTTTCTGGCAGGCCATAGGGTGTAGTTGCAGCAATTACTTTTTCCGGGTTGATTATGATTATTTTTGCAACGACGCTGAATTTCAATGGCAAGACCGGTTCTTCAGAGAGAACGCGTTATCGCTCCGCTGCCATAACGGCTTTTGTGCTATGGCTATTTGGTGCATTCCATGTGCTGCTCCCGTTTGCCGCCGAAGCCCAGCGCCAGGCCACGCGCAGCATGATCATCAATCCGCTGCTCGACGAACACCACCACTTGTCCGACGGTGAAACACGCGGCTTCAACACCTTCGGTGGATGGGGCGGTTTCGGCCATTTCGCCTACAGCAGCGACGACCACCATCTCTGGTACCAGGATCTGGGAGGATATGTGGAGCTCTGGCGCCAGGGGCGTTCTCATTCGCTCTTACTGACCGGTCAAATCCAGTTCATCGCCGATCCGCACAACGACATCAACTTCAATCCACGGGCCATTTTTTGGGAGGAAGGATTGCTCTACACCGCCAGAGTGGATCCGGGTTATCTTCAACTCGGCTTCCTGCACCGCTGCAAGCACGATATCGACAACCTGGAACGCGGTGAGGAGCGATCTCTCATCTTCAGCAGCCTCACCGTACGCTATCAGCAGCCCTTGTCGGTTTTCCGCGATAACGATCTGATCCTCATGGGCGCCTACGACAACTACCTGATTACCTGGGACCGCCGCACCCCCCGCACGCTGGAAGACCATCGGCCCGACTGGAACGACCTGCAGAACGAATTCACCTTGCAGGCGCATTGGCGTGGATCGCCCCGGGGAAGCGGACCCTCACTGGACACTCGCATCAACGTCATCAGCCTGGACAGCGGCCTGCATATCAATCACGGCGTTTCTGCAGGCTGGCATGTCCATCGCAGCGGCGGCGAATTCCGGATCTCGATAAAATACGAATACCTGCACGACAGCGGTATCCCCGCCATCCCCGAGGGCGTGCACCTGCTCGGTATCGGCATTCGCGCCAACTCGGCTTTCGTTATTCGGTAATATATACTTCCAAACAGTAGTGATCTTTTCAAATAGATCACGATGATTCAAGTTTTCAGTGTCTCGTTATTGTAACGTATGACGTTTAAAAAGCTGTTTTTAAACCATAAACTCACAGAATCAATAGAATCTGACCCTAACCAATTGGGGCTCTTTGACATTTTTTGGACAGTACTGCTTTTTTTCTATATTACTAAAAGGTTGTTATAGACTCCTCATAAAAGTATTTCTTTCATGTCTAAAACAGTAGTAATTACTTCTTTATTAACTACTATTTTTCTTTTTTTTTTACCGCATAAATTGTCGGCTATCAATTCGGATGAGTTGGAATT
>PWJM01000019.1 GCA_003560915.1 Syntrophomonadaceae bacterium
CCCTTGATTCCAACTCTTCTGCTTCTCATCGACCACCTCCTTGACATAATATATACATAGCTAATGGTAAAAACCCTTAGCTATGTATATTTCTTATACATATAATTAAGTATTATAATTCTATTATAATATACTAAATCCTTCTTTTGCAATAAAAAAATAGGCCTAATTTTATAAGGCCTGAAGTGGAACTAACTTTAAAAAATTTAATAACCCGGTAAACATCGATATATTAAGCTATATATCCAGGAAACAAATGCATTTTATTTATCAAAATTTAAAAATAATTTTCTTTTATTAATTAATATTATTACTTAATAATAAGCTTTTTATATCTCTTGCTATTATTTGATAATTTACTTTGTTAACAAGCCGGTATTCTCTCTCTGTTGGGATTTTGCTTTTTGCAAAAATCTTCTTACCTGTTCAGAAGAGGTCCCTCCCCGTATATTCCTGGAGTCTACGCCTTTTTCAGGGTTCAGCCACAGCAGAGCCCCTTCGTCAAAGAACTCAGAAAAACTCTTTAACTCTTTCTGGGAAACCTCTTTTAGCAGCTTCCCCTGTTCAAGACAGTAGGCTACCAGCTTTCCAATCACTTCATGGGCTTCCCGGAAAGGCATTCCTTTTTTTACCAGATAGTCTGCCAGGTCTGTGGCTGCCGAATAATCCTCCTCCACCGCCTTCCTGGTTTTTTCTCCATTCACCTGGATGCTTTCCACCATTGGCGCCATAACCTCCAGGCAGCACTGTATGGTGTCCACCGTATCAAACAGGCCTTCTTTATCCTCCTGCATGTCCTTGTTATACGTAAGGGGCAGGGATTTCATTATGGTAAGCAGGGCCAAAAGGCTGCCATATACCCTTCCGGTCTTTCCCCGAACCAGTTCTGCCACATCGGGATTTTTCTTCTGAGGCATGATGCTGCTGCCGGTGCAGAAGGCGTCGTCCATTTCTATAAATTGAAATTCTGAACTGGACCAGAGAATCAAATCTTCGCAAAATCGGCTGAGATGCATCATCAGCAGGGAGGCATTGCTTAAGAATTCCAGAAGGTAATCCCGGTCGCTGACCGCGTCCATGCTGTTATCATATATGTTTTCAAAACCTAAAAGTTCCGCCACGTATTCCCGGTCAATAGGGAAAGAAGTCCCTGCCAGGGCTCCAGCCCCCAGGGGCATGATATCCGCCCGCTTATAATTTTCCCGGAAGCGCTGTGCATCCCGCTCCAGCATACAGAAATAAGCCATCAGGTGGTGGCTTATAAGCACCGGCTGTGCCCTCTGCAGGTGAGTATATCCGGGAATAATTACCTCCAGATTTTTTTCCGCCAGGGCAATTAAAGCCCCCTGCAGGCGGGCAATGAGGTCTACAGTTTCAATAATTTCTTTCTTAACATACATGTGCATATCCAAAGCCACCTGGTCATTGCGGCTCCGGGCGGTATGCAGCTTTCCGCCTGTGGCCCCGATTTTTTCAATCAGGCGTTTTTCGATATGCATGTGGATGTCTTCCAGTTCCACCCGGTATTCAAAAACACCCTCCCGGATTTCCCGGCGAATCTCCTGCAAGCCCCGGATTATTTCGGCAGACTCCTCCCGGGTGATAATCCCGGTTTTAGCCAGCATTTGAGCATGGGCAATGCTTCCGGTAATGTCCTCCTCCGCCAGTCGGCAGTCAAAATAAATGGAAGCGGTGAAGTCCTCCACCATTTTATTCGTATCTTTGCGAAACCTTCCTCCCCAGAGCTTCATCATTATTTATCCTCCTTCAGCTGACCCTCCAACAACCCCTGCACCATCATAGGCAGGCCGAAACAGTTGATAAAGCCTCCTGCGTCCTTCTGGTCGTACAGCTCTCCCTTTTCAAAGGTGGCCAGGTCCTCCAGGTATAAGGAATAAGGGGACTTACGGCCTGCAATGGTGCAACTGCCTTTATAAAGTTTCACCCGTACTGTGCCGGTTACCCGCTGTTGGGTGCTCTCCACAAATGCATCCAGAGCCTCCCGCAGGGGAGTATACCACTGGCCGTTGTATACCAACTGGGCGTAGCGGGGAGCAATCAATTCTTTAAAGTGCATAGTATCCCTGTCCAAAGTAAGAGACTCCAGCTCCCGATGGGCCAGGAACAAAACTGTACCACCCGGAGTTTCATACACTCCCCGGGACTTCATCCCCACCAGGCGGTTTTCTACCAGGTCTATGCGGCCCACCCCATTAAGGCCGGCCAAACGGTTCAGTTCCTCCACCAGCGGCACGGGGCTGTACTCCCGCCCGTTTATCCCTACGGGAATTCCCTTTTTAAATTGAATATCCAGGTAGAGAGGCTCCTCCGGGGCTTTCTCAGGGCTCACCGTAAGAAGGAACATATCTTCATCCGGTTCCCGGTAGGGGTCCTCCAGGATACCCCCCTCGTAGCTGATGTGCCATAAATTACGATCCATGCTGTATGGCTTTTTCTTCGTTACCGGAATGGGAATTCCGTGCTTTTCCGCATAGTCAATGGCTTCCTCCCGGGAGGTAATGGACCACTCCCGCCAGGGGGCAATAATTTTCAGCTGAGGGTTCAGGGCTTTGGCCGTAAGTTCAAAACGCACCTGGTCGTTGCCTTTACCGGTACAGCCGTGGGCTATAGCATCTGCCCCTTCCATTCGGGCGATTTCCACCATGCGCTTGGCAATCACCGGACGGGCGATGGAGGTACCCAAAAGGTATTTCTGCTCATAAAGGGCATTGGCTTTCAGTGTGGGGAATACAAAGTCCCTGATAAATTCCTCTTTTAAGTCTTCAATATAAATTTTTGATGCCCCGGTACTCAAGGCCTTTTCTTCAAGACCATCCAGTTCTTCCGCCTGTCCCACATCTGCAGCCATAGCAATAACTTCACAGTGATACTTCTCTATAAGCCATTTAATAATAATGGAGGTATCCAGTCCTCCTGAATAAGCCAGCACTACTTTCAACATTCCCACTCCTTTAATAAATATTATTATTGCTTACAAATCAGTAAGACAAGGGGAAAGTTCCACCGTTTCCCCTTCGGATTTTCGCTCCAAGGGGTCTAACCCCCGACTTAACTTAATTGTTGTATTTAACACTCCAGGGGGGTCTGACCCCGCCCGTCTCTACCCCATTACCAGAGCCAGCACCGCTTTCTGAGCATGAAGGCGGTTTTCCGCCTGGTCCATAACTGCCGATTGAGCTCCTTCTATGACTTCGTCGGTTATCTCTTCCTCCCGGTGGGCCGGAAGGCAGTGAAGTACTATTGCATCAGGCTTTGCCTGTTTCAATAAATCCATGTTCAGCTGATAGTGCATAAATTTTTGCAGCCGCTCCTTATGCTCTTCCTCCTGCCCCATGCTGGCCCAGACATCGGTGTAAACTGCATCTGCATCTTTAAGGGCATCCTGCGGGCAGGAGGTAACGGTAATCTCACTGGTAGGCACCAACCGGCTCAGCAGCGCCTGTTCTACCACTTCTTCTTGGGGCTCATAACCGGGCGGACAGGCCAGCGAAACGTTAATCCCCACTTTAGCACAGGCCAAAATTAAAGAATGGGCCACATTATTGCCGTCTCCCAGATAAGCTACCTTTAATCCCTCAAAGCCCCCCTTATGTTCACGGATAGTCAGCACATCCGCCAGGGCCTGGCAGGGATGATACGTGTCGGTCAACCCGTTTATGACGGGAATATCAGCATAATGAGCCAGCTCTTCCACCTCAGAATGGGAAAAGGTACGAATCATAATCCCTTCCAGGTAGCGAGCCAGCACCCGGGCCGTATCTTTAATGGGTTCCCCCCGGCCCATCTGAAGGTCCTGGGGGTTTAAGAAGAGGGCATCCCCCCCCAGCTGCCACATGGCCACTTCAAAGGAAATCCGGGTTCGGGTGGAAGCCTTCTGAAAGATCATGCCCAAGGTTTTTCCCTTCAACAGTGGATGAAACTTTCCTTCTTTATTCTCTTTTTTTAACTTTCCCGCCAGGTCCAGCACTTCATAAATCTCGCTGGAACTCCAATCCTTTAAAGTTAATAAATCTTTTCCCTTTAAGGACATGCCGTTCCGCCTCCCTTTGCTCTTTTCGACTACTTTAGCTTCTCGGCTAACAGTTTGTTCACGGCCTGGGGGTTAGCCTGCCCTTTGGTCTCTTTCATAATTTGACCCACCAGGAACCCCAGGGCTTTCTTTTTTCCACCTTTAAAATCAGCTACCGGCCCCGGGTTAGACTCGATAACCATCTCTACGATTTTCTCAAGTTCCCCGGCGTCCGAAATCTGTACCAGATTCTTTTCCTTCACAATGGTTTCCGGGTCTTTTCCGGTCTCAAACATCTCTTCAAACACGGTTTTGGCTATTTTGCCGCTGATGGTCTGGTTGTCTATCAATTGAAATAGTTTAGCCAAATTAGTGGGAGTAATTTCACAGCAAGAAATATCTTCTTTCCTGGCGTTTAACAAGCCAATCAGTTCTCCCATGACCCAGTTGCTCACAAACTTGGGATTGGGATACAGGGAAACCGTTTGGTCATAAAATTCTGCCAGCTCTTTGCTGCCGGTGAGGACTTCTGCATCATACTGGGGGAGGTTGTATTCTTTTACAAACCTCTCTATTTTTTCATCCGGAAGTTCCGGCAGGCTTTTTTTAATGTTATCAATCCATTCACTGCTGTTTTTCACAGGAAGCACATTAGGGTCTGGAAAACAGCGATAATCGGAGGCTTTGAATTTGCTGCGCATGGCCGTAGTAATTCCCTTACTTTCATTCCAATGCCGGGTTTCAGGTATTACTTCACTATCTGATTTTAATACTTTTTTCTGTCTTTTAATTTCATATTCGATTCCCTTATGTACAGCTTTAAAGGAATTCATGTTTTTTAATTCCGTTCTGATGCCGAAAACCTCACTTCCTTCCGGCCTTATGCTTATATTGGCATCACAGCGCATAGAGCCTTCTTCCATTTTACAGTCGGACACTTCAGTATAGAGAAGTATCGTCCTTAATTTCTGCAGGAAAATCCGGGCTTCTTCTGCACTGCGGATATCTGCTTCGGTAACAATTTCAATTAAGGGGACACCGGCTCGATTAAAGTCCACCCGGCTGTAAGGAGAATCTATAATACTCCCGGCGTGAAGCAGCTTCCCCGTGTCCTCCTCCAGATGAAGCTGATGTATACGTACTCTTTTGTTTTCCCCGTTAACATTAATATCTACGTATCCGTTGGTTCCTGTGGGGAAAAAATACTGTGAAATTTGATATCCCTTGGGAAGGTCAGCGTAAAAATAATTTTTCCGGTCAAAGGTAGTATAATCAACTATGTCGCAGTTTAAGGCCAGGGATGCTTTGATGGCAAATTCTACTGCTTTTTTATTTAAAAGGGGCCGGGACCCGGGTAGGCCTAGACAAACGGGACAAGTTTGAGTATTAGGTTCCTCACCAAAGGTAGTGCTGCAGCCGCAGAAAATTTTGGTTTTTGTTAATAACTCAACATGAATTTCTAATCCAATTACAGGTTCAAACTTCATTGTTTTTCACCTCTGTTCATATAATCAGGCTTCAAATAAGACAGAAGAACCGTCCCCTTGTCTTATTTTTGCAGGATATTCATTATACTTAACATTTTCCCTTCATCAAAAAACTTCCCGATTAACTGGAGCCCTGCAGGTAAGTCACCGTCTGATTTAACGGGAACTGATAAAGCAGGGTTGCCTGCCAGATTAGCTGCCGCTGTAAATATGTTGGCACTGCTGTCCAGGCCATAACAGCTGTCCAAATCTAAAAATAAGGGAGCCCGGAAGGGGACGGTAGGGGTTACTACCATATCCACGGTTTTGAGAATTTCTTCCAATTCTTCCTTGATCTTTGTCCTGATTTTTTGAGCCGGAAGGAAGATTTCATTATAATGTGACTCTGAAGAAACCAGCGCTCCAAAGGTTAAAAACTGTTTCAAAAAAGAACTCAACCCTTCTGTCCTGCTTTCTATGTACATCTCCTGGAGATGTTTTGAACGGCTTCTGAAGCCAAAGCGCACTCCGTCATAGTTAGCCAGGTTGGAGAAGGCTTCTACCGCTCCAATTATACAGGCTGTGGCGGAAGCTTTGAAAAAATGGGGAAGGTCTACTTCCACTATGATACAGCCGATCTCTTTAAGTTTAGCCAGTTCTTTTTCAAATAAGGCCTTCACCTCAGGTTCCAGGGTTTCCACATCATTCCAACCTCCAGGAAGGCCAATTGTTATTTCTTCCACCTTTCCCTCCAGTATATCTAAATACTTGGGGGCAGGATTATTCAGGGTGGAAAGGTCACGGTAATCTTCACCGGCTGTACATTCCAGCACCAGGGCAATATCTACAGCAGTTTTGGCCAATATACCTACCTGGTCCAGGGAAGGGGCATAATCAATCAGCCCCCAACGGGATATCCTGCCATAGCTGGGCTTCAACCCCGCCAAACCACTGTAAGCTGCAGACTGTCTCAGTCCACCCCGGGCATCTGAGCCTAAACCAAAAACGGCTGCGCCCAGGGCCACCGCACTGGCCGTACCGGAACCGGCTGTTCGGCTTATATCCCAAGGATTTTTAGAGGGGCCGAAATAAGAAACTCCCCTGGAATCCCCTACTCCAAATTCATCCACATTGGCCTTTCCTACTATCATAACTCCTGCATCCTTAAGCTTATCCACCACAAAAGCGTTAAAAGGAGACTGGTAATTTTCTAATATTTTAGATCCACAGGTAGTTCTCATTTCTTCAGTACAGAGATTATCTCCCAAAACAGCCGGAATACCGGACAGGGAATTCTTCTCCTCCTTTTCACCCATAGAAAGATCTGAAACCTGTTTCTCGAGATTATGATCATTAAGGGTAATAAAAGCGTTATATTCTTCTTTGGCGGTTCCAACAAGGCTCAACATTTCTTGGCTTATCCCCGTCAATACTGATTCTTTGCTGTTCTTCTTCTTTTTTCCTGTTAATGTATTTGAATTTTTCAACCTCAGCCCTCCTTACATACGTATTATTCTTCAATAATCCTGGGTACATGGTAACAATGATCATCTGCATCAGGTGCATTGGCCATTGCTTTGCTTACGGGCAGTGAAGGCTGCACCTCATCTTCCCGCAGAACTGCTGTTGATGGGATTGGGAAAAATGTTAGGGGGACATTTTCCAGGGTGGGGTCAATAAAAGACTTAACCTTTTTAAAGAGCTGCTGTGCCTCCTGCAGCAGGGCATCTTCTTCTTGAGAACTCAGTTCTAACCGTGCATCCCAGGCTGCATCTTTTATTTCCTGTGAAGAAAGATTCATGCTTTCACTCCTTTGTTTAATATTATTCCGTAACAATTATAACACTAGATAAGTAAACTGGAAAATTCCTGCTGTCCTCTAACTTGTTTAAGTAGAGTTGGCCCCTTGAAAATCTTCCAGGTATTCCTTTACCGTCTTTACGCTAAAATCTTTGCCCTCCCCGTATTTCATTTCCAGCACTTCCAGGAAAGCCTGTACGGTATCCGGAGAAGTAAGGCAGGGAATTTTCAGTTCCACACAGCTTCTTCTCATCTGATAGCCGGTGGAACTTAGTTTCTGTCCAAAGGTGGGGGTATTGATCACCAGGTCAAAACTGCCCTCCTGGATTAAATCCAGCACGTTAGGCTTCCCCTCTCCGATTTTTGTCACGGTTTCGATTTCCCGGATTCCGTATTCTTTCATGCCTTCCGCAGTCCCTGCCGTGGCGCACAGTTCAAAACCCATCCGGGCAAACCTGCGGGCCAGGGGAAGGATATCTTTTTTATCTTGACGGGCCACGGAAAAGAGAACCCGTCCTTTTTCCGGGAAAGAATAGCCGCTGGACAGCATGGTTTTATACAGGGCCCCAATAAATTTTTCATCCAAGCCCAGTACTTCCCCGGTGGATTTCATCTCGGGACCCAGGGAGATATCCACCTGGGTCAGTTTCTCAAAGGAAAAAACCGGTGCCTTTACGGTGACAAACGGAGGCTGCTCTCTCAGTCCGGTCCCAAAGCCCAGGTCTTTCAATCGGGCGCCCATCATAATCTCCACCGCCAGTTTTACCATGGGTACCCCGGTTACCTTGCTTAAAATGGGTACCGTGCGGCTGGCCCGGGGATTGACCTCCAGGACATATACTCTGTTTTTATATATAACAAACTGAATATTCACCAACCCTTTTATTGCTAAAGCCCTGGCTATCCTCTCCGTATATTTTACCAGGGTATCCAGCTGTTTTTGGGTAATGTTCCGAGGTGGGAAAACGGCCATACTGTCCCCGGAATGAATTCCGGCCCGCTCAATATGCTCCATTATACCCGGAATAAGTATGTTTTCCCCATCAGAGATAGCATCCACCTCCACCTCCATTCCCAGCAAATATTTATCGATTAAAACCGGATGCTGGGGAGATACTTTGGCCGCCAGCTTCAGGTAAGTGTACATCTGCTCTTCATTGTACACCAGAAACATGGCCCGGCCTCCAATCACGTAGGAAGGACGGATGAGCAGGGGAAATCCCAGTTTCAAGGCCACTCCCATGGCTTCCTCCGGGGTATACACCGAAGCGCCCTCCGCCTGGGGGATACCCAGGGACTGGAGCAGATCCCAAAACTTTTGGCGGTCCTCCGCCAGGTCTATATTATCCACGGAGGTTCCCAGTATATTTATTCCCCTGTCCTTTAAAAACCCTGCCAGGTTAATAGCCGTCTGGCCGCCAAACTGGACAATAACCCCCTCAGGTTTTTCCTTATCTATAATGTTCAGCACATCCTCGGGGGTCAGGGGCTCGAAATAAAGCTTATCGGCACAGTCAAAATCAGTGCTTACCGTTTCCGGGTTGTTGTTGACAATAATGGCCTCCCGCCCGGCCTGCTGCAGTGCCCAGACCGCATGGACAGAACAGTAGTCAAATTCCACCCCCTGGCCAATTCGTATGGGGCCAGAACCGATGACCAAAACCCGGCTGCGGTCCGAAACCTTCACCTCGTCCTCCTCTTCATAAGTTGAGTAGTAGTAAGGGGTAGCCGCTTCAAACTCTCCAGCACAGGTATCTACCATTTTGTACGTAGGCAGAATCCCGTACTTTTCCCGAAGGCATCTCACTTCCATCATATCGCTTTTCAGCAGATTGGCCAGGTCTTCATCGGCAAAACCACTTCTTTTAGCCTGCCGAAGGTCCTCCTCCGTAACTTCCTCCAGGGTTAAGCTCATGAACTTTTCTGCCATTTCCACCAGTTTTTTAAACTTATAAAGGAAAAAATAATCAATCCGGGTCAGCTGATGGACTCTTTCCATCGTCCATTTTCGATGGAAAGCTTCTGCCAGCACAAAAAGCCTCTCATCGCTGGCCTTTTCCAGCTCTCTGCTGATATCTTCCTCCAGCCAATCTTCATAGTTTGTGGTCAGGAATCCAAATATATTTATTTCCAAAGAACGCAGCGCCTTTAAAAAAGCTCCTTCAAAGGTACGGTCAATGGACATAACCTCGCCGGTAGCCTTCATCTGAGTGCCCAGGCTTCGGTCCGCCAGCACAAACTTGTCAAAGGGCCAGCGGGGAAACTTTAAGACCACATAGTCAATACTGGGCTCAAAACAGGCGGTAGTTTTTTGGGTCACGGCGTTTTGGATTTCCTCCAGAGCATAACCGGCAGCAATTTTGGCAGCCACCTTTGCAATGGGGTATCCGGTGGCCTTGGAGGCCAGGGCACTGGAACGACTGACCCGGGGATTCACTTCAATTACATTGTAAAGAAAGTCATGGGGGTTTACGGCAAACTGGATGTTGCAGCCCCCCTCGATTCCTAAAGCTCTAATTATTTTCAAAGAAGCCCTTCTTAGTGCATGATATTCGGTGTCCGTCAATGTTAAAGCCGGGGCCACCACCACGCTGTCCCCGGTGTGAATACCAATGGGGTCGATATTTTCCATGCTGCAGACGGTGATACAGGCATCTTTACCGTCCCTCATTACTTCAAACTCGATTTCCTTCCACCCGGCTACGCTCTGTTCCAGCAGGACCTGATGAATCAGGCTCATCTTTAATCCCTTCTGGAGCTGGGCTATCAGTTCCTTTTCGGAGTATACCAGCCCGCCCCCAGATCCACCGAGGGTATAAGCGGGCCTGACCACAATGGGATATCCTACTTCCCGGACGAAGCCTAAGGCCTCCTCCAGGTTTCTCACGATGGAACTGGCGGGAATCGGTTCCCCTAAATCCACCATGGTCTGTTTAAAAATTTCGCGGTCCTCTGCTTTTTTTATGGCTTCCAGAGGAGTACCTAAAAGGGTCACTCCAGCTTCCTGCAGAAAATTATCATTAGAAAGCTCCATGGCTAAATTCAAGCCGGTCTGCCCCCCCAGTGTGGGCAGAATACCGTCGGGAGATTCCCTGATTATAATTTTTTTCAAGAACTCAACGGTTAAGGGCTCGATGTACACCCGGTCGGCCATATCAAGATCGGTCATAATGGTGGCGGGATTGCTGTTCACTAAAACCACCTCTATGCCCTCTTCCCTCAGGGCCTTGCAGGCCTGGGTTCCGGCATAGTCAAACTCCGCTGCCTGGCCAATAATTATAGGGCCCGAGCCAATTACCAGCACCTTTTTCAATCCTTTTCGCTTGGGCATATTCTTCCTCCTGTTGATAGCTTCCTGCATAACAGGCTCTTATATTTTATAAGTCACTATTATTTGAAAAAGTTAAAAAATAAAATAAATTCCTATTATTTTAGATGGATGGTATTCAAAAATTATTTAAATTTGCTCAGACTACCCTCCAGGACATCCAGGGAAAATTTTATTTCCGACTCAGCAATATTTAAAGGTGGTAGAAATCGGAGTATATTTCCGCCAATGCAGTTCACAACCAGCCCTTTTTTCAAGCAGTCTTTCAGGACTTCCCGGCCATCTCCTTCTATTTCCAGGGCTATCATAAGGCCTTTGCCCCTGACTTCTTTTATAAAGGGAAACTTTTTCTTTAGCCCCTGCAGCTCATTTATAAAATACTGGCTCTTTCGGTCAACATACACCAGAAAGTCCTTCTGTAAAATTTCCTTCATTACCGCAGCGGCCGCTGCACAGGCCAGGGGATTCCCGCCAAAGGTAGAAGCATGATCTCCGGGGCTGAATGCCCGGGCTATTTCTTCTACAGCCATCATAGCCCCGATGGGCACTCCGCCTCCCAACCCTTTGGCCAGGGTAGTTATATCCGATTGGACTCCATAATGTTCGGCGGCCAAAAACTTTCCGGTCCGACCCATCCCGCACTGTACCTCATCAAAAATTAGGACCAGGGTTTTTTCATCGCACAGTTCCCTTAACCCCTGAATAAACTCCTCTGTCCCCACATGGACCCCTCCCTCTCCCTGCACCGGTTCCACCAGAATCGCGCAAGTATGGTCCCCTACCAGGGAGGCAAAAGCCTCCAGGTCATTAAAAGGGGCATACTTAAATCCGGGCACCATGGGTTCAAAGCCATGATGGAATTTGGGCTGCCCCGTGGCCGTAATGGTAGCCATGGTTCGTCCGTGAAAGGACTTTAAGGCAGTTATGATTTCATACCGTTTTTCATCCACGAAAAGCTTTGCGTATTTACGAGCCAGTTTAATGGCCGCTTCGTTAGCTTCAGCTCCACTGTTACAAAAGAATACCTTATCTGCAAAAGAGTTTTCCACCAGCAGTTGGGCCAGCTCCACCTGTGGAGCTGTATAAAATAAGTTTGAGCAGTGAAACAGCTTTTCTGACTGCTCCTGCAGGGCTTCCACCACTGAAGGCGGACAGTGCCCCAGAATATTCACGGCCAGGCCGCTGACCATATCCAGATATGAGTTTCCTTTTTCATCCCAGAGATAGCTTCCCTTTCCCTTTACAAAAAGCGGAGTTTCTTCGGGATCTCTTCCGTATGTATTAATGATATATTTCTGTTCCAGCTCTTTTATATTTTTCATGTCTGCCCTCCCGTGTTTCGGGATTGAGCCTCCCTTCTTCACTCGATTACCATAGTTCCGATTCCATGGTCAGTAAATATTTCAACCAGTAGAGAATGGGGGATTCTACCGTCAACAATATGAGTTCTGCGAACCTCATGTTCCAGGGCTTTCAGGCAGGCTTCCACTTTAGGGATCATCCCCTGGCTGATTTTCCCGCGGTTGATCATTTCTAAAGCCTGTGCCCTGGGTAGGGTTGCAATCAAGGAAGATGTATCTTCGGGGTTTTCGAATATCCCTGCCACATCAGTTAAAATCATCAGTTTTTCTGCTCCCAGGGCAGCAGCCATTTCACCCGCCACATGGTCCGCATTGATGTTCAGGCTCTCCCCGTTTAGGTTGACTCCCAGGGAAGAGATGACCGGTATGTATCCCTGGGTACTCAAGATACGTATGACTTCGGGGTTAATTTGAACAACATCCCCCACGTAGCCCAGGTCAACAATTTTCTCTTCTCCCTCCACCACCATGCTTTCCGGAGGACGTTTTTGAGCAATAATCAGGTTGCTGTCTTTACCGCTCAACCCTACGGCTTTCCCTCCGTACTGGTTTATCATTCCTACAATTTCCTTGTTAATTTTACCTGCCAGCACCATTTCCACCAGATCAATAGTCTCTTTGTCGGTTACCCGAAGGCCGTTAACAAATTCGGCCTCTTTCCCTACCTTTTGCATCAACCGGGTTACTTCAGCACCGCCTCCGTGGACCAGTATGGGATTTAACCCGATATACTTTAAAAGTATGATATCTATTATTACAGATTTCTTCAGCTCCTGGTTGATCATTGCCTGGCCCCCGTATTTAATCACCAGGGTTTTGTCCGCAAAAGTCCGGATGTAAGGGAGCGCTTCAATCAGAACCTCCGCTTTACGTATAATTTCCTGCATTTTTTACACCTCCGTAAACAATTTTATATTCTCACTGAAACAAATGAACCTATTTTATCTTCATTAAACTTCATTAAAGACAACACTCTTTTACCCATGAACAGCTAACATCATTACTTCTGCTGCAGGCTTCGACGAGAACACGAGTACAGTGGACTTACGACAATGGGACAAAGGGAATGCAGCAGCAGGGACGCTCCGATTGCTGCATCATTCTACAAGAAATTAAGTGCGGTAAGAACTGTTGATGGTTACGTACTGGTGACTCAAATCCGAACCCCAAGCTGTTATTATATCCTTCCCTTCCTTAAGGTCAATAAACACTTTTATCTCTTTATGGCTCAAGATTTCTTTAGCCCGCTCTTCATTAAAGATCAGGCCCACCCCCTCCTTCATTACCTGCAGGTCCCCTAAAAATATATCTACTTTTTCCGGGTCGAAGTCCCTGCTGGAATAACCCATGGCCGTAATAATCCGTCCCCAGTTGGCATCTTCTCCAAAAAAAGCCGTTTTAACCAGGCTGGAATTTAGAATGCCCATAGCCATTTTCCGTCCTGATTCATAATCCCTCACACCCTGAAGTGTAACCTCAATTAATTTGGTGGTCCCTTCACCGTCATAAATAATTTGGCGGGCCATGTATTTGTTAACATAATTAAGCGCTTCTAAAAATGCCTGGAAGTCTTCTCCTTCTTCAGTGATCTGGGGGTTTTCTGCATTACCGTTGGCCAGGAGCAGGACCATGTCATTGGTACTGGTATCCCCGTCCACGGTGATCAAGTTGTAAGAACACTTCACAGATTCCTGCAGAGCTTTCTGCAGCAGCTCCTTTTTAATATTCACATCGGTGGTAATAAACGCCAGCATGGTAGCCATATTAGGGCAGATCATTCCTGACCCCTTGGCCATGGCTCCAATAGTGACCGTTTTTCCGGAAAGCACAAAACGACAGCTCATCTCTTTTCTTACAGTGTCGGTAGTTAAAATGGCTTCTGCCGCTTCACTGCCCCCACTTTCGGAAAGGGCCTCCACGGCCTTCTTTATGCCCTTTTCCACCTTCTCCATGGGCAGAAACTCTCCGATAACTCCGGTGGAGGAAACCAGCACCTCCCGGGGGTCCAGATCTAGATGTCCCGCGGTCAACAGAACCATCCTCTCCGCATCATTAAGCCCCCTGGGGCCAGAACAGGCATTGGCATTTCCGCTGTTCACCACGACTGCCCGGGTCACATTCTCCTTAATATTCCTGGCGCTGACCAGGACCGGCGCCGCCTTAATTAGATTTGTGGTAAACACTGCTGCACTCACTGCCGGCACCTTGGAATAAATAATAGCCAGGTCCTTTTTGCTCTCCTTTATACCGCAGCTGACACCGGAAGCCTGAATCCCTGGAACTGCTGTAATGCCTCCCGAAATTGTTTCAACCATCTTTCATTTCCTCCTGAATGATCTTTTCTTTGATATAAATAAAATTGGACATATTGTAGTATAAATGAATCTTAATTTTTCAATTATGTCCGATTGAATATACCAGTTTCTTATGGATAAACCACTGGATGCAGAAGCCCAGTTTCTTCAGGCCATCCAAAAAGGATATTCATGTTCTGCACCGCCTGTCCTGCAGCGCCTTTCACCAGGTTATCAATGGCAGTCACCACGATAACCCTGCCTGTCCTTTCATCCACCCGGAACCCGATGTCGCAGAAATTAGTGCCGTAAACAAACTTGGTTTCCGGCAGGTCTGGCTCCTCCACCAGGCGAATAAAAGCCTCCTTCTCATAAGCTTTCCTATAAGCTTCACTTATACCTTCCTTCTCCACGCCATTTTTAATAACTGCATAGATCGTAGAAAGAATCCCCCTAACCATGGGTACCAGGTGAGGAGTAAAGGTTAATATCAGGTTCGGGTCTCCTGATAAATATCTCAATTCCTGCTCAATCTCCGGGGTATGCTGGTGGCTGCCCACCCGATAGGCTTTAAAGTTTTCCGTACATTCTGGAAAATGGAAAGGTAGTTTGGCTCCTCTGCCTGCTCCGGAAACCCCGGACTTGCTGTCGCAAATAACCGTGGAAGAATCAATTAGATTTTCCTGAATTAAAGGTTTTAGGCCCAACAGAATGCTGGTAGGATAACAACCAGGATTTGCAATTAGCGCTGCTTCTTTAATATTTTCCCGGTAGATCTCCGGCAGTCCGTATACGCTCTGCTCCAAATAATCCGGGCAGGGATGTTCAAATCCATACCAAAAAGGATAGTCCTTTGGGTTTTTCAGCCGAAAATCGCTGCTCAAGTCAATTACCTTTTTCTCCATTCTGGTCAATTCCGGAACCTTCTCCAAGGCCAGCCCGTGGGGCAAAGCACTGAAAATTACATCTGTCTCCTCCGCCAGTTTTTCCAAATCCAATTCATCCAATTGAAGGTTATAGATCTTTTTAAACTGGGGATGGACCCGACTTATCTCTTCTCCCTGCTGCGAAGTAGAAGTAATCCGGGTTACCCTTGCCTGGGGATGAAAATGCAGCAGTCTTAAAAGTTCAATCCCTGTGTATCCGGTTGCTCCAATAATACCAACTTTAATCATTTTCCTCACCCCATAAAATTAATTTATGCTTATTATCAAAATATAACCAAAAATGAGAAGATTAACACATTTTCATTCTCCTTATGGTGCAGCTTTCTTTGCTGAGCACAAACCTGTTATTAAAGACACTAACAGATTATAAATTCTACATAAAAAAAATAAAACCTCTTGCCCAGTAAAGGACGAGAGGTTTTTCTCGCGGTACCACCCTTTTTGGCCTGTTAGGCCCTCTTTATGCCGCATCAAATGAAACTACGGCCTTCTTTTAACGGTGAAGTCCCGTCCGAGCCTACTTCTCGATATGCCTTGAGGCATCCTCAGGTTGGGCCCGAATACTCCGGGGTGCGCTTCAGACCTGAATCCGTACCGGACTCCCACCCTCTCCGGCTCGCTGATACTTCATTCAGAACTTACTCTCCCCATCATGGTTTTTAAATCCCCCGCTTAAAACAAGGGCTTAAATGGTTTTTGATTTTAATATACTATCACCTGTACTATCAATTGTCAATAAAAACTTTAATGTTTAATTCGGTATACTGTCCCCTTAATTATCCTGTCCCCTTAATTTATCTTAATTACCCCTTAATTACCCCTTAATTATAATGTTTAATTCGGTATACTGTCCCCTTAATTAGTCCCCTTAATTATTTACTTTGACTGCAGCCGTTACCTTTATTTTTTTACAAAATCAAATTCTCCCGAACCATGTTTAAGCGCTATTCTTTTAGGGGCCTTTTTACCATGCCCCATGAGCCGCATTCCGTTTAAGGATACCAGCAGCAGGACCCCTTCATCCGCCAAGACCGCCATCCACAGGGTCAACCATCCGGGAAAAACCAGGAGAACAGCTGCCAGCTTTACCAATAGGGAAAAAACAATATTCTGCTTAATTATGCTTACCGACGCCCGGCTTAATTGAATGGCCTGAGGTACACCGGACAGGTCATCGGACATCAGAGCAATATCCGCCGTTTCCAGGGCAGTATCACTTCCGGCAGCTCCCATGGCAACCCCTACGGAGGCGGCAGCCAGTGCTGGAGCATCATTTATTCCATCACCCACCATGATAGTTTTCCCATACTTTTCGGTGAGTTCCTTCAATTTCTCTACTTTATCCTGGGGAAGCAGGGAAGCATAATATTGGTCAATCCCCAGCTTTTCGGCAGTATATTTGGCACTGGCCGGATTATCCCCGGTAAGCATCACCGTTTTTATCCCCATATTTTTCAGCTTCTCAACCGTTCCGAAGGCCTCTTTCCGCACCTGGTCGGTCATGGCCAGCAGGCCCAAAAGTTTTCCACCGGTGCCCAGGGCCAAAACCGTCTGCCCTTCCTCCTCCAGCTTTCCAATATCATCTTCCCATTCTTTCAGGCTGAACCCTTTTTTTTCAAACAGAAGGGGCCTTCCTATAAAAAACAATTCCCCTTCTATTTCCCCTGTTACACCCATTGCCGTCAGTGCTTTAAATTCTTCCGGTTCTTTAATGTCTATTTTGTGATTCCTGGCTTCCCTGACAATGGCTTTTCCCAGGGGATGCTCCGATCTGGATTCCAGGGAGGCCGCCAGG
>PWJM01000009.1 GCA_003560915.1 Syntrophomonadaceae bacterium
AAAGATACCTTACATCGTAAGGCATCTTAAGTAAAAGTTTTAGAATTAAGAACTGTCCTACAGATAATAAGCGTTTACCGTATACTCATACACCATTCTGTGAGTATTGAAGAAGGAACCGTTCACCGCAATGGAGTGCCGCATAACATCTATCCACTTGTCCCTTTCATCGTAAAAGAGCGGGACAATTACTTTCTCCAGTTTATTATAGAGCTCCCGGGCATCTCTTTCGTCCTGGTCCTCTTCGTTTTCCACCTCCCAGGGCCCAATAGACCAGCCGGTGATTCCCTCTATGTGACCCTCCAGCCACCATCCATCAAGTATGCTGAAGTTAGGTATCCCATTCAGCACTACTTTCATACCGGAAGTTCCCGAAGCTTCCATGGGCCTTTTGGGGGTATTCAACCAGAGGTCTACTCCGGAAATCAAAAACTTTGCCGTCCGGATATTATAATTCTCCAGGTACACTATTTTGACCCTGTCTCTAAGTTCCCTGCGGTACTGGAATATTTTCTTTATAATTTCTTTTCCCCGGGAATCCGAAGGGTGTGCTTTCCCAGCGAAAATCAGCTGGATTTTTCCTACTTTTTCAGAAATAGATGCCAATCTATCGGGATCTTTAAAAATCAATTCTGCCCTTTTATACGCCGTAGACCTTCGGGCAAAACCGATGGTAAAATGTTGATTGCTCAGACCGGCGTTGGTCTGCTGGTTTACAAAGTCAATCAATTTCCGTTTAGCCTCCATGTGGGCTCCCCAGATTTTTTCTCCGGGAATGGCCAGGGAATAGCGGAGGGCAAAGGGATCATTACACCATCCGGGTATGTATTCGTCATACAGACGGCAAAAACTTTTTGAAGTCCAGTTGCATACGTGAACTCCGTTAGTAATAGAATCGATGGGATATCCAGGAAACATTTTCCGAGAAATTTCACCGTGTTTTCTGGCCACTCCGTTTATGTAACGGCTGAGGTTTAAGGCCAGCAGGGTCATGTTTAAATGGTCCTCACCACCTACCCTTGCCAGTATATCCTGGGGGACGTAATCCCCTAAAAGCTCCTCTACCAACCGGTATGAAAACTTGTCATGACCTGCCGGCACCGGAGTATGAGTGGTAAAAACACAGTGCTTTCTGACTTCCTCAAAGTCCCACAATACTTCCCCCTGTGAATTGGATACCCTTTCTTCCTGCAGCTGCCTTAATAGCTCCAACGCCAGCAGAGCAGAATGGCCTTCATTCATGTGATATTTTTTTATCCCAGAAAACCCTAATTTCTGAATCATCCTGACCCCGCCAATACCCAAAACAATCTCCTGGGAAAAACGGTATTTATCATCTCCGCCATATAAATGGCTGGTTAATGTTCTGGAATACTCATCATTTTCCAGAAGGTTACAATCTAAAAATAGGACGGGCACTTCGAATCCACTTACACCCTTTACCCGGTAAAGCCATGCCTGTATGTAAACTTCTCTCCCCTCTATAGTTACACTGACTTTTTCAGGCAGTAAACTCATCAAATCCTGGGGATTCCAGGACACCGGGTGTTCCGACTGCTCCCCCTGGTCATTAATTTTTTGATAAAAATAACCCTTCTCACTAATTAAACTCACAGCTACTACCGGCACCTTCAGGTCGGCAAAGGAACGTATGGTATCTCCAGCCAATACTCCTAACCCTCCGCTGTAGGTAGGTATACTGGCTTCGAATCCAATTTCCATAGAGAAATACGCAACTTTTCGTTTACTATTTATCAAATTCCTTCCTCCTTTCTTACAATAAATCTTATGTAATAGTCCAGGCATTATTCAGCGAGTTAACAATGCTAAATTGTTGTTCCGAGTAACCTGATAGTAATTCTGATTATTCTGTAATGAACTTTTGTATCTCTTCGCATACAGCCTTCATTATTTCTAAAGACCTTAGGCAATCTTTTTTGACCTCCAATCCATGATCTGCTCCCTCCAGAACCAGGAGTTTAAAATCTAATTGAGATTGTAATTCCTGAATCATGTCAAGATTATAAAAGGGGTCTTCTGTACCAATGGCCATTAATATCTCTTGTTTTAACCCTGCCGTGGCGGCATTAAATTCTTTAGAAAATACAGGGGTAAGATAAACTGCCTTTGTTCTATTTAACTCTTCATACTTATTCAGGAGATGTGTCAGAACCCGGGTTCCCAGGGATTTCCCCACCAAAAAGATCTCAGGATATTCCCTGGCTTGAATGGACTCAAGAGTTTTCTCCCCATCTAGAAGCACCTCTGCCACCAGGTCTGTGTTAAAAACCTCCCCCACAGTTTGAAAACTGTATTCTAAAGAAAGGACATCATATTTTTGGGACAGCAGTATATTGCGGGGGTAATAAAGGGCGGGCATATCACAAGTATACCCGGCCCCCGGAAATAAAAGGGCCAAACCTTTTCCGCCGTCTTCTACCGAAAAAAGAGTATTTTTTAAAAGTTTTCCCCTACCGCCTTGAATCTCAACACTGCTAAATTTCATACAATGGCCTCCTTTATCCTATTCGTTCTTTTTGGTTTGATTTCGAGTATAATTAAGGAGTCCCCCGGCCAGGATAATCTCCACAAAACGCTGGCTGAGGTTATGTTTCAAACTATAAATTTGTTTATTATCCAGATTTCTTACCTCCAACTGCCCTTGATGAAGCATTTCCCGATTAATATTTTCAATGATAAGCCGATCCCCCTGCTGTATTTTTTCGTAATCATCAGAGTCCTGGAATATCAATGGCAGTATCCCAAAATTCACCAGGTTGGTATGATGAATTCGTGCAAAAGATTTAGATATCACTGCTTTCACTCCCAGGTACATGGGAGCAAGGGCCGCGTGCTCCCGGCTGGAGCCCTGACCATAGTTTTCTCCCCCAATAATCAAGCCTCCGTTCTTTTCCCGGGCTCTTCGGGAAAAGAACGGATCCAGGCCGTTGAACACATACTCTGCAATAGCAGGAATATTGGATCTTAAAGGCAAAATCTTAGCCCCTGCCGGCATGATATCATCAGTGGTAATATTATCTCCGGTTTTTAAAAGTACCTCACCAGTTAGAGTGCTTTCCATAGGTCCTTTCAAGGGCAGCTGTTGAATATTAGGCCCTCTAATAATTTCTATTTCCTCGGGATTCTCAGAAGGAGGAATAATCATTCGGTCATCAATGATAAACTTTGTTGGCATTTCAATCCTTCTGAATTCCCCCAGAGTCCTGGGGTCTGTTATTCTACCGGTAAGGGCTGAAGCTGCTGCAGTTTCAGGTCCAGTAAGATATATATCTGCATCAGCTGTACCGCTTCTTCCTTTGAAGTTACGGTTAAAGGTTCTAACCGAAACACTTCCTGAGGGCGGCGCCTGTCCCATGCCGATACAGGGGCCACAGGCACTCTCCAGAATTCTGGCTCCGGAGGCCAGTAAATCTGCCAGCGCTCCTTCCTCTGCCAACATTTGATAAACCTGTCTGGATCCTGGTGCAATCACCAGGCTCACCTCCGGATGTACTACCTTCCCTTTTAAGATCCGGGCTGCCTGTATTAGATCTGTATAAGATGAATTGGTACAGCTTCCAATAGCCACCTGGTTTGCCTTCACTTCCGAAAGCTCCCTAATGGGCTTTACGGCATCGGGACTGTGGGGACAGGCAGCCAGAGGCTCCAGCGATGACAAATCTATGGAAATTTCTCCATCGTATTTTGCCTCATCATCAGCCTTTAATTCCACCCAATCCTGAACTCTTCCCTGCGCCTCCAAAAATAATTTGGTAACATCATCGCTGGGAAATATTGAAGTGGTGGCTCCTAACTCCGCACCCATGTTGGTTATGGTAGCTCTTTCGGGGACTGTAAGGGAGGCTGTTCCTTCTCCACCGTATTCAAACACTTTACCAACGCCACCTTTAACGGACAGTCTTCTTAAAACCTCCAGAATCACGTCTTTAGCCCCTACCCAGGGAGGAAGGCTCCCGGTCAGGTGAATTTTTACCCCCTCCGGCATACTGAGGTAAAATGGCCCTCCACCCATAGCCACAGCCACATCCAGTCCACCAGCACCCATGGCCATCATCCCCAGGCCACCGGCAGTAGGAGTATGGCTGTCAGACCCTAAGAGAGTCTGACCGGGTACCCCAAATCTTTCTAAATGTACCTGATGACAGATTCCATTGCCGGGCCTTGAAAAATATATGCCGTACTTTGCAGCAGCACTTTGAAGAAACAGGTGATCATCTGCATTTTCAAAACTGGCCTGCAGCGTATTATGGTCTACATAACTGACGGATAACTTTGTTTTAACCGTGGGAATTCCCAGGGCTTCAAACTGCAGGTATGCCATGGTACCCGTGGCATCCTGCGTTAACGTCTGATCAATGGTAATGGCAATTTCTTTTCCTTTTTCGGGAACTCCCGAACCCAGGTGACTCTCTACTATTTTTTGAACAATATTCTTCCCCATAACTTCCTCCTTATTTTTTCTCTCCAGTTTACAAAGGGAGCACTGTCCCTCTTGTCTCTCGATAAATTTCATGGAACATTTATTAATTATATATCAAAAATAATCAAATAAAACAAGTTTATTTATTTAACAAATGGCCTTGAACCCGTCTTTAGCCAGAGGGTTCGGGATGTAAATATTTTATCCTGCTAAAGCTCTCTTTTTTGTATTCAATGTTTTCATGGATCATTCCTGCAAAACCCTAAAAAAATAGAAAACCCGTTTATACGGGTTTTCATAATTTAAGAATCTTTAACTTTCATGTTTTGGATAGAATGTTGCGCAGTCCGTCTCCTCAGTGTTTCTAGCATTACGGGGTTGAATTTCAATTTCACTGGCATTACAGTGGTCACCCGATTCATAAAAGCCGCAGGTATTAACTACACATTTTACTCTGGAAATAGGATTTTGACCTTTTTCCAATCTCACTTATAAACAACCTCCTTTTCATAGTATCTAAATATAGCATTCCCGTTAATGTAGATTAGTTATACCTGCACAATATTTGTTCACGTGAACTACTTCCATGGTTTTTGGCTGCCAAATTAGAATAAAATGTCGTTTTTTAATGATGGGCTTTTTTGCTTTTCTTGACTTTGTTTGTAATCCTTTGTATTATGATAATATTGAGATAAAAGTGAGGGACGTGCCATGTCAAAAAATAATAAAAACATTACTTTGGATGAAGCCATCCATTTGAGTTACTCAGAGAACCTTGAAAATCATAAACACTACCTGAATTCGGCGCTTGTAGATTATCTAGGTCTTATCAACCTGTATCGACGCTATGTAAAAGCCAAAGGTACTTCTCTTTGGGACGACAAGGGAAATGAGTATTTAGATTTCCTGGGTGGTTTTGGTTCAATAAATATTGGGCACAATCATCCTAAAGTGAACGATGCCATGGACAAAGTTAAGGAACTGCCAAACATCGTAAACTCTTTATACCCGCTTCCTGGTGCTCTGGCCCACAATCTGGCTCAAATTACCCCGGGAAATTTGCAGAGATCCTTTTTTTGCAACAGCGGCACTGAGGCAGTGGAAGCAGCAGTAAAGCTGGCAAAAGCTTCCACAGGTAGAGATAAAATTATATACTGTGATGCATCGTTTCACGGAAAAAGCTTGGGATCCCTTTCTTTTTCAGGAAGAGAAAAATTCAAAGAAGCTTTTTATCCTCTTTTGTCGTGGGGTTGTAAGATTCCCTTTGGAGATGTAGAGGCTCTGGAACAGGTCTTAAAGGACGGAAAGGTAGCAGCATTTATTATAGAGCCCATACAGGGAGAGGGAGGAATTAACGTTCCACCTCTAGGTTATCTGAAAAAGGTCCGGGAAATCTGCAGCCGTTACGAAACCCTGCTTATCCTGGATGAAATCCAAACCGGTATGGGTAGAACTGGAAAAATGTTTGCCTTTGAACATGAAGAAATCGTACCGGATATTCTCTGCCTGGCCAAGGCATTAGGAGGAGGAATTATGCCGGTGGGCGCTATAGTTACCACTGACTCTATCTGGCAGAAAGCTTACGGATCCATTGATAAATGTCTCACTCATACCAGTACCTTCGGTGCGAATACCCGGGCAATGGCAGCATCCCTGGCCACCCTTGAGGTCATCGAAGAGGAGTGTTTAATCCAGCAGGCCAAGGAAAAAGGAAATTATTTTATAGATAAACTCAATGCTTTAAAGGAAAAGTATAATCTGGTCAAAGATGTGCGGGGCAGGGGGCTTTTAATTGGACTTGAATTCCATTCTACTGAAGGTGTTCTGAATAAATTAACCGGCGGGCTTGTAAAAAACCTTTCCATGGATTTTACCGGGGCCCTGATAACCGGGGAGCTTTTAAGTCGACACTGTATCATTGTTGCCTACACCTTTAACAATCCTAACGTAATTCGGTTGGAGCCCCCCCTAAATGTAACCTATGAACAGATTGATTATATGGTCGATTCTTTGGAAAAAGTGCTTCAAAAAAACAAGGGATTTTTAAGCCTGGCCTCCAAGAGTACCAAGAGCCTTCTCAAGGGATCGAAACATATATTTAAATCTATTTCAAGCAAGTGAACCTCCCCTACCTTCACTTTAGTTTAGAGGTAGGGGCTTCCAGGACAATGACTAATGATATACCCGGGACGGTTACTGGTTAGAGGAACCTTATACACAAAGAATGCGACAGCGGGGACGGTTCTCCGCTGTCGCATTCACATTATACTTTTCTCCCAATATCCAGGCAGGTTACTTAAGTAACCTGCCTTTCTATATGGCCTTTTCTCCCTTTTCACCGGTTCTAATTCGAACAGCATCCTGCACATCATAAACAAAAATCTTACCGTCCCCAATTTGACCGGTCCGTGCCGTTTCTACAATTAAATTTACCAACGTATCTAAATTCTCATCTTGAACCACCAGTTCAATTTTTACTTTAGGAAGAAGATTAACCGTATATTTACTCCCCCGGTAGTATTCAGTCTTGCCTCCCTGAAGTCCACAGCCAGTGACGTGGGTCACAGTCATACTGGCTAAGCCCTGTATGGTCAAAGCATCTTTTACCAATTGAAACGTCTCCGGCCGAATAACAGCCTCCACTTTTTTCATTATCTGCACCTCCTGATCTAATAGTCTTTTTAGCTGGCTTTATTTCCAACGATTATATTGTATGCACGCATGCCATGTTCTCCAATGTCCAGGCCTTCTTTCTCCTCTTCCGGAGAAACTCTGATTCCGCCAACGATCTTGCTGATAATAAAGTAACCGATCCCCGCAGTTACCACTGTCCAGGAAAATACAGCTATTACACCAATAACCTGGGCAATCAGGAGAGACACTCCCCCGCCATAGAACAAACCATCACCCACGGCAAACAGTCCAACACAGATGGTTCCAAAAGCTCCGGCGGCGCCATGAACGGAAATCGCACCCACAGGGTCATCAATTTTAATTGCCTTATCAAATATTTCTACAGACAGTATCATTACAACCGCTGCAAAAAACCCTACAACTAGTGAACCCATGGGGTCAAGTACATCAGCTCCGGCAGTAATCCCTACCAGACCGGCCAAAATACCATTTAATATTAAACTGGGGTCCGGCTTACCGTAACGGAACCAGGTAAATATCATAGATCCTACGGCTCCACCGGCGGCTCCCAGTAAAGTTACCACAATTATGCTGGCAATAAGGCCAGGATCCGATGCAGCAATAGTACTTCCGCCGTTAAACCCAAACCAGCCGAACCAAAGAATAAATACACCAAATCCACCCAGGGGGATGTTATGGCCCGGAATGGCATTTACTTCCCCTTTACCGTTGTATTTTCCAATTCTGGGCCCCACCATGTAAGCACCCACCATAGCTGCAAAAGCCCCTACAGAGTGCACCACAGTTGAACCGGCAAAATCTAAGAAACCCAACTCTTCAAGCCAGCCGCCACCCCAAACCCAGTGACCTACAATAGGATAAATCAATGCTGTCATTAAAATAGTGGAAAGAATATATGCGGAAAATTTCATTCTTTCCGCTACCGCTCCGGAAACAATAGTTGCTGCAGTGGCTGCAAACACCGCCTGGAATACCCAGAAAGCCAGGGTAGGTACTCCAAAGTCAAACCCTTCAGCTCCAGAAAGGAAAAAACCACTGCTCCCAAATAATCCACCTATGGAATCGCCAAACATAATGGCAAAACCAACGATAAAATAAACAATCGCTCCCGTGCAGCAGTCAACAACGTTCTTCATTAAAATATTTAGTGAGTTTTTTGCCCGGGTAAACCCGATTTCTACCATGGCGAAACCTACCTGCATTAGAAAAACTAGAAAGGCTGCCAACAGCACCCATACCGTATCAATAATTATAATCTGATCCATCTGCTTACCTCCTCCGGTAAATTTTTAATCAGTACCTTTCAAATTTGAGTGAAAAGAATTTTTTATTTATACCTTAGAGGAAGCTTCTTTGCTTCAATTTACACCCTTGTATAAAACCTGACGTTATCGCCTCCTTATGTCTTATTTCTACGATATCACTATAGATAAAAGAGAACTTAAAAGTGAAAAGAAAAGAACAGTCAGTTATTGGGCCAACTGTTCTTTTCACTTTTCTTAAACTGTTTCTAAAAGTAATTTAAACAGTTAAAACTTAGCCAAATAGGAGTCTAACTCCCAGGGGTGAACTGCCATGGAAAAATTCTTATATTCTATTCTCTTGGCAGTTACAAACCGGTCAAAAATATGCTCTCCTAAGGCCTCCTGAATCACCGTATCTTTTTCCAGTTCATCTAAAGCTTCCGCCAGGCTGCCGGGGAGGCTGGCTATCCCTAATTCAACCAGGTCTTCCGGAGTTAGATTATAGATATTCCTCTCCACAGAAGCGGGAGGTTCAATCTGATTGTTAATTCCATCCATGCCGGCTTTCAGCATAACCGCCAGAGCAAGGTACGGGTTACAGGTGGGGTCGGGACTCCGCAATTCCACCCGGGTACCTATCCCTCTTCTGGCAGGGACCCGAATAAGAGGGCTGCGGTTCCGTTCCGACCAGGCCAGATAGACCGGGGCTTCATAGCCGGGTACAAGCCTCTTATAGGAATTAATTGTAGGGTTGGTAACTGCCGTAAAGGCTCGAGCATGCTTCAGCAAGCCGCCAATGTAGTAAAGTGCTTCTTTGCTCAACTGCTGCGGTGCATTCTCATCAAAAAATATATTATCTTCACCTTTAAACAGTGACATGTGAGTATGCATTCCTGAACCGTTGATTCCAAAGATAGGCTTAGGCATAAAGGTAGCATGCAGCCCATGACGGTAAGCTACCGTCCTGACCACAAATTTAAAGGTTGCCAGGTGATCTGCAGTAATCAGGGCTTCGTCATATTTAAAGTCAATTTCATGCTGTCCCTCTGCCACTTCATGATGTGACGCTTCTATTTCAAATCCCATATCCTGCAGGGTTAATACCATTTCTCTCCGGGCATCTTCCGCCAGGTCTACCGGGGTCATATCAAAGTATCCCCCCAGGTCATGGGTTTTTACCGTGGGCCTTCCCTCGGCGTCCTTCATAAAGAGGAAGAATTCTGCTTCCGGTCCGGCATTCAATACATACCCCTTATCAGAAGCTTCTTTTAAGACTCTCTGTAAATTACATCGGGGACAGCCTTCAAAAGGTGTGCCGTCCGGATTGTAAACGTCACAAATTAAACGGGCAACAGCCCCTTCTTTGGGCCTCCAGGGAAACAAGGTAAACGTTGTAGGATCGGGCCTTAAATACATGTCGGACTCTTCAATTCTTACAAAACCATCAATAGATGAACCATCAAACATTAATTCCCCTTCCAACGCTTTTTCCAGCTGGTCAGCAGGAATGGCAATATTTTTCTGTACTCCGAAAATATCGGTAAACTGCAGTCGGATAAATTTAACATTCAATTCATTTGCAATTCTCAACACATCTTCTTTGTTTTGAGCTTTCATTAATAATCCCCCTTTTTTTATATGGGCGGGTATAATCCAAGGCCATCCACCCTGATGGTACACCCGCCAAAATAAATAAAACGCCTCAACTCAGCGTAAATATTACGCTGGTTTCGGGCGTCTTTGCCTGAATAATAGAACTGCATCGTTCTTTATGAAATTCAGTAATAAGAGCTGTTAATTTACTATTTCGTCCATTTCAAATGCCATGATTATGGCTTCAGAAACCTTTCTCATGGAAACTCTTTTATTCATACTCTGCTTTTGTATGCGGCGAAATGCTTCCCTTTCAGAAAGCCCCATAGTTTCCATGATAATCCCTTTAGCTTTTTCAATCACCTTACGGGTGACCAGTTCTTTCCTTAACCTCTTTACCTCTTCCTCCAACCTTTGAGTGCTTTTGTAGGTATTTACCGCCAGTTCCATTACTAATGGCAGCACCTCCTCATTTACAGGTTTAACAATGAAAGGGAAAAATCTTTTTTCTCCCAATTTACTGGCCTTATCTTTTTGAGGATAATCAATTATTAAGACAACAGGATAACCATCTTCAAAAAAAATCTGAGCTAATTCAATAAACTCTCCCCAAGAAGCACCTGAAGTATCCAGAATTACCAGATCAGGTTGAATACTTTTTACCTGCCTTAGACTTTCTGAGCTGTTCTGAGATAAACCAACCACTTTATGACCTGTAGAATTAATAACTGGTATGTATTTATTTATGTCTTCGGAAGGTCCGGCTAAAAATAACCTGTATGAATACAATTCTTCACCCCCCAGAATGTAAAACAGCCTTGAGATATTAACAAAGCATCCCTGCCTGTTTCCTATTCCTTTGCGCTTGTGCTTTTTTATTAAACTAATTTTATAACATATTGTTGGTCCACGTCAATAGAATTTTTACAATTTAAAACATGTTTTTGTATTGTGAAATTATACGAATTCCCTAAAAAAGATTTCATTTGCTGAAATTGCTTTTCTTATGTTAAAAATACTCCGTTTTTTGCCCGATAAAGGAGTAAAGCGAGCTTTGCAATATTTTTTTAAGTGTGGTACTATTGGTTAAATGTATGAATCACCTTTAAACCAGTCCCGAGAGGCTGAGAAGGGTAGACAGTGCCATTTTTTTGCGGCTGTTATACAACCATCCTTTCTTCAACCAATCGGGGTTGAGGATTTTTTATCTGGGAGGGGAAAAAATGAAAGCCAGGCTAGTTTTAGAAGATGGTAAAATTTATTACGGTGAAAGTTTCGGTTACCAGGGGGAAAAAGGCGGTGAAGTAGTTTTTAACACGGGAATGACTGGATACCAGGAAATTATATCCGATCCTTCCTACTGTGGACAGATCGTTGTTTTGACTTATCCGTTAATCGGAAACTATGGAATTAATCCTTTTGATTTTCAATCGAAAAACTCCTTAATCTATGGATTGATTGTTCGCGAACACTGTGATTACCCCAACCACTGGCAGGCTGATTTTAACATTTCAGAGTATTTGAAAGAACAAAAAATCATTGGCCTTTCCGGTATTGATACCCGGGCTCTGACCAAACATCTTCGAAAGCAGGGGACCATGAGAGGCATTATTTCTACGCTTGAAGAGGAATCGGACCAGTCTCTGATTGAGAAGGCTCAGAATGTCCCCAAACTTTCCGACTTTGATTATGTGAAAACAGCCACCACCAAACGTTCTTATGAATTTGAAGGAAGTGGACCCCACGTGGCCCTGCTGGATCTGGGATGCAAATACAGTATCATTCATTCTTTGCAAGAAAAAGGATGCAGAATTACTGTCCTTCCGGCCACAACAAGTGCTGAAGATATACTTTCCCTAAAACCCGACGGTTTATTGCTCTCCAACGGTCCAGGAGACCCCAAAAAGGTCCCTTACGTAGTTGATACCGTAAAAGAACTGCTGCATAAACTTCCTGTTTTCGGAATCTGCCTGGGGCATCAGGTTCTTGGCCTGGCTTTAGGGGGAGACACTTACAAGTTAAAGTTTGGGCATAGAGGCACCAACCATCCGGTTAAAGATGTTTCTTCAGAAAAAATATATATTACGTCACAAAACCACGGATATGCGCTGATAAAAGAAAGCATTGACAATTTGCCGGTCTCTATATCTCATATTAACCTTAATGACCATACTGTGGAAGGTATGAGGCACAACCAGCTTCCCCTGTTTTCCGTGCAATTTCATCCGGAGGGAAGTCCGGGCCCCTACGATTCCATCCAGTTATTTGAAGAATTTATTAACCTGATTCAAAACAGTCAAAAGGTCAGTTAGAATTATCCCGACCTTTAAAACATGTAAATATAATAGATTACGTATAATTTTTCTAATGAAAACGTTTTTGATAGGTACCTGTTTGCACTACCTGGGAAGCCAAATTTATGGCTTCCTTTCTAGTCTTTACCTTCCCTTCTGCCTGGGCTTCCTTAATTTTAGCCAGAATGTATCCGACTCCCGGAGAAGGGTGCAGGTCCAGATATTCCATGATTTCGTCTCCGCTAATAATATCCGGTGGGGTCACAAAGGTTTCGCCTTCATAAAAATATTTTTTAAATGTTTCCTCAATAAAAGCCCTGTAGGGTTTTATCTCCTGGAAGTTCTCCTTGGCTTCTCTCTTGGCAGTAAAATCTGACAGTGAGTGCATCAGTACCTCTACCGTTTCCTCTCCACACTTTTTAAAGAGTTTATAGAAGGCCCGGGGAGAAACTTTTTTAGCCACCTGTAGGAAAAGGGGATGCATGTGCTGCCTGGTAAGATTGCTCAATATCCTTCTCTCCCGGCTGCTTAATTTAAGCCGTTCACTGTAATTCTCTAAATATGGTATTCCTTCCACTTCATGGCGGTGAAAAAAAATTCGACCAGATTCTAAAACTTTCTTTGTTTTTATTTTCCCCACATCATGGAAAAGTGCAAAAAACTTTAAAAGATGCTTTCTTTTTCGGGAGGATACCAGTTCCTGCCCTAAGTGCTCTTTTATTTTTAAAGCCATCTCCAGTGGAAAGGGTGGAGATTCAATGTTACTCTCAATACTCTTGAACGTTCGAAGACAGTGAATCCAAACGTTTTCTCCATGATAAAAGTTTTGTTCCGTAGCCTTCATCCGGCCAACCTCAGGGAAAAGTACGCTGAGAAAACCTAACCTCTCTTCCATAAATGTAATCCAGGAAAAAGAATCTTTCATGTCAATTATTTTCCATAGTTCATCCCTGACCCTTTCGCCAGAAATTTCTTTAAGGCTTTCCCGAAAACTGTACATCCAGCCCAGGGTCCTCTCCTCCAGATGAAAGTCCAGGGCAGCACAAAGCCTGATGCCCCGAATCAGCCGTAGAGGGTCATCCTTGAAGGCCTCCTCTGAAATCACCCGCATCTTTCTTTCTCTTAGATCCTGAATCCCTCCGTTTACATCAATTATATACTTCTGCCCCCCGGAAGGGGTTTTCAAATAATCCCCCAACTCCATTGCTAAACTGTTTACCGTAAAATCTCTTTTCTTTAGGTCTTCCATCAAGTCCCTGCCCTTGGGACTGGTGAAATCTAAAATGCTGCTGTTTCGTTTTTCTTGTTTAATTACAACCCTATAAATCCCGTTCCTCCGGTCCAACTCTACCATAGTGCCCTGTAATATCTCCGCTGTTTTCCTGGCAAAGGTTACAACACTTCCATCGATAACCAAAAGATCTACATCGATTCCTTCAACAGGAAGATTTAATAAAAGAGACCTGAGATAACCACCGGTAATATAAATCTTAAGGCGGTCTTCTGAGGCCAGTCTATATACTTTTTCCAATATCTTGTTTTCCATAATCACCACTTCATTCCAAGTCAAAATAACAATCTATATTCAATATTATACAACATATCAAAAAAATTTAATCCCCTGTTTATTCTCAGGGGATTACAGATACGGTTCTTCTTCTACTGATGGAAACCAGTCCTGTAGTGATTGGATATCCATTATTTTTTCAGACTGACCGGGCAGCTTTGATTCCATGGTAAGTTCTGAAAAAAACGAATAGTGACCATAGTCTTCAGGAAACTCTAATTCCGGCAGCAAATCCTTGGGGACCTCGTGACGAGAGCCCGGGTTAGAACCCTGCGGATTCATTTTCCAGCACTCCTTTTTCATGATGGGTTGTTCCAGGTTATGGGGGTAGCTTATATAATTATTATTAGGTTTCTGATTTTTTTTATGCAAAGTTTATTAACGGGGTATGATTAATTCCTGTCCGGGGTAAATAAAGGAATCTTTTAGTCCATTGGCTTTCCCAATTTTATAAACCGTGTATCGTATATCTTCTCCTCTACCTCGATATGTTTTAGCAATACTCCACAGTGTATCCCCTTCTTGTACCATTACCTTCTCCAATAATTCACCCTCTCCTGCAGCAGCCTGTCCCCTACCATTGAAACTGTATCCCAGGGAAGTGAAAACCAAAAGAAGAGCCACTACGGCCACCATTAGAAAAGTCTTTTTCTTCTTTCGTTTTTCACGGCAGTTTTTCTTTTCCTGCACTTGAAAATGATAACCCATATTCTTGTACCTCCCAACCCAAAATGGCAAACTGGTGTTTGCCTTATTATAATACGGAACACCTGTTCTTGTCAACGGTATTTTTAACTTTTTTCGAACTTGCGTTTGCCAAATGTATGTTTTTATGCTATAATGTTGGTAGTTTTAGACAGCTATTTAAATATATGTGAGGTGGATATAATTATGACTGAACCCTTAACCCGGCGTCAGGAGGAAATTCTTAATTTTATAAAAAGTGAAGTTCAGGAGAAGGGTTATCCCCCCTCAGTGAGGGAAATCGGAAAAGCCGTTGGTTTAAGTTCCAGCTCCACGGTTCACGCTCATCTTTCCCAGATTGAAAAAAAGGGTTATATTCGCAGAGACCCCACGAAACCTAGAGCCATTGAACTTTTAGAGGAAAATTTCTTTCTTTCCTTTCGGGATATTTCCCCGGTACCTGTGGTGGGAAACGTAACTGCCGGCCAACCGATACTGGCAGAGGAAAACATCATAGAATATTTCCCTCTACCCAGAGATTTTGTAAAAGAAGACCGTATATTTATGCTCAGTGTAGAAGGGGACAGTATGGTTAACGTGGGGATTTTCGACGGCGATTATATTGCCGTGAGGCAGCAGTCCACCGCAGTTAACGGTGATATTGTTGTAGCCTTAATTGATGATGAAGCCACGGTGAAAAGATTTTATATGGAAAATGAGCAAATTCGGCTCCAACCGGAAAACGATTATTATGAGCCTCTGATCTTAAATAGTGTAAATGTTTTGGGTAAAGTCATAGGGCTTTTCAGAAAGATGTAAGTTTGATTGGCGAAACTTAAAAATAATTATTCATAAAAATAACGAGGGATAGGTTTTTGACTGAACCCTCGTTATTTTTTTCGGAAATAATTCTATTAAAAGTGTAAGCATTGGCTTCCTTAATGAATCAGGAATCCACATGGCTTGCGATGTGGAGCGCTAAAAGGAGTACTGTACCAAAACACAAAAAAGGAAGACAAAAGAACCGTCCCCTTTTCTTCCTCTTGTCTTCCTTATCATCCTCAGCAATTTTAAAAAATGGCCAGGTATTCTTGAACTTCCCATTTGTGGACCTGTTTTCTGTAGCGGTCCCATTCAATTCTTTTGGCATCCATGTAGCGGTTAAAGATATGATCCCCCAGGGCCTCCCGGATTAGAGTGCTCTTTTCCATTTCATCCAGGGCTTCAATCAGGCAGGAAGGCAGGCTCTCAATCCCCTTTTTCTTTCTCTCTTCCAGGGACATTTCGTAAATATTTTCATCCACAGGGGTAGGCGGTTCTATTTCATTTTTTATTCCGTCCAACCCGGCTTTTAGGGTTACGGCCAGTGCCAGGTATGGGTTGCAGGAGGGGTCCGGGCTTCTAATTTCTATCCGGGTACCGATTCCTCTTCTGGCGGGGACCCTGATAAGAGGGCTCCTGTTCCGATGAGACCAGGCGATATAGACAGGGGCCTCATGCCCGGGGACCAGCCGCTTATATGAATTAACCAGGGGATTGGTTATGGCTGTAAATCCTTTTACATGGTGGATCAGCCCTCCAATGTAGTGAACGGCACTTTTACTCAACTGATGGGGAGCTGAAGAATCAAAGAATGCATTTTCACCCTCCTGGAAAAGAGACTGGTGTGTATGCATGCCGGAACCATTGATGCCGTATATGGGCTTGGGCATAAACGTGGCATGGAGATTATGTCCCAGGGCGATGGTTCTTACCACCAGTTTAAAGGAGGTAACGTTATCCGCTGTGGTCAATGCATCGGCATATTTAAAGGCAATTTCGTGTTGGCTGGGGGCTACTTCATGATGGGATGCCTCAATTTCGAATCCCATCTGCTGTAAGGTTAATACCATGTCCCTGCGGGCGGTTTCTCCCAGGTCTACCGGCAGCAGGTCAAAATACCCCCCACAGTCATGGGTCCGGGTCGTGCCTCGGCCCTTTTTGTCCCTGAGAAACAGAAAAAATTCTGCCTCCGGACCGGCGTTCATGGTAAAGCCCATCTCTTTCGCCTCTGCAATCACTCTTTTTAAAGTATTCCGAGGACAACCGGAAAAAGGAGTGCCGTCCGGGTTGTAAATGTCACAAATCAGGCGGGCTTCCGCCCCGGCTCCCTCACGGGTTTTCCAGGGAAACAGGGCAAAGGTATCAATATCCGGCTTTAGATACATATCCGATTCCTCAATACGTACAAAACCCTCAATGGAGGAACCGTCGAACATCATGTCACCGTCCAGTGCTTTCCCCAGCTGTTCCACCGGGATGGCTACATTTTTAATGGTCCCTAAAATGTCCGAAAACTGCAGGCGAATAAACTTAATATCGTGAAGCTCAATCAATTCAGAAATGTGCTCCCTGTTGTACAAATAATCCTCCCCCTTCGTTATATATAACCCCTTTGCTCTACTGCGGGGACGCTGGAACATCCCCTTAAATGACTATTGCTGTACTGAGCAGTTCATATTTTCTATATATAAATTTTTATAACTACTCTCCATAGATTAAACTCTGAAACCCCCTGACATAAATAAGACAAGGGGACGGTTCTGCTGTCTTATTTTCTTCCCTCTGATTGTGCAGCATTTTCTGCTGAATGTAAGCCTTATATATAATACACTCTTAATTTCTATTTAATGTCTCCAAAACCTCTTTAGCAGCACCAATAACCGCAATTTTTCCGTGCTCAAAAGTAAGGCCTCCCTGCAGATAAGCGATATACGGCGGGCGGTAAGGGGCATCTGCACTCAATTCCAGAGATCCCCCTTGAATAAATGTGCCTGCTGCCATAACCACCTGATCCCCATAACCGGCCATCCTGGCCGGTTGGGGCTGAACATAAGAGTCTACCGGGGCATGTTTTTGGATTCCCCGGCAAAAAGAAAGCATAGTTTGGGGATGATTAAACTGAATGGCCTGAACAATATCACTGCGGGGTTGGTGGAAAAAAGGGGAAACTTCAAAACCCATTTCTTCAAACAGTGCCGCCGCAAATACGGCTGCTTTCAAAGCTTCACCTACTCCATGGGGAGCTAAAAAATATCCTTGAAAAAGTGAGCGGTTATGAGTCAGGGTAGCTCCTACTTCTTTTCCCAGGCCGGGAGCCGTCAAACGGTCCGCAATCAGCTCCATCAAGTCTTTTCTTCCAGCAGCATATCCTCCGGTGGGAGCCAATCCACCGCCGGGATTTTTTATCAGGGAACCGGCAATCAAGTCAGCACCAACCTGTGTTGGTTCCAGAGGATTAACAAACTCGCCATAACAGTTGTCCACAAAAAGAATGATTTTGGGGTTTATCTTTTTAATCAGTTGTGAAAGGATCTCTATTTCCGCAAGGGTTACTGCAGGCCGCCAGGCGTACCCCCTGGACCTCTGCAGTAAAACTACCGTAACGCTTTTAATTTTTTTTATTATTCTTTCCAGCTCTGGTAAATCCAACGTTCCATGAGCAGTCAATTCAACCTGACGGTAATTCACTCCTTTTTGTAGTAATGTCCCCTTACTGGGGGAAGATGGCAAACCGATGACTTTCTGCAGTGTATCATAAGGTGCTCCCGCTGCCGAGAGAAGAGTTTCTCCGGGAGACAGCAGGGCATCCAGGCAAACCGCCAGAGTATGGGTCCCGGAAACAAAATGTGTCCTGACCAGGGATTCCTCGGCACCGAAAACATCCGCATAGATGTTCTCCAGAACCTTGCGGCCGCTGTCGTTATATCCATATCCGGTAGACCCGGCAAAGTGAAACTCGCTTACTCTGTATTCTTTAAAAGCGCTGAGCACCTTTGCCTGGTTGTCCAACACTGTTTCCTGAATATTATTAATGTAAGGCTGTATTTTTTCTTCTACCCGTTCAATTTTTTTTATCAACTCCGGGCCCAACTGAAAATATTCTTCGTATAAATATGACATAACCCATATCCTCCGTGGTGAGCCTTATCCCTTATTCTATTTATTATGTTTCATTGGTTTATTGGCCCTTACTATATTTTTTCAGCTTATTGGCCCATTTTTCCTGCAGCAGTACTTCTACGTGATAGGTTTCTTCCTGGGCTATTATTTTCACTACCTGTCCCTTCTCATGAAGCAGCGCCAGGGTGCGGCTGTCTTCAAAGGGCACGGCCAGGGTCATTCGTTCCCAATCGGTTCTTAAAAGCCGGGAAAGCTGGTCCAACAATTCCTCAAGATTTTTTTGCTTTGCTGCAGAAATAGCAACACTGCCGGAATATTCAGTTTTCAGCCTCCTGAGCAGCAGCGGGTCATCAATCAAGTCCATCTTGTTAAAAACTAAAAGGCAGGGCTTTTCTGTTACCTCCAGATCCTCTAAAATCTTTTGTACCGCCTCCATCTGCTCTTCCCTCTGTGGATGGGAAAGGTCTACCACATGCATTAATACATCGGCTTCCTGCACCTCTTCCAACGTGGCACGGAAAGCGGCAACCAGATGGGTAGGCAGTTTTTGAATAAATCCTACCGTATCCGTCAAAAGAACGGTCTGGTTGTCCGGCATGTTTGCCTTACGAGTAGTGGGGTCCAGCGTGGCAAAAAGTTTATCCTCTGTAAACACGGATGAATCCGTAAGGGCATTAAGTAGAGTTGACTTCCCGGCATTGGTATATCCCACCAGGGCCACCACCGGGTGCGGTACTTTCTGCCTTGCTCTCCTCTGCAGGGAGCGGTGTTTTTTTATAGATTCTATTTCTCTATTGAGATCACTGATCTTCTGTCTAATGGTCCGCCGATCAACTTCCAGTTTGGTTTCTCCGGGGCCCCGGGTCCCTATTCCACCACCCAGGCGGGACAAAAATTCATAGTGACCCGTTAATCTGGGCAGGAGATAGTTCAACTGAGCCAGCTCCACCTGAAGTTTACCTTCCCTGGTCCTGGCTCTTCGGGCAAAGATATCCAGAATCAAAGCAGTTCGGTCAATCACTCTGACCCCCAGAACCTCCTCAAGATTTCTGGTTTGAGAGGGAGATAATTCATCATCTACAATCAGCATATCCGCTTCCAATTCCTCAACCAGTAGGGAGATTTCCTCTGCCTTACCCTTTCCAATATAATAAGCAGAATGGGGCCTGCTGCGTTTTTGAATCACTTCAAAAACTACCTGGGCCCCGGCGGTATCGGATAATTGGGCCAATTCCCTCAGGGATGACTCCAGCTGCCATTCATCCCTTCCGGGGAGCAGTAAACCGACGATAATTGCTTTTTCCTTTATAATAACATCTCTTCCCTTCCCAAACATTTTTTCCTGAATCAATTCTATCATAAGATTTTTTTTAATTCAATTTATGCCATTTTCTTTGAATCGGCTGCTGCATATAACACATATACCTTTTTCCAGGGTTTCTCTTTTTAAATTCAAAGGAATCATTGTTTCCGCCTGGGAGCATGCTTCCTTAAAGCCGATTCTCCTTCCCAGGGCATATCCTGACAAAAACGCTATCATCATGAGTAGTATTTGTGCTGCTAGCTGCACCGAAACAACCTCTTCCCATAGTTTTTTTCAATAATTAAATTTATAATGAGGTATGCCGACATCACTAGAAACAGCTTATATGGGGAGTAAAACAGTAATGCCGTAAGCAGTATAACAAGACAGATGAATGCTTCCCCGAAACCCAAAAGGGCAGCAAAGTTTTTTTCTCCAGTCTTCCGATCCTGGGAATAATCTAAAAGGTCATCTATGAATTGAACAGCTATCAGTACTGCCAGTGAGGTAAATATGTTCAGCCAGTTGAATATAAACAATGCTGTAGTGATAACCAAAAGTGACTCTACCCACCCGGGAAGCCCCAGAAGATATTTTTGGTTAAACTCTTTGCCCATTCCCACCACATATGCGGACAAAAATAACGGAACGGTCAAATCCTTATTGAGCATCACTGCCAGGGAAAACAGGATAAAAGTATACGGTATAATACCCCTCCCAAAAGCATTCCACCAGTTAGTTTTGTCCAAAATTTTATCCGTCTCAGCGTCAATCATGTCGTCCAATATTTTTATAATTACACCGATAAAAAACACTGAAAGAAAATCCCTAAACAAAATTCCAAACATATGATTTCACCTCAGGAAAGCCCTCCCCTGTAACCGAAGAAACTAAAAAAAGCGGAATACCGGAGAATTGTTGTTTTATTTTTTCCCTGCTTATGTGAGACTGGAGCAGGTCAATTTTGTTAATCAGCAGCAGGTAACTGCTCCGCTCCCGGCCAAAGTCCATAATCTGACGGTCAATTAGTTCCAAAGTAAAAAAATTTTCTTGCCCCAGGTCTGCCATTTGGGAGATGTCCACCATGTGCATTATCAGGTCTGCTTCCACCAGGGCCCCCAGGGTCTGAGCCATTGCTTTCCGAATCTCTTCCTTGGGGTGAATGCCGTCTTTTAAACCTGTGCTGTCTGTCAGTATCAATTTTTTTTGTCCTTTACCCACTGAAAATTTTATGGTGACATTTTGAAGGCATCGGGTGTGGTGAGGCTTACCCCCCGTTAAATATTTCCTGGCCAGTTCAGGAGTATACTCCCTGAAATGCTGTCTTCCCAGGCTATCCACCAGGGTAAACCTTATTTTCTTTATTCCCAGGTAAGCAGCAAAATTTATTACAAAAAGAGTTTTGCCCACGTTGGTCTTACCAATCACCAAACAATTTCTCAAAGGTCAACTCCTCCTCAACCTCCTCCAGTTCTTCTAAACGTATGTCCTCCCGGGCAATTAACATCAGTTCCTCCCGGGTTGTTTCTTTCTTTTTCACTAATCTTAGAGCCTGCCTTCTGATGGATTGTTCTATCAGGTTTCTTACAAAACGAGCATTACTAAAATTTTTTCTCCGGTCTTTTTCATATAGCACTCCTTTTAATAATAACGTGGCCTCTTCAGACATCCGATACTGTCTGTTCTTTAACATTAATTCTGCAATTTCCAATAATTCCTCCTGACAGTAATCAGGGAAATCTAAATGTATAGGGAATCGTGACTTTAAGCCGGGATTTACCGATAAAAAATGGGCCATTTCCCGAGGATATCCCGCCAGAATCAACACAAATTCTGTCTTATAATCCTCCATGGCTTTAACCATAGTATCTATGGCTTCCTTCCCAAAATCTTTCTGTCCTCCCCTTGCCAGAGAATATGCCTCATCCACAAAAAGAATACCGCCTATGGCCTTTTTAATCTGTTCCCTGGTCCTCTGAGCCGTGTGTCCAATGTACTCCCCTACCAGGTCGGCCCTTTCTACTTCCACCAGATGCCCTTTGGGAATTACTTTCATAGCTTTAAAAAGCTCACCCAAAATTCGGGCAACGGTAGTTTTTCCGGTTCCAGGATTTCCGGTAAATATCATATGAAGCACCAGAGGTTCATTAATCAGATTATAAAATTGGCGGCGCCTCTGAATTTCAATATAGGCCTCTGCTTCTTTCACCAGAGTTTTTACCCGCTCCAGGCCAATCAACTGGTTCAGTTCTTGAAGTATGAGAGCGATATTTTCTGTAGAGTTTTCCTGGTTTATATCCGAGATGCTTTTATCGTAATCTTTAATATTACGTAAAGCTTGGGTTACGGTAATTTCCCCTCTTTCCAACCCATGAAACATCCTTTTGTCTACCTTTTTATCCCGTTCTTCAGGGGCTTTGGAAACCTTAAATCGCTTAGAAAAATCCATGCTTTCACACTCCAAAAATAATCGCTATTACATTATACGCTTTAGGAATAAAAAAGTGCACAAAAAGGAGGCATCTTCATGCCTCCTTATTAGAATATGTACTATTCATTTCTTATTGGACCACATCAGTTCCTGTTCTGCGGTTATTCCTCCTGGGGGTTGACATTAATATTTTTTAGAGGAATTATGGTAGAAACAGCATGCTTGTAAACCAGCTGTTGTTTTCCTTCAACCTCAAGGAGAATGGTAAAATTATCGAAACTCTTTACTGTCCCTTTAATTTGATATCCGTTAACCAGAAAAACAGTTAAAAACATGTTTTCTCTCCTGGCCTGATTCAAAAAATTATCCTGTAAATTTACAGGTCCCTTGTTCATCATAATTCGCCTCCATTTTTTTTCTTGGGAGAAATTTTTATTTATAACCCTGCAGTTAAAACAATAGATTCTATGCCTGGTTTAGATATTCCTGCCGGAAATAACATATTTTTTCTACTATTTCAACATCCTGGGTATACTGGTCCAAGTCAATCCAGAAAATTTTATTGTTTCGCCTGAACAGGGTAAGCTGTCTCTTGGCAAAGCGACGGGTATCCCTTTTTAAAAGCTCCACCGCTTCCTCTTTAGTATACCGCCCTTGAAGAAATTTAACCATATGGCGGTATCCTAACCCCTGCATGGAAACCAGTTGAGGGCTGTACCCCCTTTCCAACAATCCTTTCACTTCCTCCACTAAACCCTGGTTCATCATCTGCTCAACCCTCTGCTCAATTCTTTCATACAGCCTTCCTCGGGTCATGGTCAACCCAATAATCAGGGTTTTCAAGGGAAACCTCTCTTCAGGGGGTTTTTCTCCCTGGCTGGAGATTTTTTCCCCCGTGGTAAGATAAACCTCCAGGGCTCTAATTATTCTTTTTAGGTCGTTGAAGTGAATTTTTTCAGCGCTTTTGGGGTCAACTTTTTTAAGGCGGCGGTATAAATAATCATTCCCATATAAATTCGCCTGTTTCCTTAATTTTTCCCTTAATTCCCAGTTTGCAGTGCTTTTCCCAAAATCATACTGGTCTACGATAGCTTTCAGGTAAAGGCCTGAGCCCCCGGCCAGGATTGGAAGTCTTCCCCGGGAACAAATGTCCGAAATTACCTGGAAGGCGTTCTTTTGAAAATCAGCTGCGCTGAAGGATTCATCAGGGTCAAGAATATCGATCAGGTGATGAGGAACACCTTTTCTCTCTTTTGAAGAAGGTTTGGCCGTCCCGATATTCATATACCGGTAAACCTGCATGGAATCACCGGATATAATTTCCCCTCCAGTTTTTAAAGCAGCCGCTATAGAGATTCGGGTCTTACCTACCGCTGTAGGCCCGACAATACAAAGCAGTGGATAAGTCAATAGACTCCCTCCGTTTTACCATAATATTCCTGTAAAGCCCCAGGCCTTCTTTCTTGGGAAGGCTCAGTTCAGCGGACGTAAACACTGAAAAGTAACTTTATTAAGGTTAACGTTTAAAGCTTTTTTCCAATTCCCCCCGGGTCAGCACAATCATGGTGGGCCTACCGTGGGGGCAGGTATAAGGGACTTCCGTTTTAAACAGGTCCAACATCAAAGCTTCCATGCCCTGCTGTGTCATTTTCATATTTGCCTTACAGGCTGCTTTACAGGCCATCATGATGATTGACTCTTCTTTTGCCTGCTCCTGGTTTCTTCCTTCGCTGCAAAAAGAGCATATAAGCTCTTCCACCAACCTTACCTGGTAAATATCTTTGATGAAGTGAGGGACCCCCCGAAGTACCAGCGAATCGCTGCCGAAAAGTTCTACCTGAAAATTTAACCCTCTGCAGAACTCCAAGATTTCCTCTGCCATGAGGCCGGTTCCGGCGGGAAGCTCCAATACCGTGGGTAAAGTTTCCTGAATTTTTATTTCCTGATTAAACTGCCCTTTTAGTTTTTCATAGAGAATTCTTTCATGGGCGGCGTGCTGATCCACTAAAAGAAGGTCCTGACCCTTTTGTGCTAAAATATAGGTGCCCAGAAACTGTCCTACTATGTTTATATTCTCTGCAGTCTCACCAGCATACTCCTCAACGTCATATTCAGCTCCTGTATCATCCTGCGCCTCAGAATCCTTTAGAGATATGCCAGCTGCCACCTTGTCTTTATTAATCTCCTCAACATCAACATTTTCAGCAACAATCATTTCCTCTTTCTCTTTTTCTTCGTGCTTGCCCTGCTGATGTATGCTTTGTAAATCCTCTCGTTCTTTTATATTTACCCCTTTGGAATAAAGGGATACCTGCTCAAAAAACTTTTCTTTTGATTTATGAGTCCTGGAGATTTCCGGAATCAGGCTATTATTTTTGAGTGCCTGGTTTATGGAATGAAAGATAAGCTGATGTATTTCCTTTTCATCAGCAAAACGCACCTCTGCCTTTCCCGGATGTACGTTTACATCAACACCCTCGGGTTCCAGGCTGATAAATAAGACCGCTGCAGGATAAGAATTTCTAGGCAGAAGTGTTCCATATGCCTCTTCTACAGCCCGGCTGATTAACACGCTTTTCACCACCCGGCCGTTTATAAAAATATTCTGATGGCTGCGATTTGAACGGCTGATATAAGGTTTTGCCGTATATCCCAATACCTTTCTGGTGCCCTGTTTATAATCTACGGGAATAAAATATCGTGTTTTCTCCCTACCGTAGACCTGGGATATAATTTCTAATAAGTTACCACTGCCCCTGGTTTTCAATACCTGGCGACCCTCTATTTCTAGGGAAAAAGAAATTTTGGGATAAGACATTGCCATCCGGTTGACCAGATCCGTAATTCTACCGGCCTCCAGTGAAGGTTTCTTCAAAAATTTTCTACGGGCAGGAGTGTTAAAGAAAAGGGACTCCACCATTACTTCGGTCCCCCCGGCACATCCTATTTCATGAATGCCGGTTACTTCTCCCCCTTCAGTAAACATTTCTGTACCGGACAATTCCCCCTTTTGACAGGTGCGGAGCCTCAAACGGGAAACAGAGGCTATGCTGGATAGGGCTTCTCCCCTGAACCCCAGGGTTTGAATCCGCAGCAAGTCTTGTACTTTCTTAATCTTGCTGGTGGCATGAGGTTTGATAGCCAACATAGCGTCCTGCCTGGACATCCCGGTGCCATTGTCAGTAATCTTTATGGAGGTAAGCCCACTGCCCCTGATTTCTATGTCTATCCTTTGGGCCGCGGCATCTATGGAATTTTCCACCAGTTCCTTCACTACGGAGGCAGGCCTTTCAATGACCTCCCCGGCTGCAATTTGATTTATGGTTTCCGGATCTAAAATGATAATTCCAGACATTTTCTGTAACCGCCTTCCTTCTTCCTGGTTCCCTATGCTTCTTCCAGGCCCATCTCCAGATCTTTCATCTTTTCATGGAGTTCATGAAGTATTTTTAGCGCTTCCATGGGAGTTGTCCTCAAGGGGTCCGTTAATTTGATTGCCTGCAGCAAATCTTTTATCCCTTCCTCCTGGAATACCTTTTGACTTGAAGGACTGCCCAATTCTAGATTCCGGGCAGTGCTGCTGCCTTCGTTACTCTCCAAGGAGTGCATGCCCCCTGTTCTTTCCCCTGATCCTTTAGGTTTTTCTTTTTCTAATTCTAACAGGATATTTGAAGCCCGCTGTATTAGCTCCACCGGCAGGCCGGCCAATCTTGCCACCTGAATTCCGTAGCTTCGATCAGCTTTCTGAGGAATAACCTTTCTCAAAAACACGATTTCCTCTCCCTGTTCTTTCACGGCAATGGAACAGTTCCTAACTGCTGTCAACCTGTCTTCCAGGTCGGTCAATTCGTGATAATGTGTAGCAAAAAGGGTTTTGGGCCCTCCTGCCCTTCGGTCATGAAGATATTCCACTACAGCCCGGGCAATGCTCATACCGTCAAAAGTGCTGGTGCCTCTTCCGATTTCATCCAGTATAATCAGGCTTTGAGAGGTAGCGTTGTTTAAAATATTGGCCACTTCGGTCATTTCTACCATAAAGGTACTCTGTCCCCCGGCCAGGTCATCCGCCGCTCCCACCCTGGCAAATATCCTGTCTACGATGCAAAACTCCGCCCTTTGGGCAGGTACAAAGGAACCCATCTGGGCCATGAGGACAATCAGGGCCACCTGGCGCATATAAGTGGATTTTCCCGCCATATTAGGGCCTGTAATAATTATGATTCTTTTCTCATTTTCATCCAGGCTTATGTCGTTAGGCACAAACTGCTCATCGGAAAGAAAATGTTCTACTACCGGATGCCTTCCCTCCTGAATTACCATTCTATTCTCCCCATTAAAAGACGGACGGGAGTAATGGTTTTTGATGGCCGCCCGGGCCAGGCTCAACAGGCAGTCCAGCACAGCGATAACACGAGCGCTCTGCTGGATTTCCTGAGTCCTTTCTGCTGCAGCCCCCCTGACCTGTTCAAACAAAAAAAACTCTCTGGCTTCTATTTTTTCCTCGGCCCCAAGAATTTTCTCCTCCAATTCCTTCAGCCGAGGAGTGATAAACCTTTCTGAATTCACCAGGGTTTGTTTCCTGATATAGTTCTCAGGGGTTCCGGTTAACCTGGTTTTGCTGATATCTATGTAATAGCCGAAAACCCGATTAAACCCTATTTTCAAAGACTTTATTCCGGTTCTTTCCCGCTCATCTTTTTCTAATTCCAGTATCCAGTTTTTCCCCTGGGTTGAGATCTTTCGCAGCTCGTCCAGCTCCTGATCATATTCCCCTCGGATCAGCCCACCCTCTTTTAAAGATATCGGAGGGTTGTCCACCAGGCATTCCTCAATTAATCCCTGGAGATCTTCCAGCATGTTAAAGTATTGCTGAAGCTCTTTAAACACGTTACTTGTCAGTTGGTTTAAAAGGCCTTGAATAAAGGGGAATTCCTGCAGGGTCTTTTTCAATTGAATTAAATCCCGGGCATGGGCGGTTCCAAAGTTCATGCGCCCCATAATTCGTTCCAGGTCATAAACATTTTCCAATGCCTGCTGGAGATCCTCCCGGGCAAAAGGGTTTTCTATTAACTCCTGTACTCCTTCCAGCCGGTTTTCTATCCTGTCCTTATCTGTCAAAGGTTCCAGGACCCATTTTCTTAGAAGCCTCCCCCCCAGAGAGGTCAATGTCATGTCCAGCACCCCCAGCAGGGATCCATTTTTTTTCCCAGTCCTGATGGTCTGGGTCAATTCCAGGTTCCTCCGGGTTACCCCATCTATTAACATATAGTCTTCGGGTTGATAAACCCGAAGACGGTTGATGTGAGCCAGAGAGCCTTTCTGCAGTTCCTTAAGATAGGATATAACTGCTCCCGCTGCACCTGAAGCAAGGGGGAATTCGATGCAGCCCAGGGCCTCCAGGGAAAGCAGGTTAAATTGAGCGGTAAGAGTTTCCTTGGCCTTATGGGCAGTAAAAACATAATCGGCATATGGGGTGTACAGTACTTCCGGAAGCCCCTCCAAAACATCCAGCAGTGACCGATCCTCTGCTGCAGACATATTAAATACACATTCTGAAGGACAGAATTTCAATAGTTCCTCCTGCAGTTTGTGAAAACGGTCTTCCCCGGTAAACTGGGCAGCCAAAAACTCCCCTGTGGAAACATCCACGGCGGCCAGGCCGATTCCATCCTTGATAATATACAGTCCACAAAGGTAATTATTCTGTGAACCCTGGAGCAGGTTTTCATCCAAAACCGTGCCGGGAGTAATGATCCGTGTTACTTCCCTTTTTACCAGCCCTTTGGAAAACTTTGCATCTTCCACCTGGTCACACAGGGCCACCTTATATCCTTTTTCTATCAGCCGAGAAATATAAGACTTAACCGCATGATAAGGAACCCCTGCCAGGGGTACGTGATTGTCCTTCCCTGTCTCCCGGGAGGTCAAGACGATTTCCAGTTCCCGGGCAGCAGTTTTTGCATCGTCATAAAACATTTCATAAAAATCCCCTACCCGGAAGAACAATAATTTATCTTCATGTTCCTTCTTTATTTCCCAGTACTGCTTAATCATTGGAGTTTCCTTACCCACTGCTGTCCCCCCAACCATATTCTTTCTAGCCTAAATCCGGAACCTAATCATGCTTGAAACCAGGTTTCCTGACTTTAATGACATGAGCTGCTGATTCCTATTTAAAGTCCTTTAAAATCATCCTGGGAGCCCATCTCCCCCTGTCCCTGAAGAGTCATCCAGGGCAGCTGAAGTTTCCAGGCTTCCCTGCAGTATAACTGCCTCCGCCGTATCACAGATAGATTTCTCCTGGGAAAAACCGCAGAGGTGACAATATCCCGCCCGCCTTAAGGTAATGCCTCTGCACGCCGGACAGGAACGGTTCCTTATATAAAAGGTTGTCAAATATAAAAGCAGCAGAATTCCATATACTATCCATAGGGGAATTGAAAAGCTTAAGGGAAAGGGATATTCAACTGCCCCCTGAATAGCAGGCACCATAAAATAGTAGTCAACCCCACTAACTAAAAGACCTACTGTAAGATAAACAAATATGGAGGCCAGGGCATTGCCGTGTAGGGGGGATATAAGTTTAGAAAAGAGCAGATCCGTTATGATACCGATGACCAGCCCTGCTCCATAGACCACCCATATGAAAGCAGAGTAAACCAGGTTTTCTGTAAAATAGTAAATGATAACGGATAAAGCCGAACATATTACCACATATAACAGTAAACTCTTAATCAGTTTCATCTAATTATTCCTCCCCTTTATGACAACGCTTCTCCATCCAGGCTCCAGGTTTTTACGTCGTTAATTTTAACAGGGATAATCTTCCCGATCATCTCCTTCTCCCCTTTAAAGTTGACCAGTTTATTTGTCCGGGTCCTCCCCGTCAGGACAGAGGGGTTCTCCCTACTGAACCCCTCTACCAGCACATCCATCACCGTCCCCCTCAAGGCTTCGTTAATTTCTCGACTTATACGGTTTTGAGTTTCATTTAGCTTTAAAAGCCTTTCTTTTTTTTCAGCTGCAGGAATTTGCCCCGGCATATCTGCTGCCAGGGTGCCCTTTCGGGGAGAAAAAACAAAGCTGTAAGAGGTATCAAATCGTACCCGCTCCAAAATTTCCAGTGTATCTGAAAAATCTTCCCGGGTTTCCCCTGGAAACCCTACGATAAAATCTGTGGTAATGCTGGAGTGGGGAATTAATTCTCGAATATAACTGACTACTTCCAGGTAGTGTTCCCTGGTATATCCCCTGTTCATCTTTCCCAAAATCTTATTGCTTCCTGATTGTATGGGAAGATGAAAGTGTTCGCAGACCTTCTCAGAGCGATATATAACCTCTGTTAGCTCCCGGCTGAAATCCCGGGGATGAGAGGTCATATAACGAATTCTTTCCAGCCCCGTGATGCTGTCCAGTTTCTCCAGGAGTAGTGCAAAAGTGATGCTTTTATCTAGATCTTTACCATAGGAGTTCACGTTCTGTCCCAAAAGCGTTACTTCCTTATATCCTTTGGAAGCCAGCCCCTCAACTTCAGTTACTATATTACTCATCTCCCGGCTTTGTTCCCGGCCCCGTACATAGGGGACAACACAGTATGCACAAAAATTATTACAGCCATAAGTTATGGTCACCCATGCTTTAATTCCACCCTTGCGGGATATGGGGAGGCCTTCCACGACCTCTTTCCCTTCAGGCCAGATATCCAGAACCGTCTCCCGGCTCTCCTCCGCTTCTTTTAAGAGATGAGGAAACCGGTGCACATTGTGAGTTCCAAAAACCAGGTCTACATGGGGATACCGGGCTTTTATCTTTTTGGCGGTCCCCTCCTGCTGGGCCATACATCCGCACACTCCGATAATTAAATGAGGTTTTTCCCTTTTCAGCTTTTTCAGTTTTCCTATCATCCCGAACACTTTTGCTTCTGCTTTTTGTCGGATAGCACAGGTATTCATAATTAATATATCGGTATCCTCAACTCCTGCTGCTTCCCGGTAACCCAGATCCTCTAAAAAACCTCCCAGGATTTCCGAATCATGAACATTCATCTGGCATCCAAAGGTATGGATATAAAACTTTTTGGGTTCTTCTGACGATTCCATACTTTCCAGCGACTTTGTTGGGGCTTCTGACTCCCCCGGTTTACCCGAATCTTTCAATTTATTGGATTTTTCTAAATTGCCCATATATGATCACCTCGAACTGGTGGAATTACTTTAATAAGAAACATAGGCCAATAATAAGTAAATAGAATACTAAGACTTATTTTACCATGACCGGGAAAAGGTCACAACATGTCTGCTTATTATTCCCTCTACCTATATCATTTTCCTACCGGTTAAATTTTATTATCAACCCCCGCCCTGTGCATTCCCGCTGTGGTGAAAAAAAAACCAGCCCTGATTGGCTGGTATAAGAAGGGGTGAGTCAATTTTATAATTTTAATTATTAATAGGCATAAAGGTTTCCGTACGGCCTGGAACCTATGGGGACATATTTATGAAAATCCTCCAGGTTAATTTTTTTCATAGGATAATCAAAATACTTACAGTATTTTTTTATTTTATCCTTTAATAAACGGTAATCCTCTTCCTCCATCGCTGCCTCTTTCACTTCTTTTCCGAATTTAAAAGCCGGAACTTCTCCGCGGATATAAATTCTTCCGCCGTGCATGCCGGTGCCGCAAAAGTTTCCTATGGACTCCTCTGGAGAATCACCTATACCCAGCACTATAATAACTCCTCCGGCCATGTATTCTCCTAAAAAATTCCCCGCAGATCCGCCGATAATTAACATGGGTATCTGCTCTCCAAATTCTTTCATGTGGATGCCCACCCGGTAGCCTACGTCAGTTTTTACATAGATTTCTCCGCCCCGCATGGCATAGCCCATGATATCTCCGGCATGGCCGTGGATTACTATTTCGCCTTTATTCATAGTGTTTCCCACGCCATCCTGGGCATTTCCACTAACTACAATATGGGCGCCATTCATGAAGGATGCCAGGTCATTACCGGGGATACCGTCCAGATATAAGGTGCAGCCTTCTTTCAAAGTCCCTCCAATATATCGCTGCCCCCTAAGATTTTTGATTTTAATCTCTTTTTCCCGGGGGGCTTCTTCCTTAATGATATCGTTCAGTTCTCTGTAAGATAGTTTATGCGCATCCAGGACTTTCAATGGTTTCCCCTCCCCTCATGCGGTCTCTCCGCAGTTCTTCAGGCAGATCCAGTAAACAAAAGCCCGGCCTTAAAATTTTTTCTTTGAAAGAGTTACAATCTATCCCTTCCTTGATGAGCCAGGTAAAAATTCCAGCCTGGCCTACCTCACCCAATTTGATGAAACCTAAAAGTCGGTTGTCCCGGAAAACCAGTTGAAGGTAACTATCGGGTTCCTCCCGGCACAATATTTCTTCATTTCCTTCCCGGGCTTCAAAAACCCCGGCAGTAATTATGGAAAAACCGAAGAAACCGATAGAGTTCACCGCAAATCCCCCGGAATCTTTCGTTTTTAATCCTGCCATGTTCATCCCGGCCACATGCCCTTGACGATAAGCTCCCGGCCAGATGGGAATCACCCGGTTTTCTTCCTGAAGCAAATCCCAACCTTCCGCCACATCACCGGCGGCATAAATATTCTCCAGGTCTGTCTGCATATACTCATTGACCTTTACTCCCTGGTTTTTACTGAGGGGCAGTTCTTCTACCAGTTCAATACGGGGCCGGACCCCGGCAGCCACGATGAGAAGATCCGTCAGGACCCCCTGCCCATCGGAGAGAACCACTCCCTGGAGTTCCTCTCCCCATGTAATTTCCTTTACCGTCTTTTCAAAGATAAAGCGGACCCCGTGCTCCTCCATTTTGCGCTGTACCATCCGGGCAGGAACGTCACTTAGAATTGAACCCAAAATATGGGGGCCTAACTCTATTACGGTAACCGGTAATCCCAATAGGGAAATTGCTTCTGCGGCTTTCATTCCCACCAGGCCGGCGCCGATGATTAGAGGCCTGGTAACCTGGTTTAATTGTATCTTTTGTTGAATCTCTTTAATGTCATCAAAATAGTTGAAAAAATGATACTCCTGCTTCTCAATTCCTTTAATAGGAGGTAAAAAGGGACTGCTTCCGGATGCCAGCAGCAGTCGGTCATATTCTATTGACTGCCCCTCTTCTAGTTTTACAGTATTCTGTTCCGGTTCAATCCGGGAAACTTTTTTATCCAGCAGCAGTTCTACCCGATTATTTTCATAGAAGTCAGGATCCCGGATATACATATCTTCTTCTTTCACCTTTCCCGCCAGGTAATAAGATATTAACGGCCGTGAGTAGGCCGGGTAAGATTCCTCGGATATTACGGTAATGATTCCCTCCGGGTCAACCTTACGGATCCCTTCCACTGCTCCCACTGAGGCGGCTGAATTACCGATTATTACGTATTTCATTATTCCACGCCCCTTTCTTCATAAACTATAGCCCGGTTCGGGCAGTGGCTTACGCAGTACGGCTCAGGTTCTCCGCTGCAGAGATTACATTTAACAATCTTTTTCTTTTCTCCCTCTTCTCTTTGTATAGCACCAAAGGGACAGACGGTGATACAGGTCCAGCATCCTACACATTTGTCTTCATTACACAGTACCGTGCCCTCTTCATTTTTACTCAATGCACCGGTAATACAGGCCTCAACACAGGACGGTTGGTCACAATGCCTGCATTGAAATGCAAAAGAAAGAGGTCCATCCTCCCACACGGCAACCCTGGGCGCAGGACGGTCGGGCTCTTTTTTATAAGTTTTAATGATATCCTTAGATTTGGAATGCCCCACTACACAGAATATCTCACACAAGCGACATCCAACACAGTATTCTTCACGGGCATAGATTCTCTTCATTGAAATCCCTCCTATTCCCCGGCAGCCTTAATGCCTAGAATATCTAGTTCACGGCTGCTCAGGTCTACTCCCCGAAGCATGTGCCGGTTTCCCCTAAGGCTGTCGATGGCATTAATGCCCATCCCACCTAATATTTCTTTAATCTCGTGCTTCCAACCGGTAATCAGGTTAACTAATCGTTCTCTGCCGATTTCGGGATTTAGCCTCTTGACCAAATGGGGCTGTTGGGTGGCAATCCCCCAGCTGCATTTACCCATATAGCATTTCCGACAGAGATGACAGCCCATGGCCAACAGAGCTGCAGTTCCAATATATACGGCATCGGCACCCAGGGCTACAGCTTTTACTATATCTGCACTATTCCGGATGCTTCCGGCAGCCACCACGGAAACCTGGTTGCGTATCCCTTCTTCCTTCAGTCGGTTATCCACTGCAGATATGGCGAATTCGATAGGAATCCCTACGTTATCTCGAATTCGAGTAGGAGCGGCTCCTGTGCCTCCTCTAAATCCATCTATGGTAATTATGTCTGCCCCGGCCCGGGCGATTCCCGAAGCTATGGCTGCCACATTATGAACAGCAGCTATTTTCACCGAGACCGGCTTTTCGTAATCTGAAGCTTCTTTTAAAGCAAAAATCAGCTGCCTTAAATCTTCAATGGAATAAATATCGTGGTGAGGGGCCGGAGATATGGCATCGGTTCCCAGTGGAATCATCCGGGTAGCTGCAACTTCTTCCCTTACCTTTTCCCCCGGCAGGTGCCCGCCGATTCCCGGCTTGGCCCCCTGGCCGATTTTAATTTCTATCCCAGCTCCAATTTTTAAATATTCGCTGTTAACGCCAAAGCGTCCAGAAGCAACCTGGACAACGGTATGATCTGCAAACTTAAAGAGGCTTTGATGCAGCCCACCCTCTCCGGTATTATAATAAATTCCCAGCTGCTCAGCTGCCTCTGCCAGAACCCGGCAGGCATTCAGGCTGATAGACCCAAAGGACATGGCCGAGAACATGACCGGTGCAGACAATTCCAACTGAGGTGAAATTTTGGTCTTTAAGCTGCCGTCACAACCAATTTCCAGTCTTTCGGGTTTTCTCCCCAGAAAAGTTTTCAGTTCCATGGGTTCCCTCAGGGGATCAATGGAGGGATTTGTAACCTGGCTGGCATTTAAAAGTATTTTATCCCAAAACACCGGCAGAGGTTTGGGGTTTCCCATCCCGGAAAGTAATATGCCGCCGGTTTCAGCCTGTTTTTGGAGCTGACGGATGTCGATATCTTTCCAGGCACTGTTTTCCCTGAACTCCAGGGGATATTTTCGTATAATCAATGCCCGGGTAGGACAGAGAACTACACAACGATGACAATTAACACAGTTTTCCTCCCTGGCAAAAACCTTTTCCTCTTCTTCATCAAAATAATGCACATCATAAGGGCACTGGGTCACACAGACTTTGCAGTCTATACACCGGTCCTTATCCCTATCCACTCTGTATTCTGGTGCTAGCATACTGAAACCCATGAATCCACCTCCTCCAATCTACCGATTACTGGTTGGCCGGCCCGAGGTGTCCAGACTTTTGAAGGACAGGCACATACTTCTATGATAGCCGCTTCTTCGCTGGCCACATACAACATATCTCCCTGTTCTGCCGCTACCAGGGGCCTCAGTTTAATACGGTCGTTTATGGCAACCATTCCATTGGTAGATCCCAGGATAATAGAAAATGGGCCGTTTAAAAGACCCTTCCCGTAAACCATACGCAGAGCCCGGGCAGTTTCTTTTTCCTTTTCAGGCATTCTTTCAATTTCTTCCCAGAAGGGCGGTGCCAAAACCTGGCAGGCGGTCTCCAGGGGAAGCCGGTGGCGGCGTAAGAGCATATCAAACAAATACGTGGCTGCCTCCGTGTCCGTTTGTAGAGAACATTCATATTCGAATTCCTCCAGGTAACGGCGGTTGGTCCCATAAGAAGAAATTTCTCCGTTATGGACCACGGACCAGTCCAGCAGTGTAAAAGGATGGGCTCCTCCCCACCATCCCGGAGTGTTAGTGGGAAATCTCCCGTGGGCAGTCCAGAGATAACCTTTGTAACTTTCCAGGTCATAGAACTCTCCTATGTCCTCCGGGTATCCTACCCCCTTAAAAGCTCCCATATTTTTCCCGCTGGAAGAGACATAAGCCCCTTCAAAACTGCTGTTGATAAACATGACCTGCCTGACCATAAACTCATCGGGAGTCATGCATACATCTTCACATATTTCTGCCCGGGGTTTTATAAAATATCTATAAATAATAGGAGAATCTAAAATTACAGGAACTTTTCTGGTGGGAATCCTCTCTCCTTTTTCCACCAGGAAATTCTCTTTTAAGTACAGTTCTACCTCTCTTTGGTTCTCTTCGGATTCAAAAAACATGTGTAGAGCATAGAAGTCTTTATAATCAGGATAGATGCCGTAAGCAGCAAAACCTCCCCCCAGCCCATTGGACCGGTCCCTCATAATGCTGATAGATTGAATAATGGTCTCCCCTGAGAAAAGTTTTCCTTTTTTATTCATTATTCCGGATACGGCACAACCGGATGGAATTCTCACATCCCCTTCGATCGGTTTCCGGTTCAACCTTTTTCTAGAGCCCCACATTGCTCTCCCCTTCCTTTCTTTAGACAAATAGGCGCCTTAAAAATTTTAATAAATTTTTAAGGCGCCTTTGCCTTTCTTTGATACGAAGCTGTATCATAATGCTTTCATAATGCAAAATCTTATTTTGTTTGGTGAAACCATTATATTTTACATTTTTTTTTTTGTCAATAGATAAATACTATTTTTTTTTTAACTTTAAAAATAAACTGAGTCAGAGAATCGACCCCTGACTCTTCTTGACTAATGCACCGTCTATCTGCCTATCTCTGTCGCCCGTGCCCTGGGGGGGTACACCCAAAATAGGGCAGCTGCACAGCTGCCCCTGAATAGTTCTTTTTCAACTTACGTTTACCATATACTTAAAATTAATGCTGCTTTTCTATTTCCATTTTTTCTATATCTTCCATACCATCCCTACAATCACCACAGTATCCGAAGTACATAATTTCTTCTTTTAATATTTTATATCCTGTAGCCTGCTCCGCAGGTTCAATAATATTTTCTACGGGTAAATTATAGATGTCTTCCACTTTACCACAGTTTATGCATGCCACATGAGGATGAGGCTCCGCCCTGGCATCATAACGGGAAACATCTCCTGTTAGGCACAATTCCTGAATTAAGTTGGTCCTCACGAAGAGTTCAACTGTCTTATACACGGTAGCCAGGCTGATAGAAGGAAACTGTTTTTTTACCTTTTGGTAAATAACCTCTACCCCAGGATGTGCCTCAGTTCCTCTTAATACATCTAAAATTGCTGCTCTCTGGGGTGTAACTTTAATTCCTTTTTCCCTTAACGCTTTTTCCGAATGATACACTTTATGCTCCCCCTGCCCTAGGTAATGTAAATATTTGATGAAAAATTAAAATTATTTGATAATCTTTTTCAGTTATTATTATATATAAAAAAAATAACCTTTTCAAGGTTATTCTCTACTAAGTGGAGTAAATATTAATTTTTTTCCGTCTTTCACTACGCTGTAAAGATTCTCCGCCTCTATAGAGCCTTCCTGACAGAGACCCCTGAATGCCTTGAGAGCTTCTCCATCCATCCGGGCTGCTAATCCACAATTAGAACTAACCTGCCGGGGAACCGGAATTAACTTAACATTTATAAAGCTCTGCTTCAAAATTTTTTCACATTTTAGAGCATAATTTGTGGAATAAAAAGTTGCAACATAATAATCAATCACAAAATCACCTGTTTCTTCTTAATATTTAAATGACCCTTCTGATTTACATTATATTATAACATAAAACAGGACCCCACCTTAGTTTTCCCTTTTAAAATAACGTGTTAAGGTAATCAAGGGAATATATTTAGGGTGGGGCCTAAGCAGCTTTTATACGATCAGTCCTATCTGGACTTTTTTGAGCTTTTTCTCATCGATCAATATTGATTTGATAATCCCCGTTATGTTCATCTACTGTAACCTTGTATCCTTGTTTTTCAGCAAGACGGGAAACATTTTCTTTGGCCACTGGAGAATCCACCAAAACCAGCAGCGCTTCACCGGGAAAAGAATTCATAGCTTTCCGGGTTAACACCACAGGTTCCGGACATAATTTCCCCCTGGCATCAATGGTTTGATTTGCCTCTTTCATACTATCTCTCCTTTACCTTGTTTACAGATATATACCTGCTATTTCTCATTTGCAGTTTTAATTGAATAGACATTCGTGCATCAGAAACACACTGCACCGCAGATGGATGAAAATAAGACAGAAGAACCGTCCCCTTGTCTTATCTTGTCTTTCTTGTCTTATTTAGGATGGTTATTTGGATGCTCCCGAGGGCACCTCTTTTGAAGTTCTGGCAGGTACGGTTACCACTGAATTGCTTACAGCAATAAGCAGCAGGGCAGCCAGGGCCAAGACGACAACAATTTTTCCGTTTGCTGGAACACCGGCAGGGCTGGCAGCCAATCCGAAGTTATGCATAAATGCCGCTCCGGTCAGCATCCCTAAAAAAGTCAACCCGGCATCTGTGTCCCCTTCCGAACCCATGATGATCTGTCTTAAAGGACAACCTCCCAAAAGCACCGAACCAAATCCAACTACCAGCATCCCTGTAAAGTTCCAAAAACCATCGGTATGAGCGATAGGCTGATCTACAAATCCCAGCTGAAAGTAGCCGAAGGCAAGGCTGCTGACCAGTGCCACCAGGAATAAAGCCAAAGTGCCATAGAAAAGATGAGGGTCTTTAATTAAAAATAAATCGCGAATTCCCCCGGCCATACAAAGACGGCTCCGCTGCACCAGCACGCCTACAACTAAACCGGCCAGCAGAGAAACCAGTACCGGAGCATAGAGTGAGCCCGGTCCGGATTCACTGAAAAATATAAAAGCCGGCCTTATAATAACCAGTAATAACAGGCCTATAGCTAACACCGGCAGCACATATCCGCTGGAAGAACCCAAGGGGTAGTTGCGTCCCAGGGAAAAACCCTGATGTAAGAAGAATATTCCTACGTATATACCCGCCACAAACCCTGCCAATCCTACCAGGGCATTTAAATCACCGGCAGCCAACCTCAGGACCATTCTCAGAGGACAGCCCAGGAATATTAAAGCCCCTACGATAACAATAAATCCTAAGAAAAATCTTAAAAGAGGAGAAGATCCCCCCCGTGCTCTGAACTCTCCTGCTGCCAAAGCAATAATAAAGGCCCCCAGAATAAAACCGGAGACTTCAGGACGGATATACTGCACAACTTCAGCACGATGCAACCCCAGCCCCCCGGCAATATCCCGGATAAAACAAGCAACACAAATACCGTAGTTCCGAGCATTTCCAAGATAAACCAATAGAACACCGATAAATCCTATTACTGCACCCGACAATACAATTAATCTTTTCTCATTCATAAAACTGAAGCCCTCCTCACCACATTAATATAGTAGATATATAGAAAAGAGAAAGTAACTTAAAGTCTCACCTCCTCCCGGGATAGTTCATAAAGCGCCTGCAGCAGAGTATCAAGCTGCGATGGGGTATTCAGATAGCTCAGGCTTATCCTGACCGTTCCTTCAGGAAATGTCCCCATACTCTGATGAGCCCACGGGGAACAGTGAAGCCCTACCCGAGTCATAATGTCATATCTTTCATCCAAAAACTCTCCCACCATGGAGGGAGTAACCCCCTCCATAACGAATGAAACCAGGGGCATTCGGTTTTCCGCTTTTTCTTCTCCAATGATGATTACTCCGTCGATGCTGTTCAAACCCTTGATCAAATGGTTGGTTAATTCTATTTCTTTTTCCCTGATTTTTGGCAGCCCCTCCCTCAGAATATATTTAACCCCCGCCCCCAACCCGGCCAAACCCATCGCATTGGGTGTCCCGCTTTCCAGGGAATCCGGCATAAATTCCGGCTGCCTATCCTCTTCAGACCTGCTCCCGGTACCACCCCGGTATAGTGAATCCAGTTTTAATTCCGGGTTAACATACAGGCCTCCCGTCCCCTGTGGCCCAAAAAGCCCTTTATGGCCAGTAAAGGCCAGAAGGTGAATACCTGCTTTCTGTACATCAATGGGATAAGCTCCTGCCGTCTGGGCAGCATCTACCATAAGGTATATTCCATGTTTTCGGGCAATTTTCCCCACCTCTTCCAGGGGAAATACTGTACCCACCACATTGGATCCATGTAGAATGGATATGAGCCGGGTATTTTTGCAAATACTCTGCTCTAACTGGTCTAAATCCAGTTGGAAATTTGGAGCCGGACACTCAATTCTGGTAAGCTCTACTCCTGTTCCCTCCAGGTAACGCAGAGGCCTGGCGGTAGAGTTGTGTTCCAAAGTACTGGTAATCACATGGTCTCCCGGTTTTAAGAGTCCCGAAAGGGCCATATTAATAGCCATAGTGGCATTTAAAGTAAAAACAATTTGTAAAGGGTCCTCAATATTAAATAATTGGGCCAAAGCATCCCGGGTGTCATAGACAACCTCTCCCGATCTCAGGGAAAGGCGATGTCCGGACCGGCCAGGGTTGCCCCCTATTTCATTAAAAAAATAATTCATGGCAGCCACAACTTCTTCAGGTTTTGGATAGGACGTTGCCGCATTATCCATATAAATAACCATGATTTTCTCCCCTCTCCATAAATCCAGCTGCTTTTTACATAATGACATATGATTATAAACTCATTGGTTGAAATAAGGAAAAAAAATCTCTGCAAAATTATTATATATTAAATTCATAAAAATATCTTGCGTTATTTCATACTAATCATAACTCTTTGTTATGTTTTGTTGGGCCTGTACAAATGAATCGTTATAACATTACTTCTTCTCTTCCTGTAAGTCCCATCTGGCGCTGCTCTTACAGCTTTTATTTGGGAATCATTCTTCCTCGGATTATACTAAAAAAACAGCATTACCAATTCCTCCAGAAACTTCTATGTACATACAAATGTTTTCCAGTATTAAAAATATTTCTTAATAAATACCCGAATTTATTAAGTATTTTTCTATTTTATAAAAAGAAGGGTTTGATACTTTTCGCCATCATTTCCCATAAAGCCGTATTTTTACAAATAATTACCGCCTTCCATAAAATAAATAGGTTAACCTTCCTATTCTACCGCTTAAAGACATTTCTTCTTTTTGGTTTCCTATTTTTCCACATGTTATAATTAATTTCGCAACTTACTTAACATAATATTTTTGCAAAGGAGGAAATAATTATTAAACGTGCAGCTGCTTTATTTATTATCACTTTGTTGATTTTGGCTTCCGTTTCTGCCGGTGCTGCTTCCTACTGTGTAGCACCAGGTGACAGTCTATGGAAAATATCCCAGAGATTCAATGTTAGTGTGGATCAGCTAAAAAGTACAAACCACTTAAAATCAAATCAAATATTGGTGGGACAAGTCCTTCAAATACCTGAAAACTCAAAGCTGGCGGTACATAAAGTGCAACCAGGAGATACTCTATGGAATATTTCCCAGCGTTACAATGTAAGTGTGGAACAACTTAAAACCGCTAACAAACTTACTTCCAACCAAATCTTCGTTGGACAGGCCCTTACCATACCCGGAGGCATGGTAAACCTGGCAATACACAGGGTTCAGCCGGGAGATACCTTATGGAAAATATCTCAGCGATACGGAACCAGCGTACCGGGTATTATGAGCCTCAATAATCTAACTACAACCATGATCTATCCCGGCCAGGTGCTGAACATACCTTCCAGTTCCCAGTCTTCTTCAGAATCTCAGAGCTCCAGCTCAAATACCCTTACCCGGCAGGGAGTGATGTACACCGTAAGAAGTGGAGATACTCTCTCCCGTCTGGCCAGTCGTTTTAACACTAATGTACAGGCTATCATGCAGACCAACAAGTTAAATTCACAACTGCTTATGGTGGGACAGCGTCTGGTCATCCCACAAAACTCACAGTCAGCTGTGGACATGCAGGTTCCTTCCCGGCAGAGAATTGGCAGTTTCGGTGAATACCTGGAGTGGCCTTATGCCAGTATGCTGTTCAACGTTGGAGCTACAGCCACCATAACGGATGTGGCAACAGGCCTTAAGTTCAGAGTAAAACGGCTGGGAGGAGGAAATCATGCTGATGCCGAACCCCTTACCTCCGAGGATGCAGCGATTATGAGAAGAATCTATGGCGGCAGCTGGAGCTGGAACACCAGGGCAATTATCGTCAGCGTGGGAGGAAGATCTATCGCGGCTTCAATGAATGGTATGCCTCACAGCATACAGACCATTTATAATAATAGTTTTAACGGACACTTCTGTATTCACTTTTTAAACAGCCGTACCCATAACACCAACAGCGTCTGCCCAAATCATCAGGCAATGATCAGGAGAGCAGCCGGGCTGCAGTAATATTAAGGGAATACAAGGAGTCTTGTTTTCTGAAGCACCGTCTGAAGCTCATTTTTCAAGAAACTAAAAAAAAATAACTTTTATTAAAATTAAACAGACGGGAAGGAAAAACTTCCCGTCTGTTCTTCTTTATTAAATAAACATAAAGTATACTTTCAGAATTTTATATATGAGTTATTATTACCTTCTATTCTTCACTTTTTATGTTTTTCCCACCGACCCAGCGATCCATCACCAGGCAGGCGGTTAAATCTCCGGTTACGTTAATGGCGGTACGACTCATGTCTAATATTCTATCTACTCCGATAATTAATGCAATTCCGCTGGCAGGTATTCCTACACTAACCAAAACTGTGGACAGAATTACAATACCTACCCCCGGGGTAGCCGGCGAACCTATGGAAGCGCCTACCGTCATTACTACAATCAACAGTAAAGAAGCCACACTTAAATTGATATCAAACACCTGGGCCAAAAAAACAGCAGCTACTCCCTGATAAAGTGCAGTACCGTTCATATTCACAGTGGCCCCCAGGGGAATTAAAAACTGAGAAATAGAAGGCCTCACATTTAATTTCTCTTCAGCAACTTTTATGGAAAGAGGCATTACTGCTGCTGAACTGGAGGTAGAAAACGCTAAAAGCTGTACTTCTCTGACTGCCTCTAAAAAGCCCCAGGGAGCCCTACCCGATACAAAGAATACAATGACCAGGTAGACCACCATAAGAAGAAGCAGTCCCCCCAACACGGTCCCCACATATACCGCCATACCCAACAGAGCTCCAAGGCCTGTATTCATGGTGGTCTGAGCTAAAAGTCCGAAGACAGCGATGGGGGCTAAAAGCATCGCCCACTGCACCACGGTCATGGAAACCTCCTGGATAGAACTTAGAAGATCCAGGAGAGGCCTGGACTGTTTGGCCGACAGAGAAATTAAGGCCAACCCGATGATAAGTGCAAATAAAACCACCTGCAGCATCTGTTTCTCCACCATGGCACTGAGGGGATTTTGAGGAAGGATGTCCGCGATTATATCCGGAACCTGGGTAAAACCTGGAGTTTCTATCTCTTCCGTTCCCTCAGGCACTTCAACAGGTTCTGCTATGGTTTCCAGGGCGGTGCTGTCGATATAGTTCCCTGGTTGGATAATAAGTGCAGCGCTGAGTCCAATAACAATAGCCAATATCGTTGTCACCACAAAGTAAAAAACCAGTTTTGATCCCATACTTTTTAACTGCTCCATATCCTCTGTGGAAGCCAGGCCTGTTATTACTGAAGCAAAAACCAGTGGAACCACAATCATCTGAATCATACCCAAAAAGATTTGACCTGGAAGGGCCAGCCAACTGCCAATCACCAAAGCTGTTTCCCTTTCCACCAACCCTGTAGAGGGGCCTAAAAGGACCCCTACCCCGATTCCCAAAAACATGGCAATCAGAATTTTTAACCACAGGCGTCCCATGGTCAACTTTTGAAGGTATTTTGTCAGGTCTTTCAAGGGCTTGGGTTTTAAAATTTCCAGTGGATCTAATATTGTGAACACCCCCTTTCATTACTTTATATATTTAAAATTATCAATAATTGTCTTTTCCCATGGGTTATAAAATGTCCTGCCCTTCTTCCTTTACATCATCAGCAGATAAACCTTTTTGTGTTCTCAACTTCTCAATCCTCTCTAGAGGCCTTTCCAACTGCCGACGGCGGGTGGTAGCTAAAATCTCGTAATCCTTTTGCAGTTCATTAATTTTTCGACCTAAGGATTCCATTTTTTTGTGAAATTCAGCCCACTGTTTTTTGAAGACACCAAACTGGGATAATATTTCGTTGGAGGTCTCCTCCAGGGCAAAATTATCCACAGCCTGACGGATTACTGCCAGGACAGCAAACAGGGTTACCGGAGAACAAATGATGACCCGATGATTCAGCGCAAAATCCAGGATAGACCCATCCTGTTCATGGATAAAACTGTATATCTGGTCATTGGGGATAAATAAAACCACGTAGTCAACCGTATTTTGTTCAGGATTTATGTACTCCCTGTTAGTTATTTCCTTAATTCTGTTTTTTACATCTTTTAGAAAATCATTTCTATGTTTGTTTTTTTCCTGTTCGGATTGGGTTTCCAGAAAACGCACATAGTTATCCAATGGAAATTTTACGTCCATGTTGAGTTTAAGGTTTCGGGGAAGGAGAAAGGTAAAGTCCGGCCTGGTCCCTGAGCTCTCAATGTTCTTTTGTTTTACATAGTTGACATTTTCCATAAAACCGGCTGCCTTCAAAATATCCTCCGCCATTCTTTCTCCCCACTGCCCCCGGACCCGGGAGCTGGAGAGCACTTCCTTGATCATCCCTGTAGTTTGCAGCAGCGCAGCTGTCTGTTCCCCTGCGTTTTTAAGATGGCTGGAAAGTTCCCCAAACTTTTTTTCCCGATCCTGTTCCAGGCTTCTGACCAGCCGTACTACATTTTCAATTTCCGAATTCATACGCTGCAGCTGCTGGTCGATAAGATTTTTTCGCACATCAATTTCCCTTACACTTACTTCTCTCTCCGACTCCAACCGGGTTTTCGCCAACTTCAAGAACTCTTCTGTGGATCTGGAAAGAGCATCAAACGCCAGGCTGCCAAAGCTGTTTTTAACACTTTCTACAACGGCTGCCATGTTTTCCTGCTGTTTTATTTCACTTCTTTTATAAAGTTCCTCAGCAATTTCCCGAGAAGCCTTAAACTGATTCAGCCTTAATAAATAAGCTGCAGCAAATCCTATTGTAAAACCCGCCGCCAGGGCGGCGGAAATTAATGGCCAGTCCAATTGTTTCCACTCCTCTACATGAAATGCTCTTTTTTTACCGCCTGGGTCATGGCTTCATATCCATAAATACTGGGATGGACGCCATCCACATGGTAATCATCCTGAATTCCACCTGTTTCAGGATCCAGAATTGATCTGTAAAAATCAATAGTTTTTATCTGCCTTTCTCCAGCAAATAGATTCATCTGTTCCCTGTACAGGGTTAGTATATTTTCAAAAAGTTTCTCATTTACAGGAGTTGGAAGGCCGATTATGGGAATAATCCCGGACTCCTCCGCATGGGTGCACATTTTTCTTATGTTTTCTCCGACAGTCCCGGGAGAAATTTTACAAAAGGCATCGTTCACCCCGCCCATTATGATCACGTGGGTAGGATTGTAATAAACAACGCAATTAAAAAAACGGTACAGCATAAAAGAGGTGGTATCTCCACAGGAACCCTGATTGATAATTTTAATATTTAATAAATCACCGGCAATGTCAACCCAGGAATGTTCAGGTGTATAAGGAAAACCATAAGTGATGGAATCTCCCAGGGCAACCACTTTAATTTTTTGTTCAGACATACATTATATCCTCCAAAAAAATTTTATTCTGTTTCTTACCTTATATTGTAACATAAGTTTTATGGAATTAGAACATGTGTTTTGATTCTCTGCCCTTTCCTGGTTTTCAGGGTATTGATTATTTTTCAAGGTTTGTTCCCAAAGATGCTCATAATAAAAGAAAAACCAGAAATAATAAAAACATAAAATATAGGATACAACATTTATACTGTATCCTATATAAGGAGGCTTTTAATGACTTTTTCTCAAAGAGAAGTTAACCTGTTAAAAAAATCCCTGGCTTATATCCAGGTTGATTTAAAAAAATTTACAAAATATCAGGAGGAAAGCATAGACCCCAATATAAAGAAAGCCTACCATCAGGTAATTACTGCCAAAAAGGACCATCTGAATCTTATGACAACCATCTTAAACAGAATTTCCAAGGGGGAGAATTAAATGGACGATACTGACCGACTGATGGATTCTATAAAAGATGTTAAATTTACCGCTTCCTTGTACAGCAGCAATGCTGCAGATTGTACAACTCCAGAAATAAGAAATGTTTTTCTTAAGTATTGGAAGGACAGCCAGGACCATGTCCTGCTGTTTAAGTCTCTTTTACCGGAGGAATATAAAAATTATTAAAAACTATATTAACCAACGTCTTCCAGTTCCGCCTCTTCAATATTTTCTTCTTCTTCTACAGTGCTTTCTATTTCTTCACTATTTTCATTTTCTGGGGCAATTACCTTTACGTCCTCCTCCTTCCTGGGCCCTACATGATAGATTGCAGGGGCAGGTTTATAGTAATCTCTTGACAGTCTTTCCCGTTGAATTTCCTCTTCCCCCTTATATATAATTCTCCAAACGGTTACCCGGTAACCAGGAGAACCGGACTGCACTAACTCTTTTTCTCCTGGCTTCATATCTTTTTTAACTTCGGTTTTAATTTCCGGCTCAATTTTTACAACATCAGAAGTAACAATCTCAACCCTTTCTTCTGGGACAGGATTTCCAAAAAATCTCATGACCAGTTTATTCCCCTCCACCCTGGAGGAGATAAAAACGTGATCGGAACGGGTGTTTTTAAACTTTAAGTCAAGGTAGCCGTAGGAAATAGTTGCATCCCTTCCCACGGGCAGGTAACCTACCGCCCTCCCATGATTGGCGCGCTCAACAATTTCCATACTGCTCAGAAGGGCGGCATTATATAGTGTTGATGATACTTGACAAATTCCTCCCCCTATCCCTGGAACGAACTGACCGCCCACAATAATTGGCGCTTCTTTAAAACCTCTCTCCACTGTGGCCCTGCCCACAACCTGGTTAAATGAAAACACTTCTCCCGGAGCCAGCATAGTTAAATTAATCAATCCACTGGCCAGTTTTATATTTTGGTTGCGGTTTTTATCATTCTCGTTAAACACAGTATGAAATTTTGTCAGCATATCACTTATTCCGGTGGCCTGCAGACATTCTGTTGTGGTTTCCGGTTCAATTTCTATTACAATAACGGGAAATTCAATAAGTGAATTAAATTGGTCCAATGATATCAAGGTTTCGTAGAAAGAACTTTTACTTTTCCCCTGATCCAGCTCTATCCCATTTTTCCCCGGAATAATTGAGATTTCATCACCCTGCACATCAAAATCTGCATCCACCGGCTCTACTTTTATTTCTGCAGCTAATTGATTTAGTAATATATCAATTTTTTTCTCATCGATTATGAAACAGAGAGGAATATCTTTCCCCTCCCGCAAAACCTTCAGTCGTTCCTGTATATTCTCCTGGAAACTTCCCTTTCTTCCTATTAGTAATGCTTTCTCGGACAAACTATCAAAATCAAGTCTTATTCCCAACTCTTCCAGGTTGTACTTTTCTTCTCCATCCAGGAATTTAAACAGGACCTCCTGCTGTTCAAAACCAAGAGCTTCTAATTCTTCTTTGATTTCCTGATCATTTAAAAAACTCACGTTCCTTTCACCTATAGTTACTCCCGGATAAGTTTTATCTATAAAATAAAGAGTATCCGCTGCCCCTGCTAAAATCAAGATAAGCACTAAAATTCCTGCAATGAGCAAATATTTATTATTCATTAGGGACTCCTTTTGTTCTTAATAGTTACTCATATTATATTTATGGATTTTTCAGTCTTTTATAATATAATTTTAAAAATTTCTTATTTATTTTCGTATAATTTCTTCGTTTTCGGCAAAAATAGAAATGAGCTTCACAACAAAGAAAGTTCCTTGTAAGCTGCTCTTACAAGAACCAAACAAATTGTTGTGGAGCTCTTTATTATATTTTTTTAATTTCAATAAACTGCCCTGTTCTTCTGACAGTCCTGCTCCCATGCCCGGACGTACAAAAAAGAAGACAGGAGAACCGTCCCCCTGTCTTCTGTCTTCTAGCGTTTCAGAAAAACTTACTATATTTTTACAGAATAGAAAGAAGTATGCCTGCTGCTACCGCAGAACCGATTACCCCGGCCACATTGGGGCCCATGGCGTGCATCAACAGGTGATTGTTAGGATTATATTCTCTTCCTACCGCCTGTGAAACTCTGGCTGCCATGGGAACTGCAGATACCCCGGCTGAGCCAATCAGCGGATTAACATTCCCGCCGCTGAGCTTACACATAATTTTACCCAAAATAACCCCTGCTGCTGTCCCGATGGCAAAAGCTGCCAAGCCTAAACCAATAATCATCAGGGTCTCAACCCTTAAAAAAGCATCCGCACTGGCTTTCGCCCCCACGGTAACCCCTAAAAATATAACAATTATATTATTCAACTCATTTTGCGCGGTCTTGCTTAGACGATCAGTTACACCGGATTCTTTCAAAAGGTTCCCAAACATTAACATCCCCACCAGGGGTATAGAAGCAGGAATCACCAGCCCGGTTAACAACGAAACGATTATGGGAAAAAGAATCTTTTCTCTGCGGGAGACAGGCCGCAGCTGTTCCATAACAATTTTTCTTTCTTCAGGCGTGGTTAGGGCTTTCATGATGGGGGGTTGTATGATAGGGACCAGGGCCATATACGAATAGGCTGCTATAGCCACAGACCCCAGAAGTTCCGGAGCCAGGTTTGCTGTTAAATAGATTGCCGTTGGACCGTCGGCCCCACCAATAATACCAATAGCACCGGCTTCCCTGGCTGTAAATCCCAAAAGGGTAGCTCCTATCACAGTGGTAAAAATGCCAAATTGGGCGGCTGCCCCCAGTAAAAAAGTTTTAGGATTGGCAATCAATGGGCCAAAATCTGTCATTGCCCCAACGCCCAGGAAGATCAGTGGAGGGAAAATACCTAAATCTACCCCTTGGAAAAGATACCAGAAAAGGCCTCCCAACTGACCGTCAACCGGAGGGGCCATTAACCCTCCCAGGGGCAAGTTTACCAAAAACATGCCAAAGCTTATAGGCACCAGCAGCAGCGGTTCGTATTTCTTTTCTATGGCCAGGTACATTAAGATGCCAGCAATGAAGACCATAATAAAATGCATCAAAGTCATGTTCATAATACCGGTACTTTCAATGAACATAACAAGCTTGTCGATAACCATGTTTTTTCCCCCTATTCTTAGCCGATGGTTAGGATTGTATCATTTGCGTCCACACTGGCTCCCTTATTGAAAGAGATAGATAGGACTTTTCCAGAAACCGGTGCGCTCAATTCGTTTTCCATCTTCATGGCCTCCAGAACAGCCACAATGTCTCCCTCTTCTACCTGGTCCCCTACATTTACCTTAATATCTAAAATTGCCCCAGGCATAGGAGCGGTTACCGGAGTGCCAGCAGTGGAAACCTCAGGAGTTGTTACAGTTTCAACAACTTTTGCAGGCTGAGACTGAGATTGGGTTCCCACAGAAGGGGAAACAGGTTGGCCGCTGCCTCCAATCTCCTCAACTTCTACTTCATATGTTTGTCCGTTTACCGTAATCTTGAACTTTTTCATGGTTAATTTTCCCTCCCGTAAGTGATAATTACATCGTCAGTCCCTG
>PWJM01000138.1 GCA_003560915.1 Syntrophomonadaceae bacterium
AGGGAGAGGAAAAAAAAGAGGATACAAACCACCGGACAGCTGGTGGAAATAATAAAAGCGGCCATACCGGCAAGAGCCAGACGAAGAGGCGGCCACCCCGCCCGCCGTACCTTCCAGGCGCTGAGAATTGCCGTTAACCAGGAACTGGAGATCTTACCCAGGGGGTTGGAAGCCGCTGTAGGACTGTTAAAGGACGGGGGAAGATTGTGCGTAATTTCTTTTCATTCTTTGGAGGACAGAATAACTAAAAAATTTATGGAAGAGAAGGCGCGGGGGTGTATATGCCCTCCACAGTTTCCTATATGTACCTGTGACCATACACCGGTGCTGAGAAGGATTACTAAAAAACCTATTTTGCCCGGGCCGGAGGAAATTGAGAATAATCCGCGGGCCCGAAGCGCCAGGCTGAGAGTTGGCGAAAAGAATGAAGAAGTTCTAAAAAAAAGGGCAGGTGAATAACCATGATAGTAGCGAAACAAAGACAATTTTCCTATCAATCGGGATACGCACGACAGCAGACATATCAACCTAGGGAGAGAATCAAGCTAAAAAAGAGCAGGCTTATTAAAATTTCTTGTTTCCTGTCGCTGTTTATTTGTTTGGGCATGGCCATAGCTTTGGTCAGTCACTATAACCGGATCATTGCGGCTAACAAACAGGTTATACAGCACGAAAGACACCTGAATACCCTTTATGAAGAAAAAGAACATATATCAATCCAGATTGCCCAATTAAGTGCTTTAAAGAGAATTGAAACCATCGCCATTAATGAGATAGGAATGTATTATCCCAGGGAAGGTAGGGAAAAAAGTCTGGTCGCTACAACCAACTGATAGACTTCAGGAGGGTTAGTGCTTTGAGTAAAGAAATTCTTCCTACTATAACACTTAAGAAAAGACTAATCTTCCTTTTCTTTGTAATATCATTGAGTATGGTTATGCTCATCGGAAGGCTGGCCTGGATTCAACTGGTTAAGGCAGAGGACCTGCAGCAGGAGGCCCGGGATCAGTGGAACCGGGGTATTACTGTTTCTGCGCTGAGAGGTACAATTTATGACCGCAATGGAAGGATTCTGGCAGGCAGTGCTACTGCAGAAACTGTGGTAGCTATCCCCAGGCAGGTGAAGGAACCGGAGGAAACTGCCCGGGCGTTAGCCCCTGTACTGGAGATAACCCAGGAGAGGCTGATGGAGATTCTTACCCAGGATCGGCACCTGGTATACGTGAAAAGAAAAGTGGATGATGAAATTGCCCATCAGGTTCGGACGTTGGACCTTTCGGGCATTGATTTTGCCAAGGAAAGTAAACGGTTCTATCCCAACGAAAACCTGGCCTCACATATTCTTGGATTTGTAGGAATTGATGAGGGCTTGGCCGGGCTGGAATTTTATTATGAGAATGAGTTGAAGGGTGCTGACGGGCGAATCATTTATCAAGCGGATGCCCGGGGAGTACAGATGCCCCAGGGGATTCAGCAGTATCTGCCCTCTACTCCAGGGCTGGAAATGGTGCTTACCCTGGACGAAACCATCCAGTTTATCGTGGAAAGAGAACTGAGCAGGGCTCTCATCCAGTATGATGCGGAAAGTGCACTGGCCATCGCTGTAAATCCTCAAACCGGGGAAGTCCTGGCCCTGGCCAAAAAGCCGGATTATGATCCCAACAGGTATATGGATTACCCGGATACCAGCTGGCAGATCACTCCAATATTTGCTACCTTCGAACCGGGTTCTACTTTTAAGCTCATGACTCTAGCTGCCTCCATCGAAGAGGGGCAGTATAACCAAAATGAAGGCTTTTTCTGTCCCGGCCACATGACAGTGGCGGGTCGAAACATACGCTGCTGGACTTCCAGCAGAGGTGGCCACGGAAGCATTAATTTCCTGGAGGTAGTTCAGGGTTCCTGCAACCCAGGATTTATTACCATGGGCCAGAGGCTGGGCAAAGATGCCATGATAAAGTACCTTCATGCCTTTGGATTCGGTTCCCGCACCGGCATTGACCTTCCGGGGGAAGGCCTGGGAATATTATTCACACCTGAACAGATGGGGCCGGTAGAACTGGCAACAACTTCTTTTGGCCAGGGGGTATCGGTAACTCCGATTCAGCAGGTGATGGCTGTTGCAGCCATGGCCAATGGGGGGAATCTCCTAAAACCTTACATCGTAAAGGAATTTCGGGATGAATTTGGAAACGTGGTAAAGAGAAACGAACCGGAAATCATTCGGCAGGTGGTTTCGCCGGAAACCTCTGAACAGGTTAAGTGGATTATGGAAACTGTGGTTAAAGAGGGAAGCGGACTGAATGCCTATATTGAAGGATATCGAATTGCCGGGAAGACCGGGACCGCGCAGAAAGTGGGAGATGGACGGTATCTGGTCGGAAAAAACATAATGTCCTTTATTGGTTTTGTACCGGCGGATGACCCTGAGATTCTAATTATTGTGGCTGTGGATGAACCCAAAAGGGGTTCCATGTGGGCGTCACAAATTGCCGCCCCTGTCTTTCGTAACATGATGGTGGACATTTTAAATTATATGGATATCCCCCAACAGATGACGGAGGAACCGGAGATACGCACAGTTCGTGTACCGGATATGACCCAAATGACAGTAGATGAAGCCAGCGCCCGGGTGCACAATGAGGGGTTAATATTGAAAATTGTGGGAGAAGGAGATGTGATTGTCCGGCAGACACCTACACCCGGGGCAGTTGTGCCTATTCAGACCAATATTCTGGTGTACGTGGGGGGGGAAACCCTTGGCGACTCCCAGGGAGTGCTGGTTCCCGACCTGAGGGGAAAAACTCTAAGGGAAGCGGGGGAGATCCTCAGTTGGATGGGATTGAAATTGTATCCTGTGGGGACGGGAGTCGCCGTCAAACAAGAACCGGACCCGAATTCAAAAGTCCCTGAAGGAAGCACAGTTACGGTGGAGTTCAAGTCATCTGTGGATTAAGAAGAGGGTTAGGGTTTTTTACCTTACACCCTCTTTTATTTAAAAAAATATTTTTCTTTTGTGTATAAGCATTATAAAATATAGAATAAGAGAATAATACTTTTTATGAATATAATTATTCTTGATGGGGAAAGGAAATCTACATGAAGCTGAGCCAGCTTTTGAAAACTCTGCTGGTTAAAAAAATTGAAGGATACCAGGATTTTGAAGTAACAGGTATTACCTATCATACGGAGAAAATTCAACCCGGAGGCATTTTTGCCTGTCTTCCCGGCACCCAAAATCATGGGATACGGTTTATACAACGGGCACTGGATAAAGGGGCCCGGGCGGTGCTCACCGATATTGAAGGGGTACAGATTCCAGGTGCCGTAAAGATCCTGGTTCCCGAAGTCCGTGAAGCCCTGGCGGCACTGTCCGTAAAATTTTTTGATTCTCCCTCTACCGGACTTCGGATGATTGGAGTTACGGGGACCAACGGCAAGACTACTACCTCTTATTTAATTGAATTGCTTGTGGCCCAAACGGGTCAAAAGACCGGCCTTATCGGGACCATACAGTACAAAATCGGCAAGCAGGTTCTTCCGGTGCTGGCTACTACTCCCGAAGCTCCAGACCTTCAGTTTATTCTTCATAAAATGGCCGGGCAGGGGGTAACCTGTGTTTCCATGGAGGTTTCCTCTCATGCCCTGGAATGGAAGAGAGTTGCTGGTTGTGATTTTGATATAGCCGTGCTTACTAATGTTACTGAGGATCATCTGGATTTTCACCAGACCTTTGAACGTTACCTTGGGGCCAAAGGAAAATTTTTTTCCCGAATGGGTAATCTATATGAACAATCTGGACTGCCGCGAATTGCAGTCTTGAACCGGGACGATTCTAACTTTTCTTTTTTTTATGACCAGACCGGGGTTCAGAAGGTGACCTACGGGATTAAGAATCCGGCTGATGTCAGGGCCAGGGATATTCAAATCCAGGATGCAGGAGCATCATTTTATGTGGAAAGCCCTTGGGGTGGAGGGCCCATAAACATGAAACTCACGGGCTTGTTTAATGTCTATAATGTGCTGGCGGCTTTAACCGTAGCTTTAGTGGAGGGGCTGGACTTTGAAATCTCTAAAAAAATTCTGGAAAAGGTACCTGGCGTTCCCGGACGTTTTGAAAAGATAGACCTTGGGCAGGATTTCACAGTTATTGTGGATTATGCCCATACCCCTGACGGACTGGAAAATGTGCTGAAAACCGTAAAGGAATTTGCCCAACAAAGAATTATTACTGTGTTCGGCTGCGGGGGGGACCGGGACCGAACCAAGAGAGAACCCATGGGGGAAATTGCTGGTAACTACAGCGATTATTGTATTTTGACCACTGACAACCCCCGCAGGGAGGATCCTTACCAGATCTGCCGGGAGGTGGAACCGGGCCTTTTAAAGACCAGGGATGAAGAGCAGTACAAAATTTGTCTTGACCGCTATGAAGCCATCAGCTGGGCTATAGAAATGGCCAGATCAGGGGATGTGGTGGTGATTGCCGGTAAAGGACATGAGGATTACCAGATATTTAAAGACCACGCTGTACATTTTGATGACCGGGAAACGGTCAGGGAAAGGATTCGCCACAAGCTGAAGGAACGTTATTAACCAGAACCTAACTGCTTTTAGATAAAATATACTGTATTGTTTGCAGTGAAAAACGAGAGGGAATCAGGCATGGAGGACCTAACATTTGAAGAGATTATTAAAGTAACCCGGGGAAAACTGCTGCAGGGGAATATCCATTATCTCCCCTCCGGTTTTTCCATCGATACCCGCACCCTGGAACCGGGGGAGGTTTTCGTAGCCCTGAAGGGGGAGCGCACCGACGGCCACAATTATCTTGGGGAGGCATTTCAAAGGGGAGCCTCCGGAGCACTTGTTTCTTATCCTCCTGCCGGAGAGAAGATTCCCGAAGGGTTTGTGCTAATCCAGGTCAATAATCCTTTGAAGGCCCTTCAGGATACAGCAGCTTATTACCGACGGAAGCTTCCTGTCCGAATTATCGGAGTGACGGGAAGTTCCGGTAAGACCACCACTAAGGATTTAATTGCTGGTGTTCTGCAAAAACGCTTTTATACCTTGAAAACTCAGGGGAACCTGAATAACGAACTGGGTTTTCCGCTGATGCTTTTAAAGCTTACCCCGGAACACCAGGTAGCAGTACTGGAGATGGGTATGAGCGCACTGGAAGAAATTCGATTTCTAGCCCGGCTTTCAAACCCGGAGGTGGGGGTTATTACCAATATCGGGGAAGCTCACTATGAAATTCTGGGCTCCCGGGAAGCCATAGCCCAGGCCAAAGGGGAACTTCTACAGGAGTTGGGTCCAAAGGGAACTGCCATCTTGAATGGGGACGACTCCCGTCAGCAAATGCTGGCGGAACAGTTTCCGGGGAAGGTTATCTATTATGGCCTGAAAAATGGGTCACAAGTTAGAGGTTTTGATCTTAAACCTGTACAGGAAAAAGGGGATTGGGGCACTGTTTTTACCGTGTTCATTGAGGGACGCCGGGAAGAGTTATTTATTCCCCTGCCCGGAGAACATAATGTGTATAATGCCCTGGCTGCGGTGGCCTGTGGACTATATATGGGGCTGTCCCCTGGAGAGATTCGGCAGGGCTTAGGGGAATGCTGCCTGTCAGTAATGAGAATGGACATCCAGGAGACTCCCTGGGGGATTACGATTATTAATGATGCTTACAACGCTAATTTCTCATCCACCATGGCTTCATTGAAGACTCTGTCCCAGGTAGGCCAGGGGCGCCGTTGTATTGCGGTCCTGGGGGATATGCTGGAGTTGGGAGATATTCAGGAGGAATGTCACCGGGAGGTGGGCAGGGAGGCTGCCCGGTTGGGATTGCACTGCCTGTTGGGGATGGGCCCTCTGATGGCCCTGGCGGTGGAAGCTGCTCAAGAAAAAGGCTTGAAAGAAGCCCGGTACTTTACGGAACATGCCTCTCTCTGCTGGGAGCTGCTGGAAATATTACGGCCCGGGGACTACGTTCTGGTTAAAGGGTCCCGCGGCATGAAAATGGAAAAAATAGTTGAATACTTAAAAAATATTTCGAAGGAATCGAGGAATTCCCATGAGGATTGAATTTTACTACACCATGGCTTTTGCTTTTTTTATAAGCCTTATGGCCGGCCCGGTAGCAATTCGTATTCTTAAAAGATACAAGATGGGGCAGCAGATCAGGGACGACGGGCCCAGAAGCCATCTTAAAAAGACGGGGACTCCCACCATGGGAGGATTAATCTTTCTCTTTTCCTTTCTGATCACCTTTCTCATTTTTATCCCCAAAACGTTGGAGGCCTTTTTGATCATCCTGGTTATGCTGGGCAATGGAGCCATCGGATTGTTGGATGATCTCACCAAGTTTACCCGCCGCCAATCCTTAGGGCTTAAAGCCCGCAACAAACTTTTTGGACAGGGTATTATGGTGATTATACTGTTTATCATCTTATTTTTTACAGGGCACAGCACGGTGGTAGAAATTCCCTTTTGGGGGCCTTCTTTTGACTTGGGAATCCTGTACCCTTTTCTGATGCTCTTTATTGTTATAGGAGCGTCTAATGCGGTCAACCTTACCGATGGCCTGGATGGCCTGGCTGCGGGAACCGCAATTATCAGTCTGCTGGCCTATCTGTTAATTGCCTTCAACCTGGGGCAGATGGACATCGCCTTTTTTTGCGCTGCCATGGTGGGTGCCTGCTTCGGTTTCCTGATATTTAATTTTCACCCCGCCAAAATATTTATGGGAGATGTAGGTTCGCTTTCCCTGGGGGCAGCTCTGGGGACTATTGCCATTTTGACCAAAACAGAAATTCTTTTTGTTATTATCGGTGGGATTTTTGTTATAGAGACGCTGTCGGTAATTATACAGGTTATTTCCTTCCAGTTTTTCGGCAGGAGAGTTTTTAAAATGAGTCCCCTGCACCATCATTTTGAACTGAGTGGTTGGAGTGAGTGGAAAGTTGTGGCAGTATTTTGGGGAACAGCCTTTATCCTTTCTTTCTTAGCCCTGTTTTCCGTAGGGGCCTGAAAATGATTTTCAATGGGGCTGCAAAAAATAAAAATTTAGGTAATAGTTATCCAAAGAACCTGAAATAGATTCACTTTTAGGAGGAAAATAAAGCTTATGGAGCTTAAATATAAAACTGTGGTAGTGATTGGCATGGGCCTCAGCGGGGTTTCCGCTGCTAAACTCCTGGCCCAAAAAGGGGCCAGGGTCATCATTAACGATTATAAGACCAGGGAAGAGCTGATTCCTTACTTGGAGGCTCTAAAATCCTATCCGGATATCAAGATTGTAACCGGGGGGCATCCTGAGGGGATTGTGAATACCCACACCGATCTGGTGGTCAAAAACCCTGGAATCCCTATGGACATCAAGCCTTTAATAAAGGCACGAAACCTGGGGATTAAGGTGCTTACCGAGGTGGAAATTGCTTATCTTTTTACCCGGGCACCCATTATTGGGATTACCGGGACAAATGGCAAGACTACTACCACCGCACTGTTGGGGGAGATATTTAAAGATAGCGGAGGAAAAGTCTATGTAGCGGGAAACATTGGTGTACCCCTCTGTGACATAGCTGAAAAAGCACCACCGGATTCCTGGATTGTAGCGGAACTGAGCAGTTTCCAGCTGGAAGGCACTGAGAAGTTCAAACCCCGCATTAGTGCCATTTTGAACATCTCAGAGGACCATATGGACAGACATGGAACCCTGGAAGGCTATTTAGAAGCAAAAAAGAACATTTTTAAAAACCAAGGGGAGGACGATTTTTGTGTGTTGAACAATGATGACCTTCTTTTATCGGAAATAGCGGTGGGCGGTCAGGTTCAAACCAGGCTTCTCCTCTTCAGTCTACGAGAAGAATTAAAAAATGGAATTTACATTAAAGACGGGCATATTGTTATAGGTAAGGATGGGAAAATTGTTCCTGTGTGTCCCATGGAGGAGGTGGGCATCCCCGGAAAACATAACCTGGAAAATGCCCTGGCTGCCACAGCGGTGGCCTATGCAGCAGAGATTAAGCCGCAGAGCATTGGGAAAACCCTAAAGTCCTTTAAAGGGGTATCTCACCGGTTGGAAAAGGTGGGTGACTTTAGGGGTATAACTTTTATTAATGACTCCAAGGGGACCAATGTGGAGGCCACTTTAAAAGCCCTGGATTCTTTTCCCCAGCCGATTGTTTTAATTGCCGGTGGGAAGGACAAGGGAGCGGAATTTGATTTACTGGCTTTTCACATCAAGGAAAAAGTGAAACACCTGATACTTTTGGGGGAAACCAGCGAAAAGATTGCTCAGGCTGTAAATTCCCAGGAATTTAAGAATTACAGCCGGGTTAAAACCCTGGAGGAAGCGGTAGAAAAGGCTTACCAGTTGGCAGAAGAAGGAGACATGGTGCTCCTTTCACCAGCCTGTGCCAGCTGGGATATGTTTAACAACTACGAGGAACGGGGAGAAGATTTTAAGAAGGCTGTAAAAAGCCTGGGGAGGAAGAGCGGATGAAAAAGATGAGGGGTAAGCCTCCGGATTTTATTATATTTTTTACTACCCTGGTACTGGTGGGCCTGGGCCTGGTGATGGTTTTCAGTTCCAGTGCCTACACCTCCGGTGAACTACGGGGAGATGGTTATTACTTTTTAAAGCGGCAGGCTTTCTGGGCTTTTCTGGGAATGTTTGCTATGGTATTTTTTGCTAATTTTGACTATTGGAAGCTGAAAAAATATGCCCGGCTGGCTTTAATTATCAACTTTGTGCTGTTGGGCCTGGTCTTTGTCGACGGAATAGGGGTGCAACTTCAAGGTGCTTCACGGTGGATTGGAATCGGTGGATATACTGTTCAGCCCTCGGAATTCACCAAGCTGGCCTTAATCCTTTTTACCGCGGCATTCTTGTCCCAAAAGAATATTGACGTAAGAAATTTATGGAAAGGGGTGCTGCCTCCCCTGGTTTTTATGGGAGCTTCCTTCCTTTTGATACTGTCACAGCCGGACTTGGGGACCGGGGTGGCGGTGGCAGCTACAGTAGTGGTTATACTCTTTGCAGCAGGGATGCAGGGGAAGCATATCTTTCTGCTGGCGGCTGCAGGGCTGCCCCTTCTGGGGTATTTGGCCCTGGCGGAGGAATACCGCCGTCGGCGTTTTCTGGCCTTCCTGAATCCCTGGGAGGACCGTCTGGATACCGGATATCACATTATTCAGTCCCTTTATGCCCTGGGCCCGGGCAGGTTATTCGGTGTGGGGCTGGGTCGGAGCCGGCAGAAGTTTTTCTACCTTCCGGAACCCCATAGTGACTTTATTTTTGCCATGATTGGTGAGGAGTTAGGTTTCATTGGGGGAGTTACGGTAATTCTTTTATTTTTCCTGCTCATCTGGAGAGGATTTAAATTGGCCTTGATGGCCCCGGACATGTTTGGAAGCCTCCTGGCCGCGGGTATCATTTCTATGATTGCTATTCAGGTGGTGATTAATATTGGAGTGGTCACCGGTTCGCTTCCGGTCACGGGGATTAATCTTCCCCTGATTAGTGCCGGGGGAAGTTCCCTGTTTTTTACGCTTTCCTCCATAGGGGTTTTGTTGAATATATCCAGGTATTCCCAGTATTAGGTAGTAGAGGTACAATATATTTCCTTTAGACACGTCTTCTTTGTTGTGATAATATTAATATATTGTTATGTTGAATTATTATTTCCGCAGTTCCATAATATAGAGAGGTTTAGAAAATCAAGGTTAGTGGGAAGGATGGAATGAATGAAGATTGTACTGACCGGCGGAGGCACCGGGGGACATGTTTACCCGGCGCTGGCGGCAGCAAGGTACATAAAAAGGCAGGAACCCGGCGCAGAAATATTGTTCGTAGGAACCCAAAAAGGGTTAGAAAGCCGAATTATCCCGGAGGCCGGGTTTACTCTGGAGACCATCTCTGCCAGGGGACTGCCTCGGAGAATTTCCCCGGATTTAATTAAAACATTTTTTAGCACCTCCCGGGGGGGGTGGGAAGCTCGAAGGATTTTAAAGAGATATAGCCCTCAGGTGGTTATGGGGACCGGAGGCTACGTGTGCGGGCCGGTGGTCCTTTCTGCTTATTTGATGGGGATCCCCTGTTTAATCCATGAACAAAATGTGATTCCCGGGATGACTAACCGTCTGCTCTTTCCCTTTGTAAAAAAGGTTTGCCTTTCCTTTAAAGCTTCCATAAGATACTTTTCTGACCCATCAAAAACAGCGATCACTGGAAACCCCCGGGCTTCCGAAGTGGTTGGCATTAGTCGGGAGGAAGGGGTGAAGGCCCTAGGATTAAATCCCAATAAAAAAACCGTGTTAATTGTAGGGGGAAGCCGTGGAGCTCAGCGGATCAACCATTGTATTACCGAAATTCTTCCTCAACTGGTGACTTTACCGGGAGTGCAGTTAGTTTATGTTACCGGACAAATTTATTACGATCAAGTGATGAGTTCTGAAAAAATAAGGGAAATCGCTCAACGGGATAATCTTTTTATTCGTTCATACATAGATCAGATGCCCCTGGCCCTGGCAGCTGCCGATTTGATGGTAAGCCGGGCAGGAGCCACTATGCTGGCAGAAATTACCGCCCGTGGGATTCCCTCGGTTTTAATCCCTTCACCTAATGTAACCAATAACCATCAGGTGTTGAATGCCCGGGTGCTGTCCGATGCCGGGGCGGCGGAGATGTTTCTGGAAAAGGATTTAACAGGGGATCTTTTGAGGGAAACTATGGTAAAATTGTTAAAGGATATAAAAATGCTGGCTGCAATGTCTGAAAATAGCAGGGATTTAGGATATCCGGACTCTGCACATATGATTTATTTACAGCTTAAGGAGTACCTTCAGTGAGAGGACTTTGGAATCATAAATCCATGGTACTTTGGAGACAGATAAGGACAAGCAGCAAAAGCACACAAAAAAGTTTACTGCATAATATAAAATAAACCTTGAAGAGCATTTTATTGATAAATTGACGGAGGAAATAAAATTGACACAATTAACGGCCGGGCTGCAGGAAATAGCCCCCGGAGTTATCAAAACTCAGGAATCCATGAAAAACCATACTTCCCTTCATATTGGGGGACCGGCGGATTACCTGGTAACTCCCCAGGGAATAAATCAGTTGAAGGGCCTTCTCAGGTTCTCCCGGAGGGAGGTTGTCCCCTTTTTTATTTTGGGAGGGGGAACTAATCTGCTGGTAAGCGACAGAGGAATCCGCGGAGTGGTGGTAAAATTGGAGAAGCCCTTTAAAGAGATTCAGTTTGACGGCCCAAAGGTGACCGTTGGGGCCGGCATGTCTTTGCCTCTTATGGCGCTTAGGGCAGCCCAGCAGGGACTTTCCGGATTGGAGTTTGCCGGAGGGATTCCTGGAACCCTGGGGGGCGCCGTGGGCATCAATGCCGGTGCGTATGGAAACTGTATGGCGGATGTGGTTTGCTCTGTTACAGTGCTTACCTGGGAAGGGGAAGTTTTAGAAATTGAGGCAGAACAGCTGGATTTCAGCTATCGCTGTTCCGGGCTGTTAAAAAAGAACTGGATTGTGCTGGAGGCCCGCTTAGAGCTGGTTCCCGGAGATTCCAACGGAATCCGGGAACGGATGGAGGGATTCTTAGCTCAAAGGCGCACTAAACATCCAACGGAACCCAGCGCGGGAAGCGTGTTTAAAAATTTACCGGAACAGCCCGCCGGCAGGCTTATTGAGGGTGCCGGCTGTAAAGGGCTGCGGGTGGGAGATGCCCAGGTTTCCCCCAGGCATGCTAACTTTATTGTAAACCTGGGCAGTGCAACTTTTCAAGATTATATGAAAGTGATTATAATGGTCCGTGAAAGGGTTTTCGAAAAATATGGTGTATGGCTGAACCCTGAAATAAATATGGTAGGAGAAGAGAGCTAGCGGGGGAGGAAAGTCGCATGGAAAAATTTTTGATCTCAGGCGGTTCGAGCCTGTCGGGGAAAATACGAGTTAAGGGCGCTAAAAATTCTATACTGCCGATTTTGGCAGCCAGCCTTCTTACTTCCGAAAAGGTTGAGCTGAAAGATGTTCCCGATATAAGCGATGTAAAAGTTATGTTAAACATCCTGGAATGCTTGGGGGTTAAGGTAACCCGGGGGAAAGGCATTCTGATTTTGGAACCGGGCTCTCTTTATACCTCTGAGATTCCAGAGTCTTTAATGTGTGAGATGAGGTCATCTATTTTTCTCATGGGCCCATTATTGGGCAGGCTGGGTAAAGTAAAGGTTTCTTACCCCGGCGGCTGTGACATTGGGCCCCGTCCCATTGACCTTCACCTGAAAGGATTAATTTCTATGGGGGTGAAAATTCAGGAGGAAAATGGTTGTGTCAGGGCTGAAGTCAAATCTCTTAAGGGCAGTGACATTCACCTGGATTTTCCCAGTGTGGGGGCTACAGAAAATATCATGATGGCTGCCATATATGCCCAGGGGACTACGCAAATACATAATGCGGCCAAGGAACCAGAAATTATCGATCTTCAAAATTTTTTAAATAAAATGGGAGCGAAAGTAAAGGGTGCCGGAACGGACACCATTAAAATAGAGGGTGTAAAAAATTTAAAGGACGTAAGTTATACATTGATTCCAGACCGGATTGCAGCAGGGACTTTGATTATTGCTGCTGCTATTACCCGGGGGGAATTGATGCTGGAAAATGTAATACCCGAACACCTGGAGGCAGTTATTGCTAAACTTCGGGAGGCAGGCGCAGAAATATGGGAAGAGGCGGATGTCCTTCACGTCAAGGGAGGAACGATTAAGTCCATTCAATCCGTTCGAACCCTTCCCTATCCAGGTTTTCCCACAGATATGCAGGCCCAGACCATGGCTCTTTTGACTCTGGCTCAGGGGACCAGCGTAATCACAGAAAATGTATTTGATGGACGATTCAGCCTGGTAAATGAACTGAAAAAATTGGGTGCTGTAATTACAGTGCAGGGACGTTCTGCAGTAATTCAGGGTGTGGAAAAACTTCATGGTGCCGTGGTAAAGGCCCCGGATTTGAGGGCCGGAGCAGCACTGGTGCTGGCAGGTTTAGCGGCTGAGGGCCACACCATTATTGAAGAGATTCATCATATTGATCGGGGATATGAAAGCTTTGAAGAAACCCTCAAAAAATTGGGGGCTAATATTAAACGGGTGGGAGCCCCGGCGGTGAATGTTTAATGAAAACGCCTTCTGTATAAGGTGTTTTCATTAAAAAGAGGTGAGATTTTGGACAAGCCTTATAACCGGTATAATTATCGGGAACCGGAAAAAGTAAAAATAGAAATTAAGGTAAAAAAAAGGAAGAAGCAGTATTTTCTGATTCTTTTGGCTTTCCTGGTTTTGCTGGGATTTGTGGTTATTTTTCAATCTTCTCTTTTTGAATTGGAGCGGCTGGAACTGGAGGGCCTGGATCGGATTGAGGCAGAAGAGATACTGAGGGCCTTGAGGCTGAGACGGGGAATGAATATTTGGGAGGTCAATACCCGGTTTTTACAGGTGCAGCTGGAGGATATGCCCCTGGTCAGTTCTGCGGAGGTAAGCTATATTCTGCCCCGGGCCATTGGGGTAACCATTGCAGAAAAAGGGCCGGTGGCATTATCTCCATACCAGGAGCGATACATTGAAATATCAGAGGATGGAACTCTCTTAGGTTTTGTGGAGGACATGAAGGAGGGAAAACCCCTGCTAACAGGGATGGTCTTTAGCCAGCCTTATGTTGGGAAGAGGCTCCCGGTAGAGCAGAACCAGGGTCTGAAGGAAATCCTGGAATTATTACCGAGAATGCCATTGGAGGAGATCTCCATATTTTCTGACTTTAACGTGTCCAATCCTTTAAACCTGGTAGTATATACCCTGGATGGAATGGAAATTTGGATGGGTACCGGGGACTATGGGGAAAAGATTAGAAAGGTTCCTGAAGTGCTGACAGAAATTCAGCAGAATGAAAAGGAACCCACCTATATTGATTTGAGGGTTCCTCATTTTCCACCAAAATGATAAATTAACAAAAACTTTAAATACGGTAAAAATTATACGCAGTAAAAAAAGGGAATTTTATAAAAAATGTTGAACTACAACTATATAGTTTTTATGTAATGTAGGTATCGGGGAGGTTCGAAGGTGACAAAAAAAAATATCGTAGTAAGCATGGATATTGGTACTTCAAATATTAGAGCCATCATTGGAGAAATAACCAAAGACCATACCTTAAACATCATTGGTGTGGGCACCAGCCCTTCCGGAGGTTTACGCAAAGGAATCATCGTAGACCTGGATAAAACTGTACAGAATATTAACGAAGCGGTTTCCGAGGCGGAACGCATGGTAAACATGGAAATCAATTCGGTTTTTTTAGGCATGGTGGGCACCCATATAACCCTGATCAATAACCGGGGCGTAGTAGCTGTTTCCGGAGAAGACAAAGAGATTACCCTGGAGGACGTGGAAAGAGTGATTCAAGCTTCCCGGGTAATAGCTATGCCTCCCGACAGAGAGATTATTGATATTATCCCCCGGCAGTTCATTGTGGACGGCTATGATGGAATCCGGGACCCGGTAGGAATGGTGGGGGTAAGGCTGGAAGTGGATGCTATGATAATCACCGGTGCCGTCACCTCCATACGGAATTTGATGCGCTGCGTGAATCGTGCGGAGCTGGAGGTGGACGGCGTTGTGCTTAACTGCCTGGCAAACGCTGAGGTTCTTTTATCAGAGGACCAGAAAGAGCTGGGCGTTGCCCTGATTGATATTGGAGGCGGTACCACAGAAGTGGCCATGTTCCAACAGAATGCCTTAAGAGATGTGTCTGTTCTGCCTATGGGGGGCGACCACATCACCAATGACATTGCTGTTGGCCTTCGTACAACTATTGAACAGGCGGAAAAGCTGAAAATCAAGCATGGAAAAGCTTTGGTTTCCATGGTGGAATCCGAAGAGGATATAGAGATTACCAGTGTAGGAGGGAAAGAAAACCGCAATGTGAATGAAAAAATCCTTTGTGGAATTATAGAGCCCAGAGTTCAGGAGATATTATTTCTTGCCAGGGAAGAACTGGAAAAGATGGGCCATTTAAAATCTCTGCCGGCGGGGATTGTATTAACCGGCGGGGCTTCTTTGATGAAGGGAGTTCCGGAGATGGCTGAGGAGATCTTTGAATCTCCTGTTCAGCTGGCCCAGCCGGATTACATCGGAGTCAGCAGTCCGGAGTTTTCTACCGGTGTAGGAATCATTCACTATGTCCAGGGAAATCAGTTGATCCCTACCGATGGAAAAAAGGAAACAAAGTTAGTGCTGCCCAAATTTTTGGGGCGGGTGAAAAACTGGTTTTATGAAATATTTGACTAACCCAAAGGTTAAGGGGGTAATAATCGATGATAGAATTTGATAACGATATGGAACAATTTGCTCAAATAAAGGTTATTGGCATCGGTGGTGGGGGAAGCAATGCTGTAAAAAGGATGATTGAAGCTAACCTGGAAGGGGTTGACTTTATATCAGTAAATACGGATGCCCAGGCACTGCACCTGGCCAAGGCTAACCTGAAGCTGCAGATTGGCGAGAAGTTGACCAAAGGTTTGGGTGCCGGAGCTAACCCGGAAATTGGCCGCCAGGCGGCAGAGGAAAGCCGGGAACAGATACAAGAAATGTTAAAAGGTGCTGATATGGTTTTCGTAACTGCCGGAATGGGCGGCGGCACCGGTACAGGAGCTGCACCCATTATCGCTGAAGCAGCTAAGGAATTGGGTGCGCTGACCGTAGGAGTGGTGACTAAGCCCTTCAGTTTTGAGGGACGGAAACGCCGTACCCAGGCGGATGAAGGGATTGAGATTCTCAAAGAAAAGGTGGATACCCTGATTATTATACCAAACGACCGCCTTCTGCAGGTGGTGGAAAAGCGGACCCCTATCATGGAGGCATTTCGTATCGCCGATGATGTTCTGAGGCAGGGGGTTCAGGGAATATCTGATTTAATTGCCATTCCTGGGTTGATTAACCTTGACTTTGCTGATGTGAAGACCATTATGTTGGAAACCGGTTCTGCTCTTATGGGAATTGGCATAGGCAGTGGGGACAACCGGACAATGGATGCCGCAAAGGCTGCCATATCCAGCCCTCTTTTGGAAACTTCTATTGAGGGAGCCCGGGGAGTACTTTTGAACATTACCGGCGGTTCCGATTTAGGCCTTTTTGAGGTGAATGAGGCTGCTGATATTGTGGCTGAAGCGGCGGATCCCGAAGCCAATATTATCTTTGGTGCGGTTATTGACGAATCCTTGGAGGATGAGGTCAGGGTAACGGTCATTGCCACCGGTTTTGAAGAGCCCCGGGATAGAAAGCCGGTGATAGAAGGGGTAGAAGAGGGGACTTTTTCCAAAGATGACATAGATATCCCTGCTTTCTTAAGGAAGCGAAAGGCCATCAAGTAAAAATGTGAGATAATTGAACAAAAAGATTGACTTAAAAGCAGCCTTTTATGGGGCTGCTTTTAGATTTTTGTCGGTAAAAATATCGATGTATTTTCAAGGTATGACAAATTTTATAAGGTCAATCCGTTATAATTATACATAGATTTAATTTCCCTGGCATATATTTAAAAGGATAAAGGGTAAGTCGGAACTTTGGGTGTAAGCAGAGGTGAACGTTGTGTACCTGGATGAGGTTATCGTTGTTAACCTGGCTATGAATTACCTGATTCTCTGGCTCACCGCCCGTCTGCTGCGCAAAGAGTATGTTTCTAACCGCATGTTGTTAGGTGCTCTGCTGGGAGCTCTCTACGTTCTGACCATATTTTTACCGACAAAGGATTTTTTCTTTACTCTGGCCTCTAAATTTATTCTTTCCCTGGCGATTATCTTTGCGGCTTTTCACCCCCGGAAGTGGCAGGAGTTTCTGTC
>PWJM01000092.1 GCA_003560915.1 Syntrophomonadaceae bacterium
GTCAGTGATAAGGTAGTGGAAGAAATAGAACAGATGGTGAAAGAAGGAGCCCGGGTCAGGGCTTATCTAATAAAGTCCGATGCCCAAGGAAAGATAAGGGGCTGGCTGAAGGATCAGCTAAACCGTGTGAACGTTTTGTCCTGGGAAGAAATGATTCTTACTGAAGAGGATCATCAAAAATCGGAAGGGTTGGACAGTGAGGAGTTTTTAAAAGATGTGGATCTTCTGGTGGTGGCCCCCTGTCCCTCCTGGTTGTGGAAAAAACTGGTGGCTTTCAGGCTTCCGGAGCGGGTTTCCCTGGTGGTGGCACCGGTAGGCCTGGATGCGGGCACCCGGGACCTGATCTATTATCTGGGAGACCTGATAAAAAAGGAGAGAACCTATTTTGTCCCTTTCGGGCCAGTCTCTCTTAACCCGGAGAAGGCAGAGGAGGAAAGTTCGGGGGTGAATTCCGGGTTTTTTCTGTCCCGGATGGACCTGTTAAGGGAGACAACAATGGCTGCTGTAAAGAAATGTCGTATAGAGCCTTATATTTTTGAACTGGACACCCTGCCTCAGTAGGTCAGGGTGGCTGGGGATAGTCCCGTCCCTATGCACTATTGAGCCTGGTTTTAGCCGGGCAGGAAACTTTATCCCCGGGTCAGCCGGCTGCAGTGCAGGTAGATTTCTTGAGCAGCCTGGCCGGTGCTCAGGGGGGTTTTAATCTGGATTCCCCTCTCCTTCAACTGCCGGCAGAGGCGGGCCAGGGTGGGGGGCTCCAGGTTGGAGGCGGTAAGCAGCTGCTCCTGCTCAAAAAGCTCCGGCACCGTCCCCCGGAAGATAATCTTTCCGCCGCTTAAAAGGTAAACCGTATCGGCAATCACCGGCAGGATATTCAGGTCATGGGTGGTAAGCACCAGGGCCGTGCCTAAGTTTTGATTGAAAAGGTTTAAAAGGTCCATAAGTTCAGTTCTATTTTTTGGGTCCATCCCGCTGAAAGGTTCGTCCAGAAGAAGCAGTTTGGGCCGGGCCACCACGGAACCGGCCAGGGCTACTTTTCTTTTTTCCCCACCGCTCAGGTAGTGGGGCACTTTTTTTCTCAGGGGCAGGATGCTGCATTTTTCCAGGATATCCTGCACCATGCGGTTTATTTCTTCCCGGGGATAACCGTCATTTTTCAAGCTGAAGGCCACGTCTTCCTCCACCGTAGGGCCGAGAATCTGTTCCTCGGCGTTTTGGAACATTACACCGATGTGTTTTCTCACTTCACGGAATTTTTTGTGAGGGCTCATTCCGAAAACCTTAACCTCCCCTTCGGTGGGGGTTAAGATCCCCATGATATGCAGCAGCAGGGTGGTCTTTCCGGAGCCGTTCCCTCCGATGACGGCCACCCTTTCCCCTTCCCTTACGCAGAATTCCAGCCCGCAGAAATGCACAGAGGTTTTATCGGGATATATGTGTTTTAAGCAGTTCACTTCTACAATTTTTTCAGCCAAACAGGGTTCCTCCTTTTACAAACAAATTTAAATTCTACAGAAGAAAGAAAATCAGGCCGGCGGCGGTACCCACCAGCAGTGGTAACAGGTCGCAACTGGACCAGAGTATTTTTTCCCGCTGCCCCACAAAGCCCTGCCGATATCCCCGCAGTTGGATGACCTGGTAGAGCCTTTCGTTCAGTTCAAAGGAACGCAGCAGGGTTACCGCCAGGGCGGAGGTGATATTTTTCAGGTTGGATAAAAATCTGCCCCTCTGCAACCCGCCCCTGAGCCTTAAGGCAGTGAACAGGCCGGACAGCTGCCTAATAAGTAAAAAGAAAGACCGGTAGCTTATAAAAAGGATGTCCACCAGGAGAGCCGGTAAAAAGACGCTTAAAAGACTAAAAATCCGGTAGTATGGCGTGGTGCAAAGGAGCAGGATTAACAGGGCTGCCGTGTTTACCGCTTTCAGGACTAAGGCCGCCGGGGACAGGGTTCCCCCCAGGCCGCTCAGGGCGAATACGGAAGAAAAAAACAGCGGATAAAACAGCAGATGTAAAATTTTTTTTATGGGCAGCTTCGAAAGGGCAAAAAGGGTTAGGATGATGAGTCCGGACAGGGCTAAAAAGATCACGGAGTGGGAAATAATAATGAAGGAAATAAAGATAAAGAGCATGAAAAACTTGGAGGGCGCCGAAGCTTTATGCAGGGGGCTTTCTCCGTGGGCAGCCAGGTAATCCAGGTACGCAAGGTCCATGAATACTCTCCTTTAAAACAGGCCGGGTTTTACCCGAGCCAGGTATCCTATGATGAATGCCACCACAATGGTTTCCAACAGTATTCCCGGAAGGGCGGCGGCAGACATGATCTGGATAAAGCCCACCGGGGTGTTTTCTTTCAGTGCCTCCACCAGGGGGTTAGCCCCATGCTGGGAGTCAGAGTGGTCATGGCCGGGATGGGTACAGCCGACATGTTCTCCTCCGGTTACCTCCATAATCTCAGTGTAGGAGAGCTGGGAGGCGGTTACGATACCGAAGGCGAATATTATAGAAAGAATCAGGGCGCAAAGGGTGGCCGCTGCGGCAGCTCCCGTGGGACGGAAAAAAGGTTTCAGCAGGGAAAAACCCACAAATCCTATCGCTGCTTCCAGGCCTATTACCAATGTGTTCAGCCCAACGACGGTAATTCCCCCGTGTCCCATGAAAGACAGAAAGAGATTTACGATAAATACGGCCACAAAGGCCAGGGCCGGGCCCAGGATGATGCCGGAAAGCACCGTCAGATTCAAATGATAGGGAAGAAATCCCAGGGGAATGGACATGGCCAAAAGCATCACGGCCACCAGAACCCCCACCAGGGGAAGTTTTTTCACCTGGTCCTGTTTTCCCAGACGGTAAAGTATAACGGCCAGGATAACACCGGTGATAATCAGTCCCGCACCCCAAAGGTAGACGGGCAGCACTCCGTCAGGAAAATGAAGATGGCTCATAAACTCTCTCCTTCCAAGTTTTTACTCTATAGTACAATTATAAACTATGCCCCAAAACTTTCAATTATATGCTAAAATTATAATTATTCCTTAACATTTTATTTGCCCGAAGGGGGCAGATATTCCATAATCGTGTAAATACTGCATACCATATTTTGTTAAGCGTTGGAATCGTGTGAAGCTGCAGGAAGGAGAAATCCATGTCACAGAAAATACCCCGGTTTATACTGAACCGTACCAAAAAAGCCCTCCTGGACTATCAAATGATCCAGGATGGGGATAAAATTGCCGTTGGGGTTTCCGGAGGAAAGGACAGCCTGATCCTTCTCATGGTGCTTCGCTATTTACAAAAATCCCTGAGGGAACTGGACTTTAAACTGTGGGCGGTAACCATAAATCTAGGGTGGGAAATGGATTTTGGCCCCCTGGCCCGTTTTTGTGAAAGCATCGGAGTTCCCTATGAGCAGGTGGATACACGGATTGGGCCTATCATTTTTGAAACCCGTAAGGAGAAAAATCCCTGCGCCCTCTGCTCCCGGATGCGCCGGGGAGCCCTGGACGACCGGGCTAAGGAGCTGGGATGCGGTAAGGTAGCCCTGGGACACAACCTGGACGATGCCATTGAAACCCTTTTTATGAGCATGTTCTACGAGGGAAGGACCCGGACCTTTTTACCCCGGACTTACCTGGACCGGAAGGATATTACACTGATCCGGCCCCTGGTGTACGTTCCTGAGAAGAACCTGAGCATCATGGCCCAGGAAAAGTCCCTGCCGGTGATGAAAAGCCCCTGCCCCGCCGCGGGACAAACCAGGCGGCAGCTGGTAAAAGAGATTATTGACCATGTGGAAGAAAAAATCCCCCGGGTGAAGCACCGGCTGTGGCTGGCGCTGCAGCGAATTGAAACCGACCACCTGTGGCCAGACCTGGAAAGTGCGGATTTTGAAGAGGAGGAGTGATTTTTGTATGTGCCTGATTCCCTGGGAATCTTCATTTTCCCTACCTGTAAAAGAGAGAGACACCAACAAAGAAATATTACTTCAAGGAAAATATTTTTTGCCTGAGGGAAAAAGTTCCCTGCCAGTAGACGGAGAGGATGCAGGAAACGGACAGGGGAAAAAGCGTTCCCCCACCCTGTGCCTGTGCCACGGAATCCCCGGGGGGACCCCGAAAAGCGATCCTTCCCGCACCAACCCTGATGAGGGCATCCCTCAAAGCTACCGGGAATTGGCCCGGTGGTTCAGCCGGGAGGGTTTCGCCTCCTTCACTTTTAATTTCAGGGGTACCGGGGAAAGCGGCGGAAACTTTGATTTATGGGAATGGACCAATGATCTTGAAGCAGTAATTCGGTTTATACGGCAGCACCCCCGGGTGGACCGGGAACAGATTTTCCTGGTAGGGTTCAGTGCCGGTGCCGCTGTGTGCCTCTATGCCGCCTCCCGGAACCCGGATATTTGTGGAGTGGCCTCCCTGGCCTGTCCCGCAGATTTTAGACTGCTGATTAATGAGGGAAATCTGCAGGAAGTACTGGTAAGCCTCAGGAACCGGGGTATTCTTAGGGACCCGGACTTCCCTCGAA
>PWJM01000120.1 GCA_003560915.1 Syntrophomonadaceae bacterium
GGGAGTTAGGATATCGCCTGTATCTGGCTGGAGCAACCTTTTACAATGCTGATGAAATTGCATGTTATCACCAGACTCATCCTATTGGCAGGAGCAATAAAAATAAATTAGTAAACTATCTCTACTTCATTCAAAAACACCCGGTAACAGAAGTACTGCTTGTCCCTGCCATATCACCGGCAGTATTCAATTGGTCTGTAGAAAAATTAGGAAAGATCGTTACCCAGTATAAAGAACTGGAAAACAACAGGATTCATTGGTGCCCGGATTTTGCAGCAGCATTTAAAGAGCTTGCAAAAACTCTAAGCTGGCATGTTGCCGGGCTGGTAAGCAGCTCATCATTACCGCTGTTAAAATCAGCTGAAACAGGATTTACCCGGTGGCAACCGGAATTTGCCGAAAGGGTTAAGGAACAATTAGCACAACTGGAAGAAGAATCTCTATTGTCAGGGAGTTACCAGGAATTGATAAAAGGATTTAAAGACCTGCTTCGCCTCCCTATTAGAAAAATTTAACCCATTATAAAAATGCACCTCCAAATATCCGACATGTGTCTAATATTTTGGGGTGCACTTGATTACGGCTCTTTGTCTATAAATTACAGTCCTTAAAAGGTTTTTATAATTTTCATTATATTTCCCTTTTCTGCCTATTTGAAATACAAAACCCCTGCTTCAAACAGGCGCTGATCTTTTTCGCCGGGTACATTCACAGCCACCATGTTTCCAATTCTCTCCGAGTGGCCCATTTTACCCAGGATCCTTCCATCGGGGCTGGTTATTCCTTCAATGGCCCAGTACGAACCGTTGGGGTTAAAGTTGAAATCATAGCTGGCCATGCCCTCCGGGTCTACGTATTGGGCAGCTATCTGCCCCTTTTTAGCCATTTCTTTAAGGTGAATTTCATCTGCCACAAATCTTCCCTCTCCGTGAGAGACGGCAACGGTATGAATATCTCCCACCTCCATATTGCTGAACCATGGGGAAAGGACTGAAGTTACCCTGGTTTGGACCATGCGGGAAACGTGGCGGCCAATGGTATTGAATGTCAGGTTGGGAGAGCTCTCGGTAATTTCCTGGATCTCCCCATAGGGCAGAAGCCCCAGCTTAATGAGCGCCTGAAATCCGTTGCAGATTCCTAACATCAAACCATCCCTCTGCTGTATGAATTTTGTAACGGCCTCCTTAATGCGGGGATTTCTAAACATGGTGGCAATAAATTTTCCGGAACCCTCCGGTTCATCTCCTGCGCTGAACCCACCGGGAATCATGATAATCTGAGTCCTTTCAATGATTTCTTCCATTTTTTTAATAGAAGCTTCAACATCAGCCGGGGTAAGGTTGTTAATCACCAGTGTCTCTACCTGGCCTCCGGCTTTTTCAAAAACCCTGGCCGAATCGTATTCACAATTGGTCCCCGGAAATATGGGGATAAATACCCTGGGCCGGGCGAATTGTATCCGGGGCCTAACGGTATTCCTTTCGGGATAGGATATCTGCGGGGGCTTTTCCGGAGAATCCTCAGTCCTGTTGGGAAATACTTTTTCCAAAGGTTTTCTCCACGCTTCAAGGGCTTCATGAAGATCAATATCTATATCGTTAATGGTAATTACTCCACTGGAAGTAGTACGGCCCAGGAGGAAATATTGAATATCACCGAATGTTTCTTTAATATCCGTTCCCTGGTCTATTTCCAGAATAATTGAACCATAGGCCGGGGCAAAGAGGGTTTTGGGATCAAGATACTCAATAAATTCCATACCCAACCTGTTCCCAAAAGCCATTTTGCTGATGGCTGCCGACAGCCCTCCCATTCCTATGGTGTGGGAAGATAATACCATCCCTTTGGATATCAGTTGGCTGATAAGGTCAAAGTTATTCTTCAGAATGGAAAAATTGGGGACCTGGTCTTTTTCACTCCTGGGAACTGGTACCAGGACCACACTGCTCCCTGCCTCTTTAAACTCCTGGGAAACGGTGTTTTCCACATTTACGGCGGCTACAGCAAAGGCTACCAGGGTTGGGGGAACATCCATATCCATAAAGGTTCCGGACATGCTGTCTTTCCCACCGATAGCCGGAATTTCCAGCTCCTTCTGGGCGTAAAAAGCTCCCAGCAGCGCGCTGAAGGGTTTCCCCCAACGAGCGGGATCCTGTCCCAGTTTTTCAAAGTATTCCTGCAGGGTAAGACGTACTTTACGGTAGTTTCCCCCCAGGGCTGTAATTTTTGCCACCGCTTCCACTACGGCATACATCGCTCCGTGGAAGGGACTCCAACAAGCAAGCCCGGGATCGTAACCAAAGGTCATTGCGGTACCCGTGGAGGTTTCTCCCTCCAGGACGGGAAGCTTGGCCACCATTCCCTGGGAAGGCGTTTCCTGGTATTTTCCACCGAAAGGCAGCAGTACTGACCCCGCTCCAACGGTACTGTCAAAATGTTCTCCCAGTCCTTTTTGGCTGCATACGTTTAGGTCCCGTAAGTTTACCAGCCAGGCTTTGCGCAGATCCGGGAGTTCTGCTGCCGGAGCGTCGGGAATCATATCAAAATAACTATTCTCCTCTGACGGTGGGACCACCTGTACTGTGGCCCTCTGCCTCACACCACTGGTATTTAGGAACTCCCTGCTCAAGTCGACAATAGGCTTTCCCCTCCAGTGCATTCTAAGCCTTCCACTGGAAGTAACCCTGGCTACTACAGTGGCCTCCAAATTTTCTGCCCGGGCCAGGTGGCAAAAGGTATCTACGTCCTCCGGGGCCACCAGAACGGCCATTCTTTCCTGGGATTCGGAGATGGCCAGTTCAGTGCCGTCTAATCCCTCGTATTTTTTAGGTACGGCATCCAGGTCGATATCCAGGCTGTCGGTAAGCTCACCTATGGCCACGGAAACGCCTCCTGCGCCGAAATCGTTGCATTTTTTAATCAGGGTGCTGGCCTGGGGGTTCCTGAATAACCTCTGTATTTTTCTCTCTGTGGGAGGATTCCCCTTTTGAACCTCTGCTCCACAGGAAGAAAGTGATTCTACGGTATGCTCTTTGGATGATCCGGTGGCTCCACCACAGCCGTCCCTTCCGGTTCTTCCTCCTACCAGCAGCACCAGGTCTCCCTCAACGGGCTTTCTGCGAACCACGTTTCTTCGGGGAGCCGCCCCGATGACAGCACCAATCTCCATACGTTTGGCAATAAACCTTTGATCATAAACTTCGGCCACCTGTCCGGTAGCCAATCCAATCTGGTTTCCATATGAGCTGAAACCCGCAGCAGCGCCGGTAGTAATTTTTCTCTGGGGGAGTTTTCCGGGAAGGGTATCTTCAACTCCGGCCCGGGGATCTCCGCTTCCGGTTACCCGCATGGCCTGATAGACATAAACTCTCCCTGAAAGGGGGTCCCTGATAGCTCCTCCAAGACAGGTAGCTGCGCCCCCAAAGGGCTCAATTTCCGTAGGATGATTATGAGTTTCGTTTTTAAACATGACTAACCATTCTTCCCGGCGGCAATCTACTTCAGCGGGGACAATGATACTGCAGGCATTAATCTCATCGGACTCATCCAGGTCCTGCAGTTTTCCCCTTTTTTTCAGTTCTTTCATCCCCATGAGAGCGATATCCATCAGGCAGATTTTCCGTTCTTTATCTTCCTCACCATAGATAAATTCCCTTGAGGCAAGATATTCCTGATAAGCTTTTTTAACAGGAGCGGTAAACCGTCCTTCCTCAATCTTTACTTCTTCTATATCTGTCATAAATGTTGTATGCCGGCAGTGGTCGGACCAATAGGTGTCCAGTACTCTGATTTCCGTAATGGTTGGATTTCTTTTTTCACTATCCCGAAAATACTGCTGGCAGAATACCAGGTCTTCTATGCTCATAGCCAGTCCTAAACCCTCCAAAAGGGACTGGAGTTCTTCCGGACTCATGGAGATAAACCCTGTCAGAACAGTCACATCTGCCGGAACAAGGGTTTCCATTTCCAAACTTTCCGGCTTTTCCAGGGAAGCTTCCCGGGACTCCACCGGATTAATACAGTAATCTTTTATCTTCGCCAGGTCTTCTTCAGAAATTTCTCCCTGTAAAACAATAACCCTGGCGGTTTGCACAAGGGGCTGTTCCTTTTGAGTCAGAATCTGTACACACTGGGCCGCCGAATCTGCCCTCTGGTCAAACTGCCCGGGAAGATACTCCACGGCGAAAATTTTTTCCTCCGGGTTGAGCGGCAGCTTTTCATCATAGGCCTCATCCAGGGAAGGTTCAGAAAAAATTATGTCCCTGGCCAGGTCATATTCCTCTTGGGAAATTCCTGAGATATCATAGCGGTTGATAATACGGACATCTCTAAGCCCATGAATGCGGAGATTCTCTTTCAGGTCCTGAAACAAGTCACGGGCTTCAATATCGAAACCCCTGCGTTTTTCTACGAAAATTCTTCTTACCACCAATGCCAGCCCTCCTGTTTACACATAAAATGTACAGCAGCCATTAAAAAAAACATAAGCTCCTATCAATCACATTATAACACAGCTTTCTGTCCTCTTCTATCTCGACCGTTCTTGCTTTGTGGTATGGGTTCTGGAGTCATGAATGCTCAAGTTATTTCCATCCTTCTGAATGATATAATTTAACCCGGTAATACTAATAGAAAATCATTTTAGAAGGTTTTTGTCAATAGACATAAACCTTTCTGTACCCTGAGCTAATTCATTGCAAGCGGGACGTTCTCAAAGAAACTAGTTCCTTGTTACTAATGAAAAGCTCTAAAAAATATAAAAGACTCGGAGGCTCTAGTATATGTTTGTTGTAATCATCAGGACAATCATTCTCTATGTTCTGGTTTTTATTGTAATGCGTATCATGGGTAAACGTCAGATTGGGCAGCTGCAGCCGATTGAGTTAGCGGTAGCCATTATGGTTTCAGCACTGGCAGCCCTCCCTATGGAGGACATCAGCATACCTCTTATGAACAGTATTATTCCTATTTTGCTGTTGTTAATATTTCAGGTAACGGTATCCATGATATCTATGAAATCCATGACTTTGAGAGCACTATTTTCCGGTAGGCCTACCATGGTTATTGAAAATGGGAAGATTCTTCAGTCTGAGCTGGTTAACCTTCGGGTGAATATGAACGACCTATTAGAGCAGCTGCGGATTAGCGGTTATCACAATATTGCTGATGTTGAGTTCGCTACTATGGAAACCAACGGACAAATCAGCGTGATACCGAAATCCCAGAAAAGGCCGTTAACCCCTGAAGACATGAATATAGAGACCCGGTATGAAGGTCTTTGTCATCCCCTTATCATTGACGGACAGGTGGACCATAGAAATTTAAATAGTATTGGGCTGTCAGAGAAATGGTTAAAAGATGAATTAAAGAAATTTGGAGTTGAGAACTTAAGAGACATTATTTTTTCCAGTATAGACACCACAGGAAAACTGTATTATCAAAGGAGGCAAAATTCCCCCGGTGGGCAGGAGGAAAGGAATAAAATGTTATGAAAATTATGATTGCAATGGGGTTACTGTTGGTATTTATTTTAGTTTTTTCCTTCTATATGAATAATCAAGTTTCTGATATTTCAAAAGATCTGATGGTTACTCTTGGGTCAATTGAACAGGGAGTTGAAACTGAACAATGGGAAAAGGCTTTAAAAGATGTAGAAAAACTTCAAATGGACTGGGAAAAAGCAATTATATGGTGGACTCCGATGATGGACCACAGAGAAGTTGATGCATTGGATCACTCCATTGCCAGGCTTTCAAGACAGGTTTCCCTCGAAGAAAAAGAGGAGGCACTTGTAGAAATAAGCCTTGCTAAAAGAATGGTCCATAGAATTAATGATCGGGAAAAAGTAATGATCAGCAATATTTTTTAGAAAAGTTTTCGCATTATTCCCGTTTATAGACGTTTACGCTGCCTGTATTGGCTGCAATATAAACGATATCCGCCATGTCAACAAAAAGGCCGTTCTCTACGACTCCGGGAAGTAAATTAAGATTGATGCCAAGTTTTTTGGGGCTTTTGATTTCATTAAATTTGCAGTCCAATATGTAATTGCCGTTATCGGTAATAAAAGTTTTGCCCTCAGTTAATCTGAGTTTTGGAGCGCATCCTAATTTTGCAATTTGCTTTTGAGTTATTTCCCATCCAAAGGGGACTATTTCTACCGGTAGTGGAAAAGCCCCTAAATTCCTAATCCATTTTGTTTCATCAGCAATAATAACCAGCTGTTTTGAAATAGACGCAACCAATTTCTCCCGCAGCAGCGCCCCCCCACCTCCTTTAATTAAGTCAAGGTTGTGGGAAATTTCGTCAGCACCGTCTATAGTAATGTCAACCTCATTTATTTCAGAAAGTACCGCCAGAGGAATCCCTAATTTTTTAGCCAGTCTTTCACTTTCAATGGAAGTAGGCACTGCTTTGATGTTTAAACCCTGCCGGACCCGCTGCCCTAAATTTTGGATTGCCCAGTATGCAGTTGACCCGGTTCCAAGGCCTACGGTCATCTCCTCCTGGACTAGTTCAATTGCCTTATGGGCAACAAGTTTCTTAATATTCATATTTACCCCCACATAACTTAAAATCATGTAATACTTTATATTTTATATTTCCAGCCATAAAATTCCTTCTATCATAGATAATTATTACTACTTATTACTCAGTTTAAGCAGCTGAAAAATGATTATCCTTAGGTAAGAGGAGAAACCTGCTGTGATTAGCAGGTTTCAGGTTTTCATTAATGCTTTTGAAACTGCTGAGGCAACCTTTTCTGCTGCTCGAGTGACATCATCAGCACCTACTACACAAGATACTACGGCTACCCCTTGGGCACCTGCGGCAATGACCAGACCAGCATTTTCGGCATGAATCCCTCCTATCCCCACCACTGGAATATCTATATGAGAGCAGATTTCCGACAGGGTGTTCAGCCCTATGGGATATCCTGCATCGGGTTTTGTAGCGGTAGGGAAAATTGACCCTACTCCCAGGTAGGTGGCCCCTGCATCTTGAGCTTCCAGAGCCTGCTGAACTGAATCTACCGACACACCAAGAATCATCTCCAGGGGCATAATGCGGCGGGCTACCTGGGCAGGCAGGTCTTCCTGCCCCAGGTGAACACCATCGGCTTTAACGGCCAGGGCTATATCCAATCTATCGTTAATTATCAAAGGGACATGATGTTTTTTTGTAATCCCTATTAATTCTTTAGCTGTCTTGAATAGTTCCCCAGAACTACACTTTTTATCCCGGAGCTGAACGCATACTGCACCTCCGGAAATGGCTTGTTCTACCACTAATTTTAGAGGTTGGCTGCCGGGAAGAAAAGGGTCAGTAACAACATAAAGGCTGAGATTCAATTGATTATTAATCATGTTTTGCTCCCCTCCATTCTTCACATGAATGATAGTATGTCCTTCTTAAATGAACGGCTAAAGCAGCAGATGTCGTCCAAGGGCATTAGTTCTTTTTAAAACCCGCAAAATAAGCACTCCAATAATGGCCCCGGTAAGGCTGCTGAGGAAAAAGGGAATGATCAAAGCCAATGCTATCCCAGAAAACCCCAAAAGCCATTTTGCCAGCGGAAAAGCCACCAGGGCTCCTAGAATACCTGTCCCGAGAATCTCCCCTGCTGCAGCGATAACGTCTTTTTTGATATAGCCGTACGCAATGCCCGCTATCAATGCACCAAAAACACTTCCTGGATAAGCCAAAGGAGTCCCTGTTCCCATAATGTTTCGAATGGTAGAAGTTAAAAGGGCGGCCATTACAGCTGGCCCGGGACCGAACAAGACAGCTGTAAGAACATTTATAGTATGCTGTACCGGATATACTTTGGACACGCCAACCGGTATAGAAAAAGGAGCAGCAATGGCTCCGACAGCTACCAGAAGCCCAATGATAGTAATTTTTCTCACTGTCAGTGTTCTGTCTCCGTGATTTTGCATATAATCCCTCCATAGAAACCTTTAAATTAATACTCTTCATAGTTTGGTGAACGTGTAACGTTGAGAACAACATGGTTCACAAAATAAAACAATTACGGGCCTTCGTAGACCCGTAATTAAAATTTACTCATTCTAATCACCATCCCTACGCTGGCATTACCCAGAATATAAACATCATTATAGTACAACATGGTTTATATTCGTTTTAACGGCAGGTTCAAAGGGTTGAAGGGTCTCTGGCACCCCTCTCTCAGCCTCCGCTCGGAAGCACCCCTCGGTATTTATGTATAAAGTTATTTATAAGATGTTAAATGTTATTATACATCGGGGAAAAATGATTGACAAGATAAATATCACTTATACTAGTTAACTTTATGAGATAAATAAAATTAGAGGTAACTTTCAATACTTACTTTGCATACTGTGATACTAAAAAGTACTGAGCCAAAAGATGTGTTCAAGTACATACAATTTGTATTAAAAGAACAATATAACGGCACTTTTTCTGTTTGTTTAAAATTACACGTAACGGAGGATTTATAATGAATGAAACTACAATAAAAAAAGAGTTAAATAAACCAGTTGTCGCTGTATTTGTAAGCAGAAGGGTAATAAATAATCTAAAAAGCCAAAAGTGTAATCGGTATTTTAGGATAAAAAAATTAGTGGACGTTAACGTAATTGCTCAAACCACTTTGTATTTTTTTACTTACCAGGACGTAGACTTTGAACATCTCAGAATCAAAGGAATTTACTATGATTATGATAAAAATATTTGGGCAGAAAAAGACTTTCCATTTCCTGATGTTTTATACGATAGGGTCAAAGGGAAATCCCGAAGAAGAGCTGTACTAAATAATGTTCGAGAAAAATTTAAAGAGATGGGCATTAAAAAAATAAATCCCCTGGATTACTTTGATAAGTGGGAATTATATCAGCTTTTAGAAAAAAATGATAGCTTACGGCCTCACCTCCCTTTAACCAGGTGTCTTGAGAGTACAGAGGATCTAAAGATACTGCTGAAAAAGAGCAGATGCATTTATCTAAAAGCCTGCAGAGGGAGTCGGGGAAAGCAGGTGATGAGCATAAATAAAATTTCAAAAGATAGATACGAATACCGATTTTATTCAAAAGATGTTGTTGTGGGTGAAGTGAGCGATTTATATGCTCTATTTAGATTGATCCATTCATTCTTTCATGGAAGAAAAGTGCTGGTTCAGCAGGCTATTAATTTACTTACGGTAGACAAATGCATAATAGATATAAGGGGTGAACTCCAAAGAAACGGTGAAGGTAAATTGGAAGTCACAGCTGCCCCTGTTAGAATTGGAACGAAAGATGCTCCCATTTCCACTAGAGGTAAGAGTTATCCGTTTGAAGTACTGTTTAAAAATTATTTTAATCTTTCAGATGATGAAGTTAGAAACCTGAAAAATAAAGTGGACAGTTTCCTGATAGATGTTTATCAATACATTGAACAGTCTTATGGGCTTTTCGGAGAAATAGGGATTGATATTGGCATTGATAAACAAGGTAATTTATGGATAATTGAATGCAATTCTAAGTCCGCTAAGGTATCTTTGTGTAATACAGGGGATCAAGAAACCATAGAAAAAGGATTTCTCAATCCATTGGAGTATGCCAGGTATATCTGTTGTTCCCATAGTCACACGGGATAGCACCTTCAATCAAGTTTTATAATATTATGTAAGGAGGGCCTTATTTGAAATGAAACGTTGCCAGATTGTCCGCAGTAAACTAAAAAAAACCAGGACCCTGCAAAAGGATAAACAAATAAGTGAATTTATTCCTGCTACCATTACTTATGGATATAATAATTTACAGGAAATGCTGAGCCGGTTTCCCTTGATTTTTATAAAGCCTGACCAGGGTAGTAAGGGATTTAAAGTAGCGGCAGTAAAAAAGCATTTCGGAGGCTTCTCTGTTCATTTTAATTCCCAAGAACTTAAAATGAAGACATTAGATGAGGTAAGCGAATTTTTCAAAGAATATTCCCAGGGCAAGAAATTCCTTATTCAGCAGGGAATTGATGTATTAAAAGTTGATGACAGGCCTTTTAATTTAAGGATATGGGTTCAGAAACCTCATCAAACCTGGAAAGTAACCGGTATTACCGCCGTGCTTGCCGCACCTAATAAATTAATAACAAACTATCAGCAAGGGGGAACACTTTTATCCTTTGAAAGGGTAATGAGTAAAACAGCAGGCAATGATATGAACAAAGTTAAGGAATTAACAAATCAATTGCTTTATATTGGAAAACATGCTTCTGAAGTTTTAAATCAGCGTTATAAAGGGTTAAGAGAATTAGGGATAGATATCGGCATCGACCAGTCATTCTGGCCGTGGATTTTAGAGGTTAATACCAAACCTATGATTATCATTGGAAATCCCAAAATACGTTATTATCATTCAATTATAAAAGGAAAATATAGAAAAAAGAAATTAAAGCAGCCGGAAAATAATTAATTGTTGATTTTTAATATATGAAAATGTTCCCGGTTATTATTAACATACTTTCTTAAAGTTTTATTATAACGAATATTTTGGGCCTGAGACTTATGAAAACTTGCAGCCTTTGCTTTAATCTCCACAAACTCCGTAATATCTTCTATGAAAGATACTTTTAATAGTGGTGCCCAAACCTCATAACATAAAACTAATTTTACTGCCCACGGTTTTCTGCCGCTATTTTGCTGACATGGGACTGCTGCTTTTTTAACTGCCTGGATTACAATTTTATTGGTCGCAATGTGATCCTTATGTCTATCGGCGGGATGAGGGATATAAATTATCTGTGGCTTTTCCTCCATGATTATTTTTATTATATTTAGTATATTTCTTTGGGTGCACTTGAGCAGACCATCTTTATTTTTTAGAAATATCAGGTTGTTTATTCCCATAAATTCTGCAGCTTCTACCGCTTCTCTTTCCCGAATTATAGCAAGTTTTTCTTTTGATTGATTTGGACTTCCCGCTTCACCCGAAGTCATATACACTACTGTGACTTTATTGCCTTTGCTGATATGTTTAGCTATACTACCACCGCAACCGATTAATTCATCGTCCGGATGGGGAGCAAAAACTAATACTTTCATAAATATTCATCCTTTTTAAAATATTATTTGTTGTTCTTTATGATGAGGAGATTTCAATATTTTTCTACCTAAACATCATACTATTTTAGGTACCTTTATATTACTGTATATGATACTAAAAAATTTTCCCTTTCGGTTTAAGGAGTGTTTTTATTGTATTCAATTCGATATGCCAAAGAGGGCGATGTGCCCAAAATACTTGATATATTTAAAAATTATAACATGCATCTAATCCCATCACCGGAGATGCCGGAAATTAATGTGAAGTTCTTTTTTGTAGCTGAAATGGAAGGCAGTATTGTTGGAGCAGCAGGATTTAAAATCCTCTCTCCTGAAGTTGGCAAAACTACTTTACTTGCGGTATCGCCTACTTTTAGTGGTAAGGGAATCGGGCTGGCCCTTCAGGCGAAGCGGCTGCAGGCTCTGAGAGAACTGGGCTGTGAAAAGGTAATAACCAATGCCGACCGGCCAAAAACAATCCGTTGGTATAAAAAACACTTTGGTTACCGTCAGGTGGGAACCATAAAAAAAATTCATTCATTTGGTGACCCTCAGGTGGATCACTGGACTACCCTGGAAGCAGAATTAAAGGATATGAACCTATCGACATACCTTCCAAAACCCCAGGCTCCTCCAGTTATTATTAACGCTGCTCTTACCGGAGCCGTTCACGGACGGGAAAATAATCGTTATTTACCCTTAACTCCCCGTGAAATTGCCAATGATGCACTTAAAGTGGCATCCCAGGGAGCTTCTGTCGTTCATCTGCATGCAAGGGACCATAAAGAAAAACCAACCTCAAATCCCTCCGTGTTTAAAGAAATTATCCAGCGAATTCGTGAAAAAAACCCTGACCTGATTATTTGTACTTCAACAACGGGACGCTGGGAGAAATACCAGGAAGCCCGGGCGGCTGTTCTGTTTTTAGAAGGGGACAGTAAACCAGATATGGCCAGCCTGACCCTGGGCTCTATGAATTTTCCCAAGCAGGCCAGTGTGAATGCTCCTGATACCATCCGTTACCTGGCAGGGATAATGAAAGAAAGGAAGATTAAACCCGAGACGGAGGTCTTTGACCTTGGAATGCTGGACTATGCCCGATTTCTTATTCGTAAAGAATACCTGGACCTTCCTCTATACAGCAACACACTGTTAGGTTCTCTAGGTACGCTGGCAGCAAGAGAACATAACTTAGAAATTATTCGCAGTGCACTTCCTCCGGATACTATCTGGAGCATAACGGGGATTGGACGGTATCAGCGCCGTATGGTTAAGTGGGCTGTGCAAAATGGGGCTCATGTCAGGGTAGGGCTGGAGGACAATTTATATCTGGATGAACAAAGAAAGGTCTTTGCTTCTAATTTAGATTTAATCCGAAATGTCTGTGAAATTGCCGAGGCTTACGGGCGTCCTGTAGCGTCAGCCAAAGAAGCAAGAAAGATTATCGGTTTATAGCAGCGTATTGACGACCATAACTCCGCTGGATGCCAGCTGAATAAAAAGCCCATCCTCCATTTTTAGGATGGGCCTAACAATTTTAACGGATTATTCTTTTATTCGTTAATTACAGCATCTAATGCACTATACAATTCTTCCAATAGATAGGGTTTAGCCACGATACCTCTAAAACCATATTGATTATAATTGGCTAATATGGGGTCGCTGGAATAACCGCTGGAAACAATGGCTCTAACCTGGGGGTCAACTTGCAGTAATTTTTTAATGGTTTTTTCTCCTCCCATACCACCCGGTATGGTCAGGTCCATGATTATAACGTCAAAAGGTGTTCCTTTTTCTTTGGCATTTAAATATTTATTGATTGCTTCGTGTCCGTCTTTTGCACAATCGGTTTCATATCCCAAAAGTGTCAGCATCTCCTCAGCAATATCCCTTATGGGTTTTTCGTCATCCATAATTAATACCCTTCCATTTCCCTTAACCATGTCTATTGTTTTTTCTTCTTTTTTAATCTCTGTTACTTTGGATGCTGGGAGGTATAAATAAAAGGTAGTTCCGACGCCTTCCTCCGATTCCACAGTGATATAACCACCGTGTTTTTTAATAACCGAGTATGTGATGGCCAATCCCAGGCCGCTTCCTTCTTGTTTGGTTGAGAAATAAGGGTCAAATATTTTTTGTATATATTCTTTTTTGATTCCTATCCCCTGGTCGGCGATGGCCAGCTGAATATACTCCATATCATCCCTGAGCTGTTTTTCATCAATATCATCCCTGTCTGTTACGTTGTTGGCTGTAATTTTTATGGTCCCACCCTCCGGCATGGCATGCACAGCATTTATAATTAGATTATTTATTACCTGGCTGATTTGACTTTCGTCAATATCCACCAGGTAAAGGTCCTCAGGGAAAAAGTATATGCAGTGGACATTGGAACCAGAGAGTGAAAAACGAGACACTTCCTGTATTAATTCTGCAATTGAGGAAGTCTTTTTAACGGGGGCTCCCCCTTTAGAGAAGGTCTGTAATTGATATGTCAGTTCTTTCGCCTGTCCAATGGCTTTTACCGTGTCAGTCAACTTTTTTAACACTTGATCTTCATTATTAATGAAGTTTTTACATAAGGAAATGTTCCCCAGAATAACTGTCAAAATATTATTAAAATCATGAGCAATTCCTCCCGCTAAAAGACCCACAGATTCCAATTTGCTCGCCTTTAACAGCTCTTCCTGCAATATTTTATGCTGTGTGATATCTTCAAAAAGCACCCCCACATGATTATTGGGGAGAGGGAAAGCTTTAAAATTCAAAAAGAGGGGGCCGTGCTGGAGGTCTTTTAACTCCACCTCAAGCTGCACGGGTTTTCCGTCCCTAATCACCTGGGCAAAAGCCCGGGGTATTCCTTTTTCACAAAGGTTAGGAAAACATTGTTGAATATTTTTGTCTTTCTGGTCAGAAAGATTTTCTCCTAAAATTATTAATCCCGCATCATTAGTTATTACCAGCTGTAATGAAAGTTCATCATCAATTTCCTCCAGATAGTAAACGTGCAGGCCAATATGCATATGCTTAACAATTTCTTCAAACTTTTTAACAATTTCCTCTGCTTTTTTACGCTTACTAATATCCTGAATAAAGTTGATTAGCCCAATCACGCTTCCGGTGTTATCCCGAAGCAGGGAATTTGATATGCTGATTTCTACGGGAGCACCATCTTTATTTTGGGCAGTTAACTCAACTCCGGTAAAAGTCTCTCCCTGCATAGACCGCTGCCGAATAGACCGGAAAACATCCATCTTGTCCCTAGGAATAATTGGATTCATCTTACCGATAATTTCCTTTTCTCTCCAACCAAATATTTCTTCAGCGGCCTTGTTCCAACTTATTACTTTCCCATCGGGGCTTATGGTGATAATCCCCTGGAGGGAACCGTTTATAATGGCGTTAAGTTTTTCATTAGTTCTCCGTAAATTTTCTTCTGCTTTTTTCCGTTCAGTTATTTCCACGGCAATACTGGTAATACCTGAAACAATTCCCGAGGAATCATATAGTGGTTCCACGGTAAAATGGTAGTAATAGCTCTGGCCGTTATAGGTTAGCTTCACTACCCTTTGGGAACCCACTCCGGTGTTCAGTACCTTGCTTTTTATTTCCGTTAAAAGGTTAGCTTCCTCAGGAGGTAGAATGTCTATATCCGTTTTTCCTAATATTTTTTTCAGTGAAAAACCCAGAGAGAGATTATGGCCCCAAAAATAACGGAGCTCTTTATCCTGGTTGAATACCATGATAGGGGAATCTCTTAAGGCAAAAAGAAAGCGTTCTTCACTGATCCTCATAGAATGTTTTAGATTTTTTTGTTCGGTAATGTCTGTATGGATGCCGGTCATGCTTACAGGGTTCCCTTTTTTATCCCATTGAGTACATTTTCCCCGTAACCACATCCATCTCCACGAATTGTCACTGGTTTTTATTCGATACTCTAATTCATATTGATCCTTATATCCTTTTACATAGTCTCTTATGGCCTCCATAAATCGTGGAGCATCTTCGGGATGAATATTGTTAATCCACCAGGAAAAATCATATTTATGACTGCTGGATTCGTAACCGAGCATCTTTTTCCAACTTTGGTTTAAATTTAGTTCTCCGGTTTTCATATTCCAATACCAGTAAACATCATCTTGTTCGCTTTCCTGTAACTGGTCATCTTTTATATTATATATTTCTTCTGTGCTTTTCAGATAAGAAATATCTCTTACAAAGATGGAAATTCCGTCACTTTCTGGGTAAACATTGATTTCATAATTAATTTGTTTATTTTCCTTTCCAAATGGTGTCAATAAGGTTTGGGGCATGCGATTATCTAAAGCATTTACTAACTTATTTTCCAGGTCCGTACCTTTTATTTCCGGAAAAAGAGCATAAATATTCTTTCCTCGGGCTACTCGGGTAGGGATCCCAGTTATTCTCTCTGCTTCCTTGTTCAAGTATCGTATTTTTAAGTTATTGTCTAAAAAAGCAAAAATGTCAGACATATGATCCGCAAGCTTCTTGTACTTGATATCAGCTTTTATGTTATTGCTCCTGGCTTTAATCTGAATCTTAATACGGTTAATAATTTCTTGTTCGTTTTGTTTAAAAAAGAAATAATCATCAGCACCCATGGATAAAGCTTTTTCTAATATACTTTGGTGTATTTCCTGAAAATAAACTATAATTTGAGGGAGAAAATTGCTTATTTTTCTTATGAGGGGCAAGTGCTGTAAACCAGTATAATTTGGAGGATGAAGACCAATAAATATAATCCCTATGCGGTTTTCTTCCAAAATAGAATAAAAATCTTCATTATTATTTGTAACAATTATATTATTTTCGTTAATTAGTTTGTCCAGTATAATTTTTAAAGCTGTGATCTCTGAAAATTCGTTGTCTATAATGAGTATCTTCATATCCAATCTCACTCCCCGTTTCCAGCAATAGCAATATACTTAATTCCACAGATAAAAGTAAAATCCCTTGTTATCTTATGTAATAATATGTAGTAATTAACATATGATTTTATATTATTTCTTAAAAAAATTTCCCAAACAAAAATTCATTAAATAAAATTTTGAATTCTGTCAGGGAAATATTTTAGACTAATCATCATGATGATTGTATTTATTGTTTTTCGCTAAAGTAATAGTGAGACAAAAAGACATTTCCTGTGTCTTCTTGTCTCACGTGTTTTACAATCTTTGATGCATAAGCAGCTACCCGTTTAAGTTTATCGTATTATAAGATGAATTGTCCCCTTCAGGTTTGCATAAACTAATTTTTCTGCTTCGACGGGAGTAACCGCTATAAGTGCCATTTTTGTTTTTACTGTTTCTACGATGCCACTTATTTTTTCCTCCAGCCATGAAATTATCAAAGCATTTTCTGCGATAATGGTCGCTGAAAGCTCGCGATTAAATCTTTCCTCAGTGTAAATAACCAGTACGTCTACCCTGTCTCCAGAATCTATGCATTCTGCCAGATATTCCGGGTTGCTGATCGAAACAGGAATTCCTCTCATTCCTTCAGGTATTAAGAAGCGTTTATTTGATGCATGCTTATTGTTGGAATCAATCTCCGGTTTACTTTCTTCTAAACTTGGAGCAATTGCTTCCGTGGGCTCTTCTTCTGAACTTGAAGAAACTGTTTCCGTGCTCTCTTCTTCTAAACTTGAAGAAACTGTTTCCGTGCTCTCTTCTTCTGAACTTGAAGAAACTGTTTCCGTGCTCTCTTCTTCTAAA